>NZ_JBELAU010000003.1:122500-436199 GCF_040253585.1 Emticicia sp. W12TSBA100-4
ACTCATAAAAAATATGTAATTACTTCACTGCCTCAACCCACTTACGAGCATTCACGAAAGCTTCTAACCACGGTGTAACTTCATCATTCTTACGTTCAGGATAATGAGCCCAGTTCCACGGAAATGTCGAACGTTCAATGTGAGGCATCATCACTAAATGACGTCCAGTTTTGTCGCACATCATCGCAGTATTGTAATTCGAATCGTTTGGATTGGCTGGATATTCGGAGTAACCGTATTTTGCTACAATATTATATTGGTCTTCTGAATATGGAAGATTGAATTTTCCTTCTCCGTGCGAAACCCACACTCCCAAAGTTGCACCTTCGAGTGTCGAAAGCATTACCGAGTTATTTTTCTGCACTTTCACCGAAGTAAAAATACTTTCGTGTTTATGAGATTTATTGTGGTGGAGCTTGCCATGAATTTCGTGTTCAGGGTTAATTAATTCCAACTCCATCAACAGCTGGCAACCATTACAAATACCAACCGAAAGGGTATCTTCACGTTTAAAGAAATTTTTGAGTGCTGTATTTGCTTTTTCGTTGTATAAAAATGCTCCAGCCCAGCCTTTTGCCGAACCTAAAACATCCGAATTAGAAAATCCACCAACTGCACCAATGAACTGTATATCTTCGAGCGTCTCACGACCAGAAATTAAATCGGTCATGTGAACGTCTTTTACATCAAAACCTGCCAGATACATGGCATTTGCCATTTCTCGCTCAGAGTTACTTCCTTTTTCACGAATAATAGCCGCTTTAGGTCTTGGTTTGCTTGAGTCAATTACTGGTTTCTTTCCATCAAATTGAGTTGGGAAAGTAAACTGCAATGGTTGATTTTTATAATTATTGTATCTTTCAGCCGAAACTCCGTTTTTAGCTTGTCTTGAATCAAGTAAGAAAGAAGTTTTATACCAAGTATCTCTTAGCTGAGGGATATTAAATGTTAGCTGATTAATGTTTAATTCAGTACCGTCACAAACAGAACCAATTTTGAAAATCTCAATATTATTTTCAGCGAAAACCGACTCAATTTCTTCATTTGCTTGAATTACAACTGCAATATTTTCAGCAAATAATATTTTCACAAGGTCAGTTTCTTGCAAAATACTCAAATCAATCGTTGCACCGAGATTTACATCTGCAAAACACATTTCGAGTAAAGTCGTAATCAAACCACCACTACCAACATCATGTCCAGCTGTAATTTTATCTGCTTTAATCAAATCTTGTAGTGTATTGAATGCTTTTTTGAAATATTCTGCATCTTTGATTGTAGGTACCTCACTACCAACTTTATTCAAAATCTGAGCGAAAGAACTTCCACCCAATTTAAACGAATCTTGCGATAGGTTCAGATAATAAATATTTCCACCGTTTCTCTTTAAAACTGGCTCAACAACCTTTGTAATATCTGAACAATTTCCACCTGCCGAAATAATCACTGTTCCTGGAGCAATTACTTCATCGTTTGGATATTTTTGTTTCATTGAAAGCGAATCTTTTCCTGTTGGAATATTAATTCCGAGTTCAATGGCAAAATCTGAACAACCTTTTACTGCTTCATAAAGTCTTGCATCTTCACCTTCATTTTTGCAAGCCCACATCCAGTTTGCTGAAAGTGAAACCGATTTCAAGCCATCTTTCAAAGGTGCAAAAACAATATTTGACAAAGACTCTGCAATAGCAGTTCGAGAAGCCGCAACAGGGTCAACCAATGCAGAAACTGGCGAATGACCGATTGTTGTGGCAATTCCTTCCTTTCCTTTAAAGTCGAGAGCCATTACACCAACATTATTTAATGGCAATTGTAAAGGTCCAGCACATTGTTGTTTGGCAACACGGCCGCCAACACAACGGTCAACTTTATTCGTCAACCAATCTTTACACGCAACGGCTTCGAGTTGAAGCACTTGGTCTAAGTAAGTAGGAATATTTTCAGTAGAATATATTAAATCTGAATAGCTTCTTTCAACAGTTTTGTCGTCCATGATGAACTTGGGAGAACTACCAAACATATCATCAATCGCAAAATCCATTGGTTTTATGCCAGTCGATTTTGATTCAAATGTAAAACGATGACTTCCTGTAATATCACCTACTTCATACATCGGCGAACGCTCACGGTCGGCAATGCGTTTGAGGGTTTCAATATCTTTTTCACCAATCACAAGTCCCATTCTTTCTTGCGACTCATTTCCAATAATTTCTTTGGCCGAGAGGGTAGGGTCGCCAACTGGCAATTTATCTAAATCAATTAAACCTCCAGTTTCTTCTACTAATTCCGATAAACAGTTGAGGTGTCCACCCGCACCGTGGTCGTGAATCGAAACTATTGGGTTGTGGTCGCTTTCAACCAAGCCACGAATGGCATTGGCAGCACGTTTTTGCATTTCTGGATTTGAACGTTGAATTGCATTTAACTCAATGCCCGAACCAAAAGCACCAGTGTCGGCCGATGAAACTGCTGCTCCACCCATACCGATTCGATAGTTTTCACCACCAAGAATCACAACTTTATCGCCAACTTTTGGCTTTTGTTTGATGGCTTGTTCTGATTTTCCGTAGCCAATTCCACCAGCCATCATAATCACTTTATCGAAACCCAGTTTTCGTGCATCTTCTTCGTGTTCAAATGTCAAAACCGAACCAGTGATGAGCGGCTGTCCAAACTTATTACCAAAATCAGAAGCACCATTTGAAGCTTTTATCAAAATATCCATCGGAGTTTGGTACAACCACGGACGTTCTGACATACCTTTCTCCCACGGACGATTTTCTTCCAAACGAGAGTACGAAGTCATATAAACTGCTGTTCCTGCTAAGGGCAAAGAACCAATTCCACCAGCCAAACGGTCACGAATTTCACCTCCCGAACCAGTAGCAGCACCATTAAAAGGCTCAACTGTTGTCGGGAAATTATGCGTTTCTGCTTTTAAAGAAATCACAGAATCAAATTGCTTTTCAGCATAGAAATCTGGCTTATCGGCACTTAATGGAGCAAATTGCGTTACTTTTGGACCTTTTACGAAGGCTACATTATCTTTATATGCCGAAACAATATCGTTTGGATTGGTTTCGGATGTTTTCTTGATTAATTTGAAAAGCGAAGTTTCTTTAGCTACACCATCAATAACAAATGTTCCGTTGAAGATTTTGTGACGGCAGTGTTCTGAATTAACTTGTGAGAAACCAAAAACTTCAGAATCTGTCAATTTTCTATCCAGTTTTGTAGAAAGATTATTCAAATACTCAACTTCTTCAACACTAAGCGAAAGGCCTTCTTGTTTATTGTAAGCAGCAATATCTTCGATTTCAATGATTGGCTCAGGCTTGATATTAATTGTATAAATTGTTTGATTAAGCTGAGAATATTTCTGCGAAAGCATTGGGTCGAAGCCCGTAAAATCTTCCGTAACAGTTTTAAATTCTTCGATACGAATAATACCCGAAATTCCCATATTTTGAGTAATTTCTACGGCATTCGTACTCCAAGGGGTAATCATTGCGGCACGTGGGCCAACAAAATAGTCGTTTAATGAAGCGTCTTTGGTATTTGTAAGGGTGTATTTGTGGTCTGCTGGGCTATTAAAAAGCCAAAGGAGTTTTTTGATGTCTTCATTTGAAAGGTTGTCTTGCGTTTGTACCGCAAATACTGTGTCTTGGCTTCCGAAGAAATGAATCATTTTGTTGCTATTTTGTAGAGGTTTTTGAAAACGCAAAATTAATTCAATTAAATGAAGAATGCGAGAAATTACTAATTTGAAAATTTGAAAATTTGGAGATTTGAAAATATAGAAAGTATGTTTATGTATCTTCTTGAAATAGTGCAATTTTGCATAGCTTTAAATAGTGAAAGACAAAAATTCTATCAAAAACGAACTGATTTTTATCTAACTTTGTAGCTTTATTTAGTAAAACAACTTTCTAAGTTGTTGAATCAGAATTTTGTATTTTCTGATTATAATTCGTTTCGTAAAAATCGTACAAGCAAGATAGAATCTTGCTCTACAACAAAAGGATGAAAAAAGTAGCATTTTATACATTGGGTTGTAAATTAAATTATTCAGAAACCTCGACAATTGGACGTATGTTTGAAAGTCGTGGTTATCAGAAAGTAGAATTTAATGAGACTCCTGACATATTTATTATCAATACTTGTTCGGTGACAGAGAACGCCGACAAAAAGTGTAAAAAGATTGTCAAAGAGGCCAATCGAGTAAATCCTGATGGCTATGTGGCTATTATTGGTTGCTATGCACAGCTAAAACCGCAAGAAATTTCTGAAATTGAAGGTGTTGATGCTGTTTTAGGTGCGGCTGAAAAATTTCGTTTGGTTGATTTATTAGGCGATTTTGTAAAAGAACCTCGTGAAAAATCTGAAAAGGCGACAATTTTCAATTCCAAAATTGAAGAAGCGGTTGATTATCATACTTCCTATTCATTAAATGACCGTACTCGTACTTTCTTGAAAGTGCAAGATGGCTGTGATTACCCCTGTTCTTACTGCACGATTCCATTGGCTCGTGGCAAAAGTCGTTCAGATTCGATAGCAAATGTGGTAAAGGCTGCAAAAGAAATTGCAGAGAGTGGTGTAAAAGAAATAGTATTGACAGGAGTAAATATCGGTGATTTTGGTTTACAGAATGGTATCAGAGTTGAAACTTTCTTTGATTTGATTAAGGAATTAGACGAAGTTGAGGGAATTGAAAGATTCCGAATTTCGAGTATCGAACCTAATCTTCTGACTGATGAAATTATTGAATTTGTAGCAAAATCGAAGCGATTTGTTCCCCATTTTCATATTCCATTGCAATCGGGTTCGAGTAAGGTTTTGGCATTGATGAAACGCCGTTATAAGCGTGAACTTTATGTTGAAAGAGTCAATAAAATCAAGCAATTAATGCCAGATTGCTGCATTGGTGTTGATGTGATTGTAGGTCACCCTGGCGAAACTGAAGAAGAGTTTTTAGAGACCTATAATTTTCTGAATAAACTGAATATCAGTTATTTACATGTATTTACTTATTCTGAAAGACCAAATACCACGGCAATTTCCATTAAGCCTAATGTTCCACAAAACAAACGTGCCGAACGCTCTAAAATGCTTCATATTTTATCAGATAAGAAAAAAAGATTTTTCTATGAAAGTCAAATCGGAAAGAAATTTTCGGTGCTTTTTGAAGAAGATATTGAGGACGGAAATATGCACGGCTGGACAGAAAATTATGTGCGTGTAACTGCCAAATATGACCCAATGCTTATCAACGAGACAAAGCAGGTAAGCTTATCTTCGATAAATGATAAAATGTTAGTTGAGGTTGAAGAGGTGGAGGAATATGTGGTGCATTGATGTACCACAATTTTCTAAATTGTGTTTGATAATTGGATATTTGATACAACTCTGAGATCGGACCGCCGAAGCGGTTGTGCTACAAAAACTCACTTAAATCTCCCACACCTTCACGAATTACTTCAAAGTCATCATCGACTGCCAAAACTACCGTTGAAGGTTCGATTCCACACCAGCCACCGTCGATGATAATATCGACCTTTTCGGCATTTTGTGAGTAAATCACTTCAATTTCGTTTGGGTATTCTAAAATATCATCAATGTCATCTTTTACTGAAGTTGTGATGATTGGATTACCCAACATTTCAATGATTTTTAACGGAATTTCGTGGTCAGGAATTCTGATACCGATCGTTTTTCGTTTGGTTTGTAGGGTTTTTGGTAAATCGCTTGTTGCAGGAAGAATAAATGTAAAAGGACCAGGTAATGCTCTTTTTAAAAGCCTGAATGTATTGTTTGACACTTTGGCATAAGTTGAAATATTGCTTAAATCGTGACAAACAATCGAAAAATTGTTGTGTTGGAGTTTTATTCCTTTGATTTTACTCAATTTTTCTACTGCTTTTGTATTGAAAATATCGCAGCCCATCGAATAGACGGTATCAGTCGGATAAATGATGATTCCACCATTTTTAAGGCATTCCACTATCTGACGAAGTTTTCTTTCATCCAAATTCCCTTGATATAATTCAATAATTTCTGCAGACATTTTTAGTCGATGGTCAATAGTTGGCAGTCCACGGTTTGAAACACAATAGACCGTGGACTGTTGACTATGGTCTAATTATTTACTCTTTTTTGCTTTTTTGTTACCAATGGCTGTTGCTTGGTTATCTTTTGGAGTATTCATTTCCATGTAATCTACTGTCAAAGCAGCCAAAGATTTGATACCGAGTGTAAAGCCTGATTCATCGATATAAAAATCTGGTGTATGGTGTGGGGCAGGAGTAGTGCTTCCTTTTGGTTTTCCTCCTAAAAAATAGAAGAACCCTGGTACTTTTTGTTGGAAGAAACTAAAATCTTCTGCTCCAGTTTGTACTGGTTGTACTTTTACATTTTCTTTTCCTGCAACGCCTTCAACCGAAGCAATCATTTTTTCAGTCAAAGCAGGATCATTGTATGTTACTGGATAGCCAGTGTCGATAGTTACATCGGCTTTTGCACCAGCACTTTCTGCTATATTTGTGGCTACTTCTTTAATTCTACGATGAACCAATTCTCGTTGCTCAGTTCCAAAAGTTCTGATTGTGCCTATCATATCTAAGTTTTCTGAGATAATATTTTGGCGAATTCCACCATGAATAGCCCCAACCGTTACGATTGCTGGGTTTTCTGTAATATTTACATTGCGGCTGACAATTGTCTGCAAACCCATTACGATTTGTGAAGCCGTCGTGATTGGGTCGATACCAGACCAAGGATTTGCACCATGCGTTTGTTTCCCATTTATTTTTATAGCCAGTTGGTCAACGGCCGCCATAGTAGCACCTGGACGATAGCCAATAGTGCCGACTTCGGTAACTGAACTGATGTGCAAGCCAAAGACTGCATCAACTTTTGGATTTTCCATAACACCTTCCATGACCATCAATTCAGCACCTGATTTGCCATTTTTTAATAATTTCGGGTCATAAACACCTTCTTCAGCAGGTTGAAATAAAAATTTCACTGTTCCAGCTATTTCACTTTTCATCGAAGCCAGTACTTCGGCAACTCCCATTAAAATAGCTACGTGAGAATCGTGACCACAAGCGTGCATAACGCCTGTTTTTTGTCCATTATAAATGGTATTAACTGTTGATTTGAATGGAATATCAACTCTTTCGGTAACAGGAAGTCCATCCATATCAGCACGAAGAGCTACTACTGGGCCAGGTTTTCCGCCTTTCAAAATTCCAACTACACCTGTTACGGCCACATTTTCTTGTACTTCTATGCCCAATGACCGCAGATGGTCGGCAACGATTTTTGATGTGCGAAACTCCATGTTGCCTAATTCAGGATTTTGGTGAAAATCACGACGCCAAGTAATAACTTTTTTCTCAATAGCATCAGCTCCTGCATTAATTCTTGGTTTTAGAGAGGATTGGCCGAAAGCTAATCCATAAGAAATTGCTAATAAGGTGGTTAAGGTTTTTTTCATTGGTAAGTTTAGTTTATGATCGTTCAAATTTAGTCAAAAAAAAGTATTTTAGCTTAGTAAAACACCTATTTGTTAAAATTTATGCTCAGTTCATTAATAATGTAAAAAGTTGATAAACAAAGATTATTTTTTTGAAATGAAATTTTATTCAAGAATATTTACGTATAATCTAATACGTAAAAGAATTATTGAACCGCCTCATTAATGAGTTCAATATTTTAGTTTTGACTATCACAACGAAAATATCTGGTTCTCGTGGTAGCCGAATATTTTACTAAGAAAAACTAATTTTAATCTTCCTACGAGTATGAACTACTTGCCAAACTAAATGGCTGAAACACCAATAAATACAACAAAATATTTCTTAGTAAAAAGCAAATTTATATTTTCTTATCAATAAGTTCAAAAGGAAATTAAAACAATACGCTTGGCATAATTTTTGCCATGTTTTTCCTTATAAATGTTATATTTTTAGTTTATCTCTTAACTTTGTGCCTTTGTTTCGTAGAGAGTGCGTGCTATTGAATTTATCATTTACATTTCTTATTTAAAAGCTTGCTTTCCTAACCAATGAAATATTCTTTCCTTATTTTTTACTTTATATTTTGCCTTCATTCATCATGGGCACAAAACCAGAAGTTTTCGTTTACGCGGATTTCTACGAACGAAGGACTTTCTCAAAGCCATGTTAGTGCAATTCTTAAAGATAAACAGGGCTTTATGTGGTTTGCAACGGAAGAAGGGTTAAATAAGTATGACGGTTATCGTTTTACTACTTACAAGCACTCACATACTGACCATTCGACCCTAAATGATAATTATATATATGATATTTTAGAAGATAATCAGGGGAATTTATGGGTAGCAACTGCCAGTGGATTAGATAAATTTGACAGAGCAACTGACAGTTTTTTTCATTTTTTTGGCGAAAACACAAAACTATCTATACGTGATATTTTTCAAGACAGCAAACATCGAATTTGGTTAGGAACTACCACAGGCCTTTATTTACTTAATGTCCCAAAAGGGACTTTTACCCTTTTTCAGCATCAGGTAAACCAACCAAATAGTTTGAGCAGTGATTTTATTTTTCAATTAGGAGAAGATAAATTTGGTAACCTTTGGGTTGGAACAAGAAATGGTTTGAATAAATATAATTTTGAAAAAAAACAATTTACACAGTTTTTCAACGATCCTAAAAATCCAAAAACAATTGGTTCGAATTGGATTAGAGCGATATACAAAGATATAAATCAGAACCTTTGGATTGGTACAACAAAGGGTGGTGTTTCAAAATATAATGCAAATGATAATACGTTTACCACTTTTAAACATGACCCCAAAAATCCCCAGAGCCTTGCTATTAACAATATTCTTTCTTTCATGAATGACAAAGAAGGAAATTTGTGGATAGGGACAGAAAATGGAGGTTTAAGTTTGTATAATGAGAAAAATAATAAATTTACAACCGTTGAGTATGATATCAATGATAATAATAGCCTTAGTAATAATTCAGTTTACAGTATCTATTTAGACGATATTGGAAATATGTGGGTAGGAACTTATTCGGGAGGAATAAATTTCTTGCCAAAATTTGGTAAAAAGTTTACGCTTTATAAGCAAGAAAAAAAGGGACTAAATTCAAGCATCATCTTGTCAATAGCTGGAGAATCAGACAATGAAATTTGGTTGGGTACTGACGGTGGTGGATTGAATTATTTTAATAGAAAGAATAAAACTTTTGCAGCCTATAAGAAAAACCCCAATGATGAGAATAGTATTGGTTCAGATTATGTGGTGTCGGTCATTGAAGTAGAAAAAGATATTTTAGCTTTAGGTTTATATTTGGGTGGTTTTGATTTGTTCAACAAGAAAACAGGGCAATTTACGCATCACTTACAAAATAGTAAAGACCCAAATAGTATATCTGCTTCAAGTGTGTTTACTATTCTTAAAAGTAAAGATTCAAATCTTTGGTTAGGTACTTGGACAGGCGGGTTAAACTATTATGACCGAAAAACAAAACGCTTTACATCCTATATGAACAATCCAAATGACCCTAACAGCATTTGTGATAATTATGTGAAGGCTTTGTGGGAAGATGAAGAAGGTAATTTGTGGGTAGGTACCGAAAACGGGTTGGATTATTTTAACAAAAAAACAAAAACATTTACCCATTATGTCAATAACCCTGCTGACAAAGAAAGCTTGAGTAATAATAATGTACAGACAATTGTTGACGCTGGAAAAGGTTATTTGTGGATAGGTTCAATGAATGGATTAGGTTTGTTTAATTTGAAAACAAAGAAATTTCAGACGATAACTGATAAGGATGGATTAGCAAATAACCTGATTCACAGTATTTTAAAAGATAAAAAAGGAAATCTTTGGATAAGTACAAATAAAGGCATTTCCAAGTATAATCCTACTACAAAGGTTTTTAGAAATTATGGTGTTTCAGATGGCTTACAAGGAAATGAATTTAAACCTCGAGCGGCTTTCCAAACACGAGATGGCGAAATGTTCTTTGGTGGTACTGATGGCTTAAACACCTTTTATCCTGAAAACCTGCATGACAATACTTTTATCCCACCAGTTTATATTACTGATTTTCAGGTTTTTAATCAATCAATTATTTCACGCAAGAAAGGTTCAGGCTCTCCTCTTACTAAGCCCATCAGCGAAACTAAAGAAATTACTTTATCTTATCAACAATCGGTTTTTTCATTTGAATTTTCGGCATTAAACTATACATTATCTAATAAAAATACCTATGCTTATAAATTAGAAGGTTTTGATAAAGATTGGAATTATATTGGGAATCGACGAACTGCAACTTATACTAATTTGGACGCTGGAACGTACACATTTCGTGTAAAAGCTGCAAATAACGATGGGTTGTGGAATGAACAAGGTACATCTCTTACATTAATTATTTTGCCACCTTTCTGGGAAACTTGGTGGTTTAGGTTACTAATAATTTCTATTGCTTTGGGTTTAATTTATTTTTACTATAAATACCGACTTAATTTAATAGAAATGCACAAGAAGCGTCTTGAGAAACAGGTCGAATTAAGAACCAGACAATTGAATGAATCTATACAAGAGGAACTTAAAGCAAGAGAAGAAGCAGAATTGGCTAATCGGGCAAAAAGTATTTTTCTGGCTACAATGAGTCATGAAATTCGTACTCCTCTGAATGGGATTATAGGTATGACTTCTTTGTTAGAAGAAACAGACTTGAACGAAGAGCAGAAAAGCTATACCGACACCATCCAAACATGTGGAGAAGGGCTTCTAACGGTGATTAATGATATTCTGGACTTTTCCAAAATTGAATCTGGAAAGATGGAATTGGAAGAAAAATCCTTTGACCTAAGAAATTGTATCGAAGAAACATTAGATGTTTTTGCGGCCAAAGTTGCTCAATTAAAAATTGAGTTATTATATCAAATTGATTCGGATGTCCCTACTCATATCATTGGTGACCAATTACGCTTACGTCAAGTGTTGCTGAATTTGATTGGAAATGCTATTAAATTTACTGATGAAGGTGAAATTTTCATTAAAGTATTCTTAAAAGAAACGTTTGATAACAATCAAGTCAAATTAGGTTTTAAAGTTAGAGATTCGGGCATTGGAATACCAGCGGATAAATTAGATAGGTTGTTTAAGGCTTTTTCTCAAGTAGATTCTTCCTCAAGTAGGAAGTATGGTGGTACTGGACTTGGCTTGATTATTAGTGAAAAAATAGTAAATTTAATGGAAGGCGATATTGGTGTTGAAAGTGAAGTTGGAAAAGGTACAACTTTTACTTTCACTATAAAAACAACGACGAGCGAGGTTGCATTTTCAATTCCTCCTTTTAATTTAGAAAGTTTAGAGAATAAAACAATATTGGTTATTGATGATAATATTACCAATTTAAGTATTTTGAAAGGGCAGTTAGAACGATGGAAAATGATTCCAACTTTGACTGATTCTCCTCAGGAAGCTTTAAAACTCGTTAAGGAAAACCATGTATATTCTTTGGTCATTGCTGATATGCAATTTCCGACCATGGATGGTTTAGAACTGGCTTTAGAAATTAAAAAGTTAAACCCTCAATTACCGATTATTTCACTAAGCTCTATTTCTGACACTTATTACAAGGAGCATCCAGATTTGTTTTGTTCGGTTTTGACAAAACCTGTCAAACAACATATTTTATGCCGAACCATTCATAATGAATTAGCACCGAAAGTAGTACCGATATTGGTAGAAAAAAATGCTGAAAAAAATTCGGCAAATAAACTTTCTGTCGATTTTGCAAAAGAGTTCCCAATGGAAATTTTAGTTGCAGAAGACAATAAAATGAATCAGAAATTTGCCTTACGACTCTTGAGTAAGTTAGGTTTTGAGGCAGACTTGGCTGAAAATGGTGAAGAGGTATTAGATGCCATTTCTAAAAAAGAATACCAAGTTATATTAATGGATGTGCAAATGCCAAAGTTGGACGGTTTACAAACGACCACCCAAATAAGAACTCAAAATATTGAGCAACCTATTATCATTGCAATGACAGCAAATGCTTTACAAGAAAGTAGGATAGAGTGTGAGGAGGCAGGAATGGATGATTATATCAGTAAACCTATCCAAATGGAATTATTTATTAATATTTTGGAAAAATGGGGCAAAGTGATAAAAAAAAGACTTAAAACTTGGAGAGAGTGAAATTGTGACGACTGTTATTTTTTATTAATAGCATTGAAAGCTTCGATAGCTCTATCGGTTGATAAAATATCAGCTCCATTTTGTACCCAGTCGCTATAAACCTTATCTCCTTTAGTAATTGCCATTTTGTCCAAGTTTCCCAGAGTTCCTAAAATAGTGCAGATGCCTTTTTTGTGCAAAAAATCATTAAATTCTTTATTTGGTTCACGGGTTCCGATAAATGCTATCATATTTTTATCTGGAATTCCAGCGTTTTGGTAGCGTTCATATTCTTTCAAATCACGTATTGTAACCGAAATCATCAATTTTGGATTAAGTTTATAAACTTCTTTCGCTTGATTGACATCGTACGTGATAATGACAGAATATTCTTCGGCTTTCAATTTTTCAACCATTTCTACGACTTTTGGGTAAGGTGTATTTCGTTTTACATCAAGGGTAAAAATTACCTTATTCCTGCCCCAATTTAAGACTTTTTCAAGTGTCGGAATTTGAAAATTTGTCAATTTTCCGGCATTATCTTTCAATTTTACATCTTTAAAAGTTGCCCAATTTTGTTCAAAAATTTTCCCTGTTCCAGTTGTTGTGCGATTCAGCGAATTATCGTGCATCATAATCAACACACTATCTTTCGTATATTCAATGTCACATTCAATAATTGCAGGCATTTGTTTAGCAAGAAAATCAAACGATTCTATACAATTTTCAGGATAACCAGCAATATCTCCACCGCCTCGATGAGCCGAAATCATGGGTTTGAAGTTTTCGTTGTATTTCAAAAAAGACATTAAGCCTTTTTGGGGTACAGGTACATAAGTGCTTGATTGTGAGGTTTTACAACCATAAATCAACACAATTAGTATGAATGCAGATGCAAATATTTTTTTCATTTATGTTGCGAAGTGTAAAGTTAATAATGGATTTCGGCAATTACTCAAAGAAAACTAAAGAACTCTGATTAGTTTGTTGTTGATATTCTTCAAAAAGTTGTTTGGCTGATTCTAAACCTTTTTGGCCATAAACCATCAAGCAAACCGTTCCACCACTACCTCCACCAGTAATTTTTGCTCCGTAAATATTATTTTCAATACCTTTTTGTCTTGCCATTGTTACTATTTTGTCGGTCATTTCATTACCCAAACCACAATTATTATAACTTTCATGCGACTGAAACATTAATTCTCCCATCAATGGTAAAATATCGCCATAATTTGTTTCATTTACAGATTTTAACAGTTGTTTGAAAGATTTTACTCGATGATTTTCGTAAATTGGATGCTTGGCACAGGCTTTAATATTGTAAAATGCGTCAGGTTTTATAACTGAAAGTTTATCAGTTACTACACCAAAATCATTAATAAAATCTTTTCCATACATTGAGTTGAGGCTTCGAGCAAAGTCGGCTTCAAATGATGATGGACTAATATTACTCAAAAAGCCACCAAAAGGCAATTCGGAATGTATTTGTTTGCCTAAATTGTCTTTAGAAAACCCTAATTTTTGAGCTATTATAGAATAACCCATAAAAGCTGCCGTACGAACTTCGCTGTATGATGCTCCACTTACTGCATGTTTTACGCCACTATCAATTCCCACAAAATATAAATCTTGTGGAATTTCCACCAAATCATAGAGTTGGTCAGGTTGACACAAAATTGGTAGTAATTTATTATTATCACCAAAATAAGATGCCAATTGATCCATCAAGCCACATGGTGCTCCTACTACTAAGTTTTCGGCTTTTTGAGCTAATTTTGGAAGTTCGGTATCAAACAATTCGATATTAAAAAGTTCGGTTATTGCTTTTAAAGTAGCTACTTCAAGTGCTGCTGATGAAGAAACTCCTTTTCCAACTGGTACATCAGACTGAATCAGAATGTCGAGTCCACCCAGCTTTGTTTTTTTCTCATTTGACAGAACTAAGTAACAACCAATAATATATGAAGCCCAATCTCCACCTGCAATACTTTTGAGGTATTTTTGAGCTTCATCGTAATTATTCGGTAATTCATCTAAATCAACATAAAGCTCATTTTGGGAAGCAATATCTAAACTCTTGATGTGAAGTTGATTATAATTTCTGATTCCGATTGTAACAGTTGCTTTTTGGGAAATTGATTTTTGAAGAACCAATGAGCCTGAATAATCGGCTATACCACCCATTACGTCCATTCTGCCTGGAGATGTTGCTTGAATTACAACTTGGTTTGGACCAAAAAACTTTTGTAGAATACTACTTGAATCAGAATTTACTTTCATTTTGGACAAATGATTGAAAAGATAAATAGGTAAAATCTTTTCGTTAATAATTATTAATACGAAAAAACCTTACAAGATTGGTATTATCCTGCAAGGTTTGAATTTTGTTTATAAATATCAAATTTTTTCTACAATAATGGCACTTGCACCGCCTCCACCGTTACAAATGGCTGCCATTCCGTATTTTGCATTTTTATTTTGAAGTACATTTACGAGCGTGGTTACGATTCTCGCACCTGAGCAGCCAAGCGGATGTCCAAGTGAAACAGCACCACCAAAAATATTTAGCTTATCGTAGCTTATGCCAAAGTGTTTTGCAAATGCCATTGGAACAACTGCAAACGCTTCGTTTACTTCAAAATAATCAATATCTTCGATTGTCAAACCAGCTCTTTTTAGTGCTTTTTCGGCAGCGATAATTGGAGCAGTTGTAAACCATTCTGGCTCGTGTTCGCCATCGGCGTAAGAAATGATTTTTGCAATTGGTTTTAAGTTTTGACTTTTTATTGCTTCATCAGATGCTAAAACAAGTGCGGCAGCTCCATCATTAATTGTTGAAGCATTAGCGGCCGTAACTGTTCCTTCTTTTGTAAAAGCAGGACGTAAAGTTGGTATTTTATCAAAATTTACGTTTTTAAATTCTTCATCTTCCGAAATTACCTTTACATTGCCTTTGCGGTCGGTTACTTCAACTGGCGTAACTTCATTGGCAAACATTCCGCTTGCCCAAGCTTCTGCTGAGCGTTTGTATGATTGGATGGCAAAAGCATCTTGCTCTTCTCTACTTATCTTAAATTTATTGGCGGTAGCATCAGCGAAACAGCCCATCGCCTTATTGTCATAAACATTGACCAAACCATCTTTGGCTAAACCATCAATCAATTCACCATTGCCATAGCCGTAGCCATATCGAGCTTTTGATAGATAAAATGGAATATTCGACATACTTTCCATGCCACCTGCTACCACAAGATCATTTTGCCCCAACTCAATAGATTGGCTTCCTAACATGATAGATTTCATGCCAGAAGCACACACTTTATTGATGGTTGTTACATTGGTTTTATTGCTCAAGCCAGCTCCAAGCGTAGCCTGACGAGCTGGTGCTTGACCAACATTTGCCTGACAAACATTGCCATAAAGCACTTCTTCGACTTGATTTGGTTCGATACCAGCTTTTTCGATGGCTGCTTTTATTGCCGTCGCACCGAGGGTTGGGGCTGAAATACTTGAAAGTGAACCGCCAAAACTACCAATTGGCGTACGCACTGCCGAAATTATATAAGATTGTTGCACAAAAATGTTGGTTTATAGAATTGATGAAAATTACCAAGTCTTCTTTTTGTAACCAAGCATAGCAAAATATAGAACAAATCCGTATAGAGGAATCATGATAGCATAAGCAGTTTGCGAACTATGCAAATAATCTGCTAAACTGCCATAAACAAGTGGTAAAATCGCACCGCCTGCAATCATCATAATTAACCAAGCTGAACCAGTTTTTGTAAATTTCCCGAGTCCATCAATGGCCAGTGGCCAAATAGCTGGCCACATAATGGCATTTGCCAAACCTAAAATTGCTATACATAACACAGACGTAAAGCCTGTAGTTACTAACGCAAATATAGTAATGATTATGCCAAAAATGGATGAAAGTTTCAACCAAGTTTGTTGAGAAACGTATTTTGGAATCAAAACTATGCCCAAAACATAGCCCAACATCATTAGCCATAGCGTATAAGTACCAAATTGACTCGCTTCTTCGGTCGAAAACCCTAATGAAATACCGTAACTGATAATTGAATCACCTGCGATAACTTCTACGCCTACGTAACAAAACAATGCAATTAGTCCTAAAACCAAATTCGGGAAATCGAATACACTTGTTTTATTAGTACTTTTTGAACCATCAACACTTTCTTGTTCTTCACTAACTTCGGGTAAACCTTTTGAAAGCAAAATCAAAACCGCCAAAATGATTAGCACTACGGTTAGAATCAAATATGGTGTAATAACTTTTGCAAGTTCCGCTTTGGGTGAAATAGCAGCACCAGCTACACTTCCAGCTAAAAGTATTCCGCCAAAAACTTTCTGACTGATAATTCCGGCAGTTTTGTTTGCAATTCCCAAAATACTAATTCTTTGTGCTGCACTTTCTCGTGGGCCAAGAATTGTCGCATAAGGATTTGAGGCTGTTTGTAGTAAAGTTAATCCTATACCAATAGTAAATAATCCTGCCAAAAATAATGGGTAAGATTCAGCTTTTGCAGCTGGCACAAAAGTGAAAGTTCCGATTGCCATAATTGCTAAGCCAATCGACATGCCTTTTTTGAAACCAACTTTTTTTAAAACATAAGAAGACGGAATCGCCATTATTGTATATGAAATAAAGAAAGCGAAGGTTACCAGATATGAATTGGCATTGCTGAGTCCGAAAGCATTTTTGAAAAAAGAGATGAGCGTTCCATTAACCCATGTAACGAATCCAAAGACGAAAAATAATAATCCAATTATGATTAATGGGCCAGTATAGTTTTTATTTTCTTGCATAAAAAGTATTTTTAAGTACTCTTGTTTTTCGATTAGTAATTAATTTATTATCGTTATTTCAATCTTGTTGAAACAAGATGCTGAAATAATCAAAGGAATGACTTGTTACTTTTAAATGACTTAAGTCATTTGCTTAAAAATGTAATCCATTGACTAAATTAGAATCCTTTTTAAATGGGATGGATTAGTAATTATCATTTAAACCAAAGATTGGCTTGTTGGTCTTCCATTTTCCACGTGTAAAATCTGGAATTTCAACTGGTGAGCTACCACGAGCAATTGAAAGTTCAGAAAGAGGACTGATGGCACTCCAAGCTGCAGCATCATAAACATCAATTGGTGGAGCAACTTTGTTTTTTACAGATTCAATAAACGCACGAAGCACAAAAAAGTCCATTCCACCATGACCTGCATTTACTGCATCTTGCTCGAAGCGTTTCCAAAGTGGGTGGTCGTATTGTTTTTGATAGTCGGCAAATGGCTCCCAAACATCATGTTTTTTAGAAACACCTTCTAAATAAATCTGGTTGCCATCGTTCATCCAAATACCTTTTGTGCCTTGAGCTCTAAAACCAAGTGAATATGGTCGTGGACTGTTTGTATCATGAATAATTACGATATTTTCGCCATTGGCACACTGAATCGTAGTCGTTACGATATCACCGCATTTAAAATTGACTTTGGCATTTGGGTGGTCTTTTCCGCCATTTTCTACAATATAATTGTGCATCCCACGAGATTTTGTGGCAATTGATGTCAAGAAATCAAACTTATTTCCACGATTTATATCCATCCAATGTGCAACTGGCCCGAGCCCGTGTGTAGGGTAGAGGTCGCCATTTCTATCGACCGAATGTTGTGTTCTCCAGCGTGCTTCGCTGAAACCTTTTTCTCCAAACTCAACACCTTTTCCGTAAGCTGATTTTCCATCATTCAACTTCACAAAACGCAAGTCATGTTGGTATCCGCAATGTCCGTAGAGCATTTCACCGAACATATTTTTACGTACCATATTTAAAACCGACATAATATCACGGCGATAACAAACGTTTTCGAGAATCATGCAGTGCGAACCAGTTTTTTCGTAAGTATCGACCAAATCCCAAGACTCTTGAAGTGTAACAGTTGCCGAAACTTCAACCCCTGCATATTTCCCCGCTTTCATGGCTGCAACCGCCATTGGTACGTGCCATTCCCACGGAGTCGAAATAATGATTCCGTCGAGGTCTTCTCTTTTTACATAATTTTCAAAATCACGTTCGCCTTTCATATAGGCAATTGGCTCTTTTTTGCCAAATTTTTGAAAAATTTTATTGGCTTCGGCAATTGAATTTGGGTCAATATCGCAAATAGCAGGAATCTCAACATCTGAGCGATAAAGTGCTTGTTGCAGGTGCGTACGTCCACGAAGTCCGACTCCGATAAATCCGAGCCTTATTTTTTTATCCTCAGATAGATTTTTTTTCTTTATTATAAACGGAATGCTTGAAGTTGCCAAGCTGGTTGAAAGAAAATTTCGACGGTTCATATTTAGGTTGGTTTGAAGATTTTGTGATTCAAAGATAAAATAAAAAATTTTTATAAATAAACGATTAATAAAAAAAATAATCTTTTTCAATCTAAATAGATAAAAAATATTTTAATCGTGATAATATGAAAATTAAGATAAATATTTTTTTTGAAAAAATCTTGAACAAAATAAAAATACCACTTGTTAGTATATTTGAAACTGTTTCTTTAGAACGATTTAACCACCGTTCGGTAGCCTACAAGTGTTGTACACAACCTTTGTAATGACTGTTTGGCTAACATTTTATTTACTTTTAAACTTCAATTTTGGAATATCAAAAAAAGAGAGTTGCGGTGTTGCGAAAAGAACA
Source organism: Emticicia sp. W12TSBA100-4 (assembly GCF_040253585.1). Classification (NCBI taxonomy): domain Bacteria; kingdom Pseudomonadati; phylum Bacteroidota; class Cytophagia; order Cytophagales; family Leadbetterellaceae; genus Emticicia; species Emticicia sp. W12TSBA100-4. Next base: position 141,401 of record NZ_JBELAU010000003.1, read on the forward strand.
CTTCAATGCGGCTCATCGTCTTCACAACCCAGAGTGGGATGCTGAAGAGAACGCCCGAGTTTTCGGAAAATGTAATAATCCGAACTATCACGGGCACAACTATGATTTGATTGTTCGACTGTCGGGTGAAGTTGACCCAAAGACAGGTTATGTTTTCGACACAAAAGTTTTAAGTGATTTAATTAAAAAACATGTTTTGGATAAACTTGACCACAAAAATCTAAACTTGGACGTTGAGGAATTTAAATCACTAAATCCATCAGCTGAAAACATTGCTATTGTGATTTACGATATTTTGAGAGAAAAAATATCAAATGATTATGATTTGAAAATTACACTATTTGAAACTGAACGAAATTATGTCGAATATCCAATTTAAAGAAAAAACTTTTGTGAACGAATTATTACTTGATGACCAAGACCACCCGTTTACTAAACTCGAAACACCACTTCGTGATGATGCGTTTGATTTGAACGACGATGAAAAAATTGAAATCATAGAAAAACATTTCAAAGAAATTATGCTTACGCTCGGGCTTGATCTGCAAGACGAAAGTCTTCGTGGAACGCCAAAACGTGTAGCAAAAATGTATGTTAAAGAGTTATTTTCGGGCCTAAATCCTGAAAATGAACCTGCAATGACGCTTTTCACCAACGAATACAATTATAATGAAATGTTGGTTGAGAAAAACATTCAATTTTATTCGTGCTGCGAACACCATTTTGTGCCAATCGTAGGAAAAGTACATGTGGCTTATATTTCCAATGGTAAGGTGATTGGCTTATCGAAACTACACCGAATTGTAAATCATTTTGCCCGTCGCCCACAGGTACAGGAGCGTATGACAATTCAAATCGGAAACGCTATCAAAAATGCTTTGATGACTGACGATGTGGCCGTTTATGTTGACGCCGATCACCAATGTGTTTCATCTCGTGGCGTAAAAGACCAAACGAGTTCAACTATTACTTCATTTTACAGTGGTGCTTTCAATAAAGAGGAAAAACGTAGCGAGTTTTTGAAGGTATTGAGCATATAATGGTGAATTGTTAATGGTAAATGGTGAATTGTTATAGATGAAACGATAGATAGACCGAAAACAAATTAGTGATTAGGCAGTTCTGATATATAATGAATAAAAATTCACCATTTACCACTCACCATTTATCATTAATTTATGTCTTTTCAAGGGAAAAATTATCTTATCATAGGAGCAAGTTCAGGAATCGGCTTGGCTCTTGCACAATCATTAATAGAAGCTGGGGCAAATGTTTTTACTGCTTCTCGTACACAACCCGATTTGCAATCTACACATATCACTTGGGATGCAGCAAGTCCTGACAATCAAGCTTTTGCTTCACTCCCTACTACAATTGATGGGCTTGCCTATTGCCCAGGAACAATTAATCTAAAGCCATTTAATAGATTTACGAGTGAAGATTTTCAGAAAGATTTTCAGATAAATGTTTTGGGGGCAGTTAATGTGATTCAAGCTGTTTTACCAAAACTAAAGGCTTCTGGTAATGCTTCGGTTGTACTTTTTAGTACAGTTGCAGTTCAAACTGGTATGGGATTTCATGCTTCGGTAGCAGCTTCAAAAGGTGCAATTGAGGGCTTAACTCGCTCATTAGCAGCCGAATATGCTTCATCAAAAATTCGTTTTAATGCCATTGCTCCATCTTTAACCGATACACCTTTGGCAAAAATGTTACTTTCTTCTCCAGAAAAAATTGATGCTTCAAACAAACGTCATCCGCTCGGTAGGGTTGGAACGAGTGCAGATATTGCGGCAGCCACTAAACTTTTGTTATCTGACGAAGGCAGCTGGATAACTGGACAAATACTTCATATTGATGGCGGAATGGGTAATTTAAAGTAGAAATTTTACCAATAAATATATTTTTTACAAATATTCCTTGTGATTTTACCATTTGTCAAGATTTTAGCTTAGGTTGCTACTTTCATTCTACATTTGACTAAAATTTAACTAAAACCGTAAATCACAATGTTAACAATTATTCTACTCGTAGTAGTTGCAGTCGTTTTATTTTTGTCAGTCGTTATTGTTCAGCAAGGCAATGTTGCTGTGATAACGGTATTCGGTAAGTATAGCCGAATCATGACTCCTGGTTTGAATTTCAAGATTCCGTTTATTGAGTTTGTTTTTCGTACAATTTCGATTCAAAATCGCTCGGCAGAATTACAGTTTCAAGCAATTACCAACGACCAAGCTAATGTTTACTTCAAGGCAATGTTGCTTTATACTGTCACCGACCAATCGGAAGAGCAGATAAAAAATGTAGCATTTAAATTTATCGACCAAGCAAACTTTATGCAAGCTTTGGTTCGTTCAATCGAAGGTTCGATTCGTAGTTTTGTTGCCACCAAGAAACAAGCAGAAATTTTAGGTTTAAGAAATGAAATCGTTACTGATGTGAAGTCAAACCTTGACCATACTTTGAATGGTTGGGGCTATCATTTGCTTGATTTACAAATAAATGATATTACATTTGATGAAGAAATAGTAAAATCAATGTCGAGAGTGGTGGCTTCAAATAACTTAAAAGCTGCTGCCGAAAATGAAGGACAGGCTCTTTTGATTACAAAAACCAAAGGTGCAGAGGCCGATGGAAATGCCATCAGAATTTCGGCTGAAGCTGAGCGTGAAGCTGCTCGTTTGCGTGGACAAGGCTTAGCTCAATTCCGTGAAGAAATTGCAAAAGGTATGGCTGTAGCTGCTGCTGAAATGGAAAAAGCACATCTTGACCCATCAATTATTTTATTCTCGTTGTGGACAGAAACTATGCGTCAGGTTGCACAAGATGGCAAAGGAAATGTAATATTTATGGATGGTTCGGTTGAAGGTTTTGATAAAACCATGAAGCAAATGATGGCTTTGAATCAGAATTCGGAAAACAAGCAAAAAGGAAAGTAAAACAAGTTTCCAACTTGCGAATTTAAAAAAACGTGTGCCACATAATGTGTGGCAAACGTTTTTTTTACGCAATTATTATTTTATAAGCATCCCAAACCATTTTTAGGCCTACACCTATGAAAACCAAACCCGAAAAATATTTAATATAGAGTATTGTATTATCATTGAGTTTTGTTTTGATTCGGTCTGCAAAAATGGCAAAAGCAGATTCCACCACAAAAATCATAACTATACAAGTGCTAAAAAACAGGATTTCGTCAAGTGAATCATATTTATAGCCTTTCAAAGTTGCCGAAACGAGCATCCAAGATATAAAATTGACAGGATTGATGACATTCAGAAGAAACCCTTTTCCAAAAAAATAAAAGAATCTGGCTAATTTAAATTCTTGCATTTTAGATGGAGCTTTAGATTTACGAAACTGCACAAATCCTAAACTTATAAGCAAAAAAGCACCAAAAACACGTGAATACAGGCCGAAATTTGGAATATTTGGTAAAAATGAAGTTCCCAAGAAAGCAATGGTAACCATAATAACATCGGCAAAAACAACTCCGAGTGAGATTTTTACACCTGCTTTATAGCCATACTGAATACTATCTTGAATGAGGGCAAAGAAAACGCTTCCGAAACCAAAACTTAGCACCACGCCCGTTACGAAACCAAAAACTACTGCTTCAAGCATATCAAAGACCTTTTAAACGTGCAACTTTCAGAATTCCCGCCACACTCATTGAGTCGGTTATTTTATCGGCCAAAACCATTTCAAGGGCTTCTTTGAGCGAAACTTTTTTTACTTGTAGTTGCTCAGTGTCTTCTGGTTGGCTTTCTGATTGGGTTATTTCTTCGGCAAGGAAAATATAGGCTACTTCATTACAGACAGAGTTTGAGGTATGCAATTTGGAGATTAGAGACCAATTTTGAGCAATCAGGCCAGTTTCTTCTTTCAATTCACGTTTGGCGGTTTCAAGTACTTCCTCGCCGTCAGGGCATCCGCCTTCTGGAATTTCCCAAGAATATTCATTCAGCGGGAAACGATATTGACCAACAAGCCATGTATTTCCATCTTTATCAATTGGCACAACTCCAACCGCAATATTTTTAAAATTTACTGTGCCGTAAATTCCTTTTCCACCACTCGGATTGATAACATTCTGATGGACAACTTGTATCCAATTATTTTCATACTTGACTTCTGAGTCAAGTATTTTCCACGGATTTTTTTCTTCATTCATGCGGTAAAATTAAGACAAAATTGCCAAGAATGAAAGGTGTTGTTTTTAGATAATACTATAAAATCTCCCGAATTACTTTCCCAGAAACATCGGTTAATCTAAAATTTCGCCCTTGAAAAGGAAACGTGAATTGTTCATGGTCAAAACCCATAACGTGCATGATGGTTGCTTGTAAATCGTGGATGTGTGTTTTTCCTTTTACTCCATAATAGCCAATTTCATCGGTTTCGCCGTGCGAATAACCCTTTTTGATGCCAGCACCAGCCATAAACATTGTGAAGGCATCAACATGGTGATCACGGCCTTTGAGTGGGGTGTTATTATCACCTGCTCGGTTTTCCATCATTGGTGTTCGTCCAAATTCGCCTCCCCAAACAATCAATGTTTCGTCAAGAAGTCCACGTTGTTTGAGGTCTTTTATGAGAGCTGTAATTGGTTTGTCAACGTATTCAACATTTCTGCGTAAACCAATATCAACGCCACTACCTTCATCTGTACCATGATTATCCCATCTTCGGTCGAAAAGTTGAACCACTCGCACGCCTTTTTCTATTAATTTTCTTGCTAATAAACAATTATTGGCAAAACTGGCTTTGCCGACTTCCGTTCCGTACATTTCGTGAATGTATGCTGGTTCGGTCGAAATATCCATCGTTTCTGGTACTTCGGCTTGCATTCTAAACGCCATTTCGTACTGCGAAATGCGGGTTAGTGTTTCGGGGTCGCCAATTTCTTGGTAAGTCAACTCATTGATTTTATTGATAGTTTCGATTGATTTTTTGCGGAGTTCGGTATCAATCGTATTTGGATTATTGATGTAAAGTACTGGATCGCCTTTTGACCTGCATTGTACACCTTGATAAACTGAAGGCAAAAAGCCATTTCCCCACAGGTATTTGCCTGCACTTGGCTCAGAACCCGACACCAATACAACATAAGCTGGTAAATTTTGATTTTCAGAACCTAAACCGTAAGTAATCCATGAACCCAAACTTGGCCGACCAACTCTTGCACTTCCTGTGTGCATGAAAAGTTGGGCAGGGGCATGGTTAAACTCATCGGTGTGCATGGCTTTCAAGAAAGTCAAATCATCGGCGAGTTCTGGTAAATGTTTGAAATAGTCAGAAAACCAAGCACCTGATTGCCCATGTTGCTGAAATGTTGCTTGCGGACCGAGCATTTTGGGAGTTCCCTTGATAAACGCAAAACGCTTACCCTCTAAAAGTGATGGCGGACAAAGTTGTCCATCCAGCTTTGCAAGTTCGGGTTTATAGTCAAAAAGTTCGAGTTGCGATGGAGCTCCCTCCATGTGCAGAAATATGATATGTTTGGCTTTGGCAGGAAAATGCGGAGGTTTTACTGCAAATGGGTTTTCTTCAACCGTTTTTTGTTCAGATTGAAAACAGCCGCCGAGAATCGAAGAAAGTGCAATCCCACCCAAACCCGAAGTGCATTGTTTCAGAAAATGACGGCGAGTGTTGAATGTAGCTTGCTCAAAAAAAGCTTCTTCAAAAATAGTTTTTCTGTTCATTTTGTAAGGAATTCGTCTAAATTCAACATTGTATTTGCCGTAATTGTGAGTGCTAAAAGTTCAGCTTTTGTACTTTTTTTCTTTCTAAAATCAATCAAAGCTTCATTATAAAGATTTTCGAGTAAAGCTGTTTTTGATTGACTTGGTTGTTTCTGAAAAATATGTGTATAACCTGCTCGAATTTTATCTTTAATGGTTTTTGCTTGTGAAAGCTGCATTTTTAAAGCAATATTTTGAGCCGCTGCATAATAAACTGTATCATTAAGCGTAGTAAGTGCCTGTAATGGTGTATTTGTACGAACCCTTCTCGAAACACAAACATTTCTTTGTGGACTATCAAAAGTAATCATCGAAGGATAGGGATTTGTACGCCTCCAATACGTGTAGATGGCTCTTCGAAATTGATTGCCACTTTTTTCTCTTCGCCAAGCTCCATCAGTTGGATTAGGAGGACGAACACTCGGCCCGTACATAGTTGGATTGAGTAAACCACTGATTGCCAAGGCTTGGTCTCGAATTTGTTCAGACGAAAGTCTAACTCTCGGGCCACGAGCCAAAAGTAAATTTCGAGGGTCTTTCGCCTCTAATTGCTTAGAAATCAAAGAAGATTGCTGGTATGTGGCCGACATAACGATGGTTTTGAGCAAACTTTTTACTTTCCAATTATCTTTATTTACAAATTTTACAGCCAGCCAATCCAGAAGTTCTGGGTGCGTTGGCTTTGAACCCATACTGCCAAAATCTTCTAAAGACTCCAAAAGCCCTGTTCCAAATAATTGCTCCCAAAAACGATTGACAATTACTCGTGAAGTAAGTGGGTTTTGTTTGTTTACCAACCATTCCGCAAAACCGAGTCGAGTTTTAGGGTAGTTTTTCATGTTTGGTAAAATTGCTGGAACATCTGGCTGTACTACATTGCCTTTTATCATCCAATTACCTCTAATAAAAACATGAGTTTTACGAGCTTTATTTTGTGGACGTTCGACCATAATTGGCGTTGCAATCGCATCAATAGTTGCCAATTTTTCAATCGAATCTTGCACTGGTTTTGGTAAAGTTCTTATTGGCATTTTGCTTGATTGCAGTTCCATCCAATCGAGGTGCATTAAATCTGTCCAAAAGTTTTTGCCTTTTCTGAACACCAAATAAATATCATGTATGCCTTGGGTTGGTTTAATTTTACCCGAAGAAGTTGTGTATTGATTCCATCTCGACCAACCCACATTTACTTCTTTTTCGCTGCATTTGGTTTCAACTTTGCTTATCAATTCTCCTTCTGAACTTCCAAGACGCATTTCAATGAAGGCATTTTCTGCACCGCTTTGATAGCGATATTTTACAGATTCTACATTGGTCAAATCAATGTCTTCATAAACAGTATATGCCCCCTCGGTAGTTTGCATAATCTCTTTCTGATTATTCCAAAGTTCGATGTGCCGACTTGTACTATCAAAAGATTCAGCTTCAAAGCGATAAAAACCCAATTTTCTCAAATAATCATTTGTTTTTTCTGCTAAAAGTACATTTTCTGAATTTTTAATACTTGATAAATTAGGAGGAAGTTTAGTATTTATCCAGTTTGTAAGTCGAATTACTTCTTGTTCTTTGTCTTTAGCATAAGTCTTGAAATGCGGCTTTTCGTTATACAAATCTCGGTCTTGGGTATTATTGAAAAAAGCTGCCAGTTTATAGAAATCTTCGTGACGAAAAGGGTCATAAGGGTGGCTGTGACATTGCACACATGCCATTGTTGTACCTTGCCAAACTTCCATGGTTGTAGAAACTCGGTCGATGATGGCCATATTTCTAAACTCTTCATCGTTTGTGCCGCCTTCGTCATTGGCCATGGTATTTCTGTGAAAAGCGGTAGCAATATAGCGATTTTCGAGTGATTCGATGCTTTCGTTGGGAGTTTTGGGAAGCAAATCACCCGCCAATTGATGAATCGTAAATTGATCGAATGGCATGTCTGCGTTAAAGGCTTTGATTACCCAATCTCGGTATTTCCAAATACTGCGGTCGAGGTCTTTTTCATATCCTTTTGAGTCGGCGTATCGAGCTAAATCGAGCCACATGGAAGCCCAACGCTCGCCGAATGCAGGAGATTTTAATAATCTATCAACTTGTTTTTCGTAAGCATTTGGCGATTTATCATTCACAAAATCTTTTGTTTCTTGAAGTGTTGGTGGAAGTCCAATCAAATCTAAACTTAATCGACGTAGTAGGGTGGGACGGTCGGCTTCTTTTGATGGAGAAAGACCTTCTTGATTTAATTTTTCAAATACAAAATTATCAATTTCATTTTTAGCCCATTCTTTGCCAATATTTGGAACATCAATCGAAGATTTTGGAGGCGAATATGCCCAATGGTTTTCCCATTTTGCTCCTTGATTTATCCATTTTTCTATTTTCTTAATTTCTTCATCGCTTAGAGGGTCTTTATCTTTTGGCATTCGCTCTTCAGGGTCGTGCGATTTGATGCGTTTCATCACTTCCGAATTATCGGCATCATAAGGAATAATCGCAAACTTTCCAGATTTTGCTTTTGCGTAGGCTTCTTCAGGAAAGAGTAAACTAAAGTTTCCATTTTTCTTCACGCCACCGTGACAAACAATACATTTTTTATTAAAAATTGGACGAATTTCTTCATTGTAACTGATTTCATCGGACGACCAGCGGTTATAGAAATAATAAATTGTAGAAATTGGTAATGCGGCGATAAAAATCCATTTGAAATATGAAGCATTCATGTGTTTTTGAAAATGTATTATTTCAATGATAAATTGCACTAATATAATTATTAATTTGAAAAGTATTTTAAAATTTTTTAATAATTTTGAAGAATAAGACCTACTCAAAGTTATCTTTGAGATTACATAGCAAAAACCCTAATCTAAATTAAAATGTCAACCGAAAACAAAAATATCTCACGCCGTGATTTTGTGACCAAAGCATCGTTGGCTTTAGGAAGTTTTATGATTGTTCCTCGCCATGTACTTGGTGGAATTAATGGCACTCGGTTTTTAGCACCAAGCGATATAATCTCATTGGGTTTTATTGGAACAGGAAAACAGGGCAGAGGACTCTCTACATCTTTTCTTAATACAAACGAAGTAAGAATTGCTGCCATTAGCGAAGTTTATCAAGCTAAAACTCAATTAGCACTCGACCGAATCAAGGCATATTATGACAAAAACACTCAACTAGGTGCGTATTCTGAAATTCCAGTCTATCAAGATTTTAGAGAATTATTAGCCAGAAAAGACATTGATGCTGTTGTGATTGCCACGCCTGACCATTGGCATGCTGCGATGTCAGTGCGAGCAGCCGAAGCTGGAAAGGATATTTATTGTGAAAAACCACTTTCATTAACTGTTCGAGAAGGGCGAGCAATGGTAAATGCAGCCCGAAAACACAAAAGGGTTTTTCAAACTGGTAGTATGCAGCGTTCATGGCCAGAGTTTCGACAAACAGCTGAATTAATCAGAAATGGGTACATTGGGCAGGTTAAAAGCATCAAAGTGAATGTTGGAGCACCACCAGTTGCGTATAATTTGTCAGAAGAAAAAGTGCCAGATGGGCTTGATTGGGCAAAATGGCTTGGTCCCAACGCACCAGTGGTTTTTAATTCAGAATTGGCTCCGCCTACTTCAAAAGACGTGTTCCCGAACTGGCGTTTGTACCGTGAATTTGGCGGAGGAATGGTAACTGACTGGGGAGCTCACATGTTTGATATTGTGCAGTGGTCGCTCGATATGGACGATAGTGGCCCAGTAGAAGTTTTAGCTCCCGATGGAAAAGATATTAAATTTCTTACCTATAAATATGAAAATGGCATTACTATGACCCACGAAAAATGGGATTGGAATAATGCAATTCATTTTGTTGGAACTGAGGGTGAAATAAAAGTGCAGCGAAAGAAAATCGAAACTACGCCAGTTTCCTTAAAAGATAAAATAATTGGAGAAACCGAAAAACACGTTTACAAGTCTGAGAATCATTATAAAGATTTCTTAGATGCGATGAGAAATCGAAATAAACCTATTTGTGATGTTGAGATTGGGCATCGTACAGCTTCGGTTTGTAATATTGGTAACATTGCATATAGACTGAACCGTTCTTTAAAATGGAATCCCCAAAAAGAAGTATTTATTGATGATAAAGAAGCAAATTCGCTGCTTGGACGACCAATGAATAAAGAATGGGGTATTAAAATTTAAATTTATTAAATATATTTGGAAGTCGCTTTGTAGAAATGTAAAGTGACTTCATTTTTTACTTCAATTAACAAACCTCAACCAATGAAAATTAAATTTTTACCTTTAGTTTTTTTGAGTTTTTGTGCTTTTTCACAAAATCAAGTTTCAAAAGCACCATCTACTCCAGCTTCAACAAATGCTCCGAAGGAAGAAAAATCATCTTCTTTGACAATTCCTTTTAACCCAGATTCGTATGTAACGACTGAACACATCACGACAATCAAAGGGCAGAAAGTGCCATTTCAGGCAGTGACAGGCACAATGCCAGTTTGGGACGAAGAAGGCAAAGCAATTGCTGGTTTATTTTACACGTATTATGAGCGTTCTGACGTTAAGGATAGAGCAAATCGCCCCTTGGTTATTTCGTTCAATGGAGGCCCAGGGTCGGCTTCAGTTTGGATGCACATTGCTTATACTGGTCCACATTTGCTTAATATTGACGATGAAGGTTATCCACTTCAACCTTATGGAATCAAAGAAAATCCTTATTCGATTCTGGATATTGCTGACATTGTTTTCGTAAACCCTGTTAATACTGGCTATTCTCGTCCGACCAGCAAAGATATTCCAACTTCAAAATTTTTTGGAGTAAATGCTGATATTAAGTATTTAGCCGATTGGATTAATACTTTTGTGACTCGTACCAATCGTTGGGCTTCGCCAAAATATTTGATTGGTGAAAGTTATGGTACAACTCGTGTTTCTGGATTGGCTTTGCAATTACAAAACGCTCAATGGATGTACCTGAATGGTGTAATTTTAGTCTCCCCAACAACCCTTGGTATTGAGCGTGGAGCGGCATCGGGTGCAGCATTAAAATTGCCTTATTTTGCGGCAACTGCGTGGTATCATAAAATGCTACCATCCGATTTACAAAAGAAAGATTTAACTCAAATGCTTCCCGAAGTTGAAAACTTTACTGTAAATGAACTTTTACCAGCAATTAGTAAAGGTGGTTTTTTGGAAGAATCAAAAAGAAAGGAAATTGCCGCTAAAATGTCGAGGTATTCGGGTTTATCTGAAAAAGTGATTTTGCAACAAAATTTAGATATTCCGCTCGAATTTTTTTGGAAAGAATTATTGCGAGACAAAGGATTTACTGTGGGTCGTCTTGATTCGAGATATAAAGGTATTGATAAAAAAGAATCGGGAGATAAACCAGATTTCAATTCTGAGCTTACTTCATGGCTACATTCGTTTACACCAGCAATAAATATTTATTTAAGAAATGATTTGAATTATAAAACCGATCTAAAATATTATATGTTTGGACCAACAAGTCCGTGGGACAGAACTGGCGATAACACGGGAGAAAACCTTCGTCAAGCAATGGCTCAAAACCCAAATTTGCACGTCATGGTGCAATCGGGTTATTATGATGGGGCTTGTGATTACTTCAACGCACAATATAATATGTGGCAAATGGACCCCAGTGGTAAACTCAAAGACCGTATGTCATGGAAAGGCTACAGAAGCGGTCACATGATGTACTTGCGTAGAGAAGATTTACAAACTTCAAATGAAGATATTCGAGAATTTATCAAAAAGTCACTACCGAAGCCAAATCAGCCAGCTAAGTATTAAAACTTTATTACATTTTCTGAGATAGCTAACGGCTATGGTTTCAAACCATAGCCGTTTTTTTTTCCTAAAAAAATAATATTTATTAAAGTAAATTTAATATAAAAGCTCTTTCTGACTTAAAAATGAAGAATTTATTAATGTTTTTATTTTTTTTTAATAAAGTGTAGATATTGAAAATATAATATTTTATATTTGAAACTTAATATTTTAAACCTAATCTTTTATATTTACTTATGAAACACTCATACCCAATTCCTATCCGGGTAAGAGCTTTGATGCTTTTACTTTTTTTCACAAGCTCAATGGTTTTTGCCCAAAAAAAAATCTCAGGGAAAGTTACTGATGCTGAAAGTGGCATTGGCTTACCTGGAGCCACAATTCAAGTAAAGGGTACTAATAAAGGTACATCTTCAGATGCCAACGGTGCTTTTTCGTTGGATGTCCCATCGGGTTCTACAATTGTTATTTCTTCTATCGGTTATTTAGTTGTTGAAGAAGTAGTGGGTAATCGTTCAGTGATTGAAGTCGCTATGCAGTCAGATGCAAAAGCATTAAGCGAAGTAGTTGTTACGGGTTATGCAACCCAACGTAAAAAAGACATAACAGGTGCAGTAACAGTTGTTGGTGCGAAAGAATTGACGGCGGTACCAGCAGCAAGCGTTACTCAAATGTTGCAAGGTCGTGCAGCAGGTGTGACTGTCGGAAACGATAACTCACCTGGAGGCGGAACGATGGTTCGTGTACGTGGTTTTGGTTCAATTAATAATAATAGCCCGCTTTACATTATAGACGGAACACCTACTCAAGGCTCACTTAACCAAATAAACCCAAATGATATTGAAACAATGCAGGTATTAAAAGATGCTTCTGCTGCTTCAATTTATGGGGCTCGTGCGGCAAATGGTGTTGTGATTATCACAACAAAAAAAGGCTCTTCTGGCGAACCTAAAATCACGTTTGATATGTACACGGGTACACAACGTGTTGGTAGAACACTTGATTTGTTGGATACAAAAGAACTCGGACAATTATATTACGAATCAGAAATTGGTGCTGGTAAAACTCCAGGAACTTCTCCTTCAGCTCAATATAAATTCTCTCCGACTGGTGAGCAAACAATAGCAGATTATATTTATCCAAATGTATATGGTGCATTGCCTGCAAACTATACCTATACTAATGATATTGCTGACCCAAATCTTGGAAGAACAGCATTTAATATTACGAAAGCTAATAAAGAAGGTACAGACTGGCAAAATGTAATTTTCGGACCAGCCAAAATATCAAATTATCAATTAGGTGCAACGGGTGGTTCAAAAAATGGCAAGTATGCCATCTCAGGAAGTTATTTCGACCAAGATGGTATCCTTAAATACACTGGCTATAAGCGTTATTCGGTAAGAGCAAATACAGAATTCACTAAAAATCGGTTGACTTTCGGTGAGAACTTTACAGTATCTTATGATGAAAGAGTTGGGGTGCCAAACGGAAATCAAAATGAGAGTAATCCAATTTCATTTGCGATTCGTATTCAACCAATTATTCCTGTTTTTGATATTACGGGTGGGCCAGTAGCGTTAGGTGGAACAAATACATCAAATTTAAATGGTTTTGCAGGAAGCCGTGGCTCAAACCTCGGAAATGCTCCTAACCCATTAGCGAGACAATGGCGTGAAAAAGACAATATTATCAAAGGAACGCACATTTTTGGAAATGTTTTTGCAGAGTTAGGAATCTTAAAAGATTTGAAATTCCGTACAAGTTTAGGTGTTGAATTTAATAACTTCAACTTCTCACAGTATTTTAATCGTGATATTGAAGCTGCCGAGCCACGTAATGCCAATAGTTTAACAGTATCAAACAATTTTGATCGTGCAATTACTTGGTTTAATACCTTAAATTATTCAAAGAAAATCGGCAATCACGATTTCAATGTTTTACTCGGAACAGAGGCAGTTCAAACTTATGCAGTAGGCTTTAGTGCCTCACGCAGTAATTTTGCTTTTGATGATCAATCGTATCGCTACCTAAACTTAGGTTCGGCTGCTGGTCTATCAAATGCTGGAGCAGGTGCTACACCAAGTGCGTTGTTTTCGCAATTCGGTAAGATTAATTATTCATTTAAAGACTTCTTATTGGCTGACTTCACTATGCGTCGTGATGGTTCTTCACGTTTTTCACAAGCCTTCCGTTATGGTGTATTCCCTGCATTTTCAGTTGGTTTACGTATGACTGAGTTTGATTTCATGAAGAAACTTACTTTCTTAGATGATTTAAAAATTCGTGGAGGTTGGGGTAAAACGGGTAATCAGTTGATTCCGAATGTATTCAACGCTTATACGCTTTATATTCCAGACCCATTAAACAATGCTTATGATATTTCAGGTTCAGGTAATTCGATTGCTAACGGATTTGACTTAGCTCAGTTTGGTAATCCAAATGGTCGTTGGGAAACAAATACCTCAACTAACATTGGTATTGATGCAACAATGTTAAAAAGCAAATTGGAAGTAATTGTCGATATATATTCTCGTCTTACCTCTAATATGCTTACACAAGTGCCAATTCCAAGAACCGCAGGTACAGGTTCAATTCCTTATGTAAATATTGGTGAAGTGAGTAATAAAGGTGTGGATGTAAATATTACATACCGTGATAAAATCGGACAATTGAGATACTCAGTAAGCGGAATGATAAGTCATTATAAAAATAATGTAGAAAAATTGAATGATGACCCTAATGCATCAATCTTCGGTTTCACTACTCGTCTTCCTGCAATTTCATTGACAAGAGCAGGTTTACCGATTTCAAGTTTCTATGGTTATCAGATTGATGGTGTAATCAAAGATGATGCTGAAGCTGCTGCTGCTCCAAAATTTGGTTCATATACAAGAGCAGGTGTTTTCAAGTTTGTTGACCAAAATGGAGATAACGTAATTACTGCTGCTGACAAAACAATCATCGGAAATCCTCATCCTGATTTTACTTATGGTTTAAATATTAATTTAGGCTATAAAAACTGGGATTTGGCAGTTTTTGCACAGGGTTCGCAAGGAAACGAGATCTTTAACTATCAAAAATTCTGGACTGACTTTAATACTTTCCAAGGAAACCGTTCGGCTGATATGTTATATAAATCTTGGAAAAAACCAGGAGATGATGCATTATTACCACGCTTAAATTCACAAGATGGTACAAGTCAGCAAATTTCATCTTACTTTGTTGAAGATGGTTCGTACATGCGTATTAAGAACATTCAATTAACATACAATTTTCCAGCAGCTTGGGTGCAAAAAATCAAGTTGAGTACTGCTCAAATCTATATTCAAGGACAAAACCTTTTCACTTTCACAAAATACAAAGGTCTTGACCCAGATATTAACTTGAGAACTTCTGGAAATGATAACCAAGATATACACATGGGTATTGACGAAGGTGCATTCCCAGTTGCAAAATCTTATAACGTTGGTGTAAGAATTGGATTTTAATTTGACAAACATTTTTAAAGAAATACAATGAAAAAATTATTAATAATAGGTTTGATTGGAATAAGCGTATCTTGTTCGGAATCATTCTTTGATATTCAACCGCAAGGTGCTGCCTCATTGGCATCACTGAGCAATAAGAATGGCGTTAACTCTGTATTAATAGGAGCTTACTCCCTTTTGGATGGTGTAGGAGCTGGTAATACTGGCCGTCAATCAACTATCTCAAACTATGTATTTGGAGGAATTACCAGTGGTGATGCCGTAAAAGGAACTGACATCGGTGACCAGCCAGAACAAGAATATATTGAGCAGTTCAACTGGCTTTCAGATAACACATACTTCTTAGGAAAGTGGCAACACTCTTATGATGGTGTTGCACGTGCAAACGAAGCAATTCAGTTGGTTGGTAGTCCTGATGTCAAAGATATGACTGAAGCAGAAAAAACTCAAGTTATTGCAGAATCTCGTTTCCTACGTGGTCACTATCATTTTGAGGCAAAAAAAATGTGGAATATGGTGCCTTATATTGATGATAAAACATATAATGCGGCAGACCCTAACTCTACAAAAATTCCAAATGACCAAGATATTTGGCCTAAAATCGAAGCTGATTTTCAGTTTGCAGCAGATAATTTACCTGCTACACAAGCACAAAAGGGTAGAGCTACCAAATGGGCTGCGAAAACCTATTTGGCAAAAGCTTTGATTTTCCAGAAGAAATGGGCTGCTGCCAAAGCATTATTGGAAGATGTTTACAAAAATTCAGGCAAGAAACTCGCACCGAATTACCATGATAATTACCGTAACATTACTAATAACAATATTGAATCAATTTTTGAAGTACAGTTTTCGGTAAATGATGGAACAAATGGTAATAACGGAAATGCTGGTGATAACCTAAACTGGCCATATTCGGCAGGTGCTCCAGGTCGTGGATGTTGCGGATTTTATCTACCATCACAAAACCTTGTGAATGCTTTCAAAACCGATAAAGATGGTTTGCCTTTAATTGGTTCAGCTCCAGATGGAACAGCCGATACATATAACCAAGTTGATTTACCAAACGACCAAGGTCTGAAATCAGACCAAGCATTTACACTCGATAAAACTGTCCCTGTTGATCCTCGTCTCGACTGGACAGTTGGACGTCGTGGAGTAAACTTCCTTGATTGGGGGCCGATGCCTGGCTATGCTTGGATAAGAAATCAAAACTATTCTGGACCATATACAGGTAAAAAGTGGATGTATTATTTGGCCGATGAAGGAAGTTCGACTCACTCAACTTCAAAACGTAACGTAAATAATAACTACCGTTTATTGAAAATGTCTTCTGTCATTCTTTGGTTGGCAGAGTGTGAAACTGAATTAGGTAATTTACAAGCTGCCGAAGATTACGTAAATTTGGTTCGTATTCGTGCAAAAACAGGTTCTGTACAAGATGCATCCATCAATTATGTAGTAAACCCATACCCGAAAGGTACTTTTTCAGCTAAAGGAGCAGATTATGCACGCAATGCAATACGCATGGAAAACCGCTTAGAATTTGCTATGGAAGGCCACCGTTTCTTTGATTTAGTTCGTTGGGGAATTGCTGAGAAGTATCTCAATAAATACTTAGCTGAAGAATCAATCGATGGTAAGGATTTAACTGGCAGAACTTATAATAAGCGTGGCTACTTAAAAGGTAAAACCTTTACAGCCAAAAATGCATATTTTCCATTACCAAATGACGAAATCTTGAATAGTCAGAAAAATGGTCAACCAACTTTAAAACAAAATCAAGGTTATTAATTTTTGATGTGCTTCGTTACAAAATTGCCAAAATACAGCTGTGTTTTGGCAATTTTTTTAATCTACCATTATCTAAATTGTTTACTTTCATAAGTTTATTTATTTTTGAATAATCAATTTTCTATTCAACCTTACATTCTATGATTTATGCTTCTGTTGCAGAGTGGATGTCTTTCTTTGGTAGATTCCACCCCTTAGCTGTGCATCTTCCCATTGGCTTTTTAGTCCTAATTGTGATATTTGAACTTTTAAATAAATTTCAAAAAAATCAAATCCCTGCCGAAGTTGTTACGATTGCTCTTTTGGTAACTGCTATCAGTGCGTCAGGTGCTTGTTTGTTGGGGTATTTTCTTTCGCTCGAAGGCGGATACAATGAAGAGATATTAGGAGAACATCAATCTCAAGGGATAGGATTGGCAATTATTAGTTGGGGTTTATGGATAACTCATTCTGACTGGTTTCTTTCAAAAATTAGTTTTGCTAAGTACTTCTATTTACCATTACTTAGTTTTTCATTTTTACTTATGATAATTACTGGACATCATGGTGGGAATCTTACTCATGGTGAAACATATTTGACCGAAAATACACCAAATCCGTTAAGGAAATGGATAAATTTACCAGAAAAAGAAATAAAAATAGATGAGAATCAAGTTGAAAACAAAATAGTTAATATCAATGAAGCTTTTGTTTACGAGGATATTGTTAAACCTATTTTCAAACAAAAGTGTGAACAATGCCATAATGCCAGTAAAATGAAAGGAAATTTACGGATGGATGAAATTTCTTTACTGCAAAAAGGTGGAAAACATGGTGTAATTTTTAAAGCTAATAACGTAGAGGAAAGTGAATTTTTGAAGCGTATTTTACTTCCAGAGTCAGAAGAAGAACACATGCCACCAAAAGGCAAAAGCCAAATTACTGAGCAAGAATTAATTATTTTAAAATGGTGGATTCAACAAGGGGCTTCTTTTGATAAGAAAGTCTCTCAATTAATACAAACTGATGAAATAAAGCCAATATTAATTTCGATGGGAGGCGATGCTTCAAATGTATCTAATCAAGTGATGCAAGATAGATTTGTGATAGAAGAAAGTATTTTGTCAAGAAATGTTGGCGAAGTTAAGCAATCCGATATTGAAAAAATAAAAAAAATAGGAGGTTTAATTTTACCATTATCTAAAGATAATAATTATGTTGAATTAACATTCTTGAATAACCCCAAGTTTTCAGATAATGACTCGCCCTTGATAAGTATTTCGCCTGAACAGACTTTATGGTTAAAACTATCGAATACTCAGATTACCGATAAGTCATGCAGCGAAATTTCAAAATTGACTAATTTGACAAGATTACACCTCGAAAACACAAAGATTACAGATAATGCCTTGAGTTCTCTTGGGGGGCTTCAAAATTTAGAATATTTGAACCTTACTAATACCTCAATTTCTGATAATGGCACTTTGGCACTTGTTAACCTAAAAAATTTAAAAAAGATATATCTCTGGAAAACCAAGGTTACATTGCTCGGCGTTGAAAATCTAAAAAAGAAAATGCCAAAGCTTTCGGTGGAAATTGGATTAAGCGAACAGCAAACGGAAGAGCTGTCAAAGCAAAAAGTAAACGAAAAAAGTGATGATGTTTATCAAAAGTAGCAAAAAAAAGGATTGACGAACATCAATCCTTTTTTTTGCTACTTTTGATTATTTGGTATGCTTTTTCTTCATTCAAACTATCACTATAACTTGGGTAGATATAATCTTCGGGGTCATAATTTTCATTAGAAACGACTAAAACAATTGCATTATCAGAAAAGTTTTCTAAAGTATGCCAATCTTGAGGTTCAAGTATTAAAACTTTGTTAGGCTCATCCAGTCCAAAAACCATTTTTTTATCAGGAGTTTCCACATAAATATCGCATGAGCCTTGCAAACACATCAAAGCTTGCCAA
This sequence comes from Emticicia sp. W12TSBA100-4, assembly GCF_040253585.1. NCBI lineage: Bacteria > Pseudomonadati > Bacteroidota > Cytophagia > Cytophagales > Leadbetterellaceae > Emticicia > Emticicia sp. W12TSBA100-4. Next base: position 160,176 of record NZ_JBELAU010000003.1, read on the forward strand.
GCCTTTATGTGTCTATGTCCTCCTCTTGTTTCACCATCAGCGTTAGTTATGTAAAAAATACGCTTTAATGAACCAGGCAAAATGTTTTCAAAAACTGTTAAATCTCCTCTGTTACTTGAGTGAACAGGCAGAGTGAAAATTTTAGGCATAGTGGCTATTAAAGTTAGTACGTATATACTTTGGTACTATTAGTTTGTTGATTCAATTTTGATTTAATTGTAAACATAATAAAATCCTGTCTGAAATAACAGAAATCAACTCAATTTTTAACAATCAAAAACTAAAATGCTTTTATTTATTAATATTCTTCTTTTTTATAAAATAATTTTAATATTATTTGTAAAATCTTTAGTAAGCGGTTGAGCTTTGTTTAAATTTCACTACACAATCCGATATTTTAGAAAGTTGTCAGATTTGGGTCGATGTAAAATGTTTTTATTTGTAAGCTTCAATGGTCTTGATACTCCCATCAGTATTATATTTCAATTCTGTGACTTTTATATTTCTTAGATGAGTTTTTCCAGAAATTTCAGTATCATGATAATAAATATACCATTTACCTTGAAATTCTACTATCGAATGATGATTTGTCCAGCCTAACACTGGTTTTAGAACAATCCCTTTGTAAGTAAAAGGACCATAAGGATTATCTCCGATTGCGTAGCAAATATTGTGGGTATCGCCCGTTGAGTAGGAGAAATAATATTTTCCTTGATATTTATGCACCCAAGCGGCCTCAAAAAAACGTTTGTCATTATTATCTTCCATGAAAAGATTACCGTTTTCATCAAGAATTTTTACTTCTTTCGCATCTTCAGCAAGGTTTTTCATATCAGCCGATAACTTGGCAATTCTTGGCAAACGTGCAGTTTCTCCTTTTTTAGGATTACTCATTTTTCCTTGATATTGATTATCCTTCCAACTTTGAAGCTGTCCACCCCAAATTCCACCAAAATACATATAGTGATTACCATCAGAATCTCTAAAAACAGCAGGGTCAACACTATATGTTCCTTTTATAGGTTCAGGCTCAGCTTTAAATGGTCCAATTGGACTTTTACTTGTCGCAACACCAATTCTGAAAATATCTTCATTATCTTTTACCGGGAAATATAAGAAATAAGTGCCATTTTTATAAGCAGCATCAGGAGCCCACATCTGTCGATTTGCCCACTTAACATCCTGAATATCAAGTGCTATGCCATTATCTTTTACTTGTGATTGTGGAGAATCCATTGATAAGACATGAAAATCTTTCATATCAAATATCCCTCCATCTTCTTTTTTTGCCGTTGGCGATTCTATATCATGCGACGGATAAATATAGATTTTTCCATCGAAAACATGAGCAGAAGGGTCTGCAGTAAAAATGTGTGAAACTAATGGTTTTGAAATTGGCGTTTTATTTTGGCCAACAACTATTATCGAAAATAATAGGAGAGTAGATAATGGTAATAATTTATTCATTGTCCTGGTTAGAATACTTTAAAATAATAATTTAGAAACCTATTGAATTTCCACCATCAACTGGTAATGAAACACCAGTTATATATCGAGCTGCATCTGATGCCAAGAAAACAGCCGCCCAACCAATGTCAGAAGGTTTACCAAATTTACCAATTGGGGTTCGGTTTAAAGCACGGTTCATGCGGTCGGGGTCACTGCCCATAGCGGTTTTCATCATGCTTGTTTCGATAAAACCAGGAGCAATCGCATTGATTCGTACATTATGTGGTGAAAATTCGGAAGCCAGAACTTTTACCATTCCTTCAACACCAGATTTTGATGCTGCATAAGCTACAACTCGGTCGATTCCATAATAGGCTGCCATTGACGAAATCATGATGATTGAACCATTTTTTCGGGCCAACATCTTTGCCGCACAAGCACGAGTGAGTGCAAAAACTGCACTTAAATTGGTTTGAATGATGCGATTGAAGTCTTCATCTGATACTTCGAGTGCTGGACGTTTCATATTTACGCCAGCATTATTTACTAAAATATCAATTGGCCCATGAGTCGTTTCAATGTCATTTACCAAACCTTCAAGTGAAGATAAATCTGTTACATCGTTTACGAAATAATGAGCATTTTCACCCAGCTCGGCTACGGCTTCTTTCAATGGGTCTTCTCTTCTTCCTGTGATCACAACTTTTGCACCTGAAAATACCATACACTTGGCAATATCGAAGCCAATTCCGCTTCCTCCACCTGTAATTAAGCATAGTTTGTCGTTGAGTGCAAAGGCCGTACTATGTGAAATGTGTTTACTTTCTTCTGTGAAAATTGCTCTTTCTGTCATCTTAAATGGTAAATTTCTACTAATTTTTTAACTTCTTCTAAACTTCTATTTGGTGGGGTGAGTGAACTCGGTATTGGCATTTTTGCGAAATCCTTAAAATATAAAACACAGGCATCTCGCCACCAAATTGCTTCTTTTTCTTGAGTTTTGAGTCTGGCTGATACACTTGCAAAAGTTTCGGTATCAATATATGGTTTCAGATTTACCCAATCTTTTTGTAATTTTTGTACTTCAACAACACCATTATAATAGCGATAACAAAGCTCTTCCCAAAGCGTATTTCCGGTGCTGAGTTTTTTATTCCAAGCTATATGGTGAAACCACATTAAATAATTTAAATCGCATTTATCGGGATTCCCCCATATTTCACGGACTTCTTTCGAGTAGAGATTTAAAGCATTACTCACTTTACCAGTTCGGTCAAAACCCAAGCCAATAGAATCGGCTCGGTGGTAATAAAGTGAAGTCCAATCGGGTCTTGCAGCTTTGGTTAGCCAAGGTTCTGGTCCGTAATGATGACCTTCGCCCATCATGTGACTCAGACCTAATGGGTAAGTATAACTAATATAAGTTGGTAATGATTTTTGCATTATCTCATTGATTTGAGTTTTTGCTTTTTCATCATTTGTCAAAGTAATACCGATCCATTCTTTGGCGATTTTCTCTGAGCTTAACGTATTATCCCAAGCTAAACGTCCAAAAGCATACCAATTGGCTTGATTGAACGGATGTCCACACCAGTTAACATCCGAGCCAGTATTGGCTACGCCAGCCATCAACGAAACTTGATTATTGTATAAACTTCCATCAATGACTTTGGCAACAGTTGAGCCTTTTCCTTTGGCGTATGTATCGGTATCGAGGCATTCTTTAAACATAGGAGCTAAATAGGTGAGGTGCGTCGATTGTCCCAAATATTCTTGCGTAATCTGAAATTCCATCGCCAATTTAGTATTCGAAAAACCGCCAAACATTGGGTGAAATGGCTCACGGGGCATGAAGTCAATTGGGCCATTTTTTACTTGCACAATCACTTTTTCGTCAAATTTGCCATCGAGTGGCTTGAATTGTTCGTATGCTTCTTTGAATCTATCGCCATTTGGGTCAGCATTATAAACAAATGCTCGCCAAATAACGATTCCTGAAAAAGGTTTCATAGCTTCAGCCAACATATTTGCACCGTCGGCGTGAGTACGACCGTAATCTTGTGGGCCAGGTTCACCTTCTGAGTTAGCTTTCACTAAATACCCTCCAAAATCTGGAATAAATTGATGAATTTCTTTAGTTTTTTCATTCCACCATTTTCTTACTTCTGGGTCGAGTGGGTCAGAGGTTTTTAAGCCTCCGAGTGTGCGTGGCGAACGGAAATTTACAGAAATAAAAACTCGAATTCCGTAAGGACGAAGAACATCGGCAACGGCTTTGATTTTTTCGAGATATTCTGCCGTCAAAAATCTTGAACTTGCATTAACATTATTGATTGCGGTAGCATTGATACCAATGGCTGCATTTGCACGAGCATAAGTAATATACCTTGGGTCAATTCTAAATGGCAGTTCATTCCATTTCCACATTGATGAGCCAGCGTAGCCACGTTCAACTGTACCGTTGGCATTATCCCAATGATTAAGCATTCTGATTTTTACTTTGGGATTGCTTACAATGTTTTGTCCGATTGGTTGGAGAGTTTGAATATTTCTCAATAATTCAAAAGCACCATAAAGTACACCAACCGCTGATTTTGAGGAGATTACGATATTGCCATTTCTGGTAAAAATAGCAAATCCATCTTCATTTAAGGATTGAGTAAGTGATTGATTATTAGATACTTCAAGTATAATTCCCCCTGTCAGAGATGTGTTTTTTGGAGAAATTATTGTTTTTGTTCCCAAAAGTCCAGCAAAGCCTGATTGTAATTCTTCGGCAGCTTTTTGAAGGGTTGGATTTTCAGTGTTTCCTGCAATAAATTTTGAGAATTTTGCGTAAGAAAGTTTTTGTTTTTGGTCTTTAATTAAATCATATTTCAACCAAAGTCTTGAGCCATCATCGGCAAATGCAAAGACAGTTAAAAGGGAAAATATGATCAATAAAAATGTTTTTTTCATCTATAATTTGCTTAATATTAGGTTTTAAATATTTTTTGGCTCTAACAAATCCCAAAGATTTCCATACAAATCCTCAAAAACGGCCACAGTTCCATAAATTTCTTCTTTTGGTTCTCTAATAAATTTGATGCCTTTTTCTTGCATCTGATTATAATCTCTCCAAAAATCATCGGTATAAAGAAATAAGAAAACTCTGCCACCTGTTTGGTTTCCTACCCGACTTTCCTGCTCTTGGTTGGCAGCTTTTGCGAGTAAAATTGCGGTTTCGGTTGCACCTTTTGGTTTTACTATAACCCAACGCTTTTCTTCGCTTTGTTTGGTGTCTTCAATGAGTTCAAAATTGAGTTTTTGAGTGTAAAAATCAATGGCTTCATCATAGTCTTTTACAACTAAAGCAAATTGTGCAATGTATTGTTTCATGCTGATAAATTTCGTTCAATCGCCATTTGTAAACCTCTGATTTCTGCCAAACCTTTCAGCCTACCGATAGCCGAATAACCTGGATAGGTTTTACGCTTTGTAATTCCCTCTTGTAAATCATCAAGCATTTGGTGTCCGTGGTCGGGTCGCATTGGAATCTGATTATCTGCTTGTCCAACTGATTTTCTGCGGTTTTGCTCTTCAATGACTGCTTTTACTACTTCATACATATCAACATCGCCCATTAAGTGGGTCGCTTCATGAAAATTCTGAGGATTTTCTTCTCGTTTAGTCGTACGCAAGTGTAAGAAATGAATACGATTCGCAAACTTTTTAACCATTTTTGCCAGTTCATTATCGGCTCGAACACCCAAAGAACCTGTACAGAAAGTAATACCGTTGGCTGTAATATCACAAGCGTTCATGAGTTGTTCTAAATCATTTTCAGTGCTTACTACTCTTGGTAAACCTAATAGAGATTTCGGAGGGTCATCGGGGTGAATGCAAAGATTTGTGCCAATTTCTTGAGCAAAAGGAGCAATATGTTGGACAAAATAATACAAATTGGCTCTTAGTTCAGCATCTCCAATGTGGGCATAATTATCAAGCAAACCTTGAAAAGTATTCAAATCGAAGGCTTCTTCCGAGCCAGGTAAACCCAAAAGAGCTGTGTTTTTCAGCGTCTCTATTTCGGTTTGAGTCATCACCTCAAACTTCTTTTTGGCCGATTCTCTTACCTCAATTTCATAATCTTTCTCGGCATTCGGGCGTTTAAGAATGTACAAATCAAAAATTGCAAAGTCTTCCCAAACAAATCTGAGGGCTTTTGAACCATCAGGCATTTCGTAATTTAGATTCGTACGTGACCAGTCCAGAACAGGCATGAAATTGTAGCAAACTGTTTTAATGCCACATTTTGCCAAGTTCGCCAATGAAATTTTATAGTTTTCAATCAACTTTTCTCTTGAAGGTAAGCCTTTTTTTATGTCTTCATGCACTGGCAAACTTTCAACCACTAACCATTTTAGAGGTGAGTACCGAGTATTGTCTTTTTCAATGATATTTATTCTTTCTTGAATGGCTTCAACTGACCAAATTTCACCGACAGGAATCTGGTGCAATGCTGAAACAACTCCTGTGCAGCCCGCTTGACGAATATCCATTAATGAAACTGGGTCGTTAGGCCCAAACCATCGCATTGTATGTAGCATTTTTATTAATTGAGAATTAGGAATTAAGAATTAAGAATGAGATGAACTACGTTTAACATGTAAATCATTAAATTTTGTGTCCAAAATTCTACATTCTCAATTCTACATTCTTCATTTATTTAGACTTATTTTTTGTGCATTTTTTTGTGCTTTTAGGGCCAGTTCGGTGGCTAAAAAGCAGTGTTCTTGGGTCATGGCTGTTTGGGTTCTGTTAAGAATGTCATCAACCAATTGTGGGCCATAAGGCAATGTCTGGGCAGTACAATCAAAGTATTTTGTTTCTTTATTATCAGTTAAAAATAAATGACTTCCTCCTTCACGACCTGCCAAATCAATGTTTTTTCTAATTTCGATAAAACCTTCTGTACCGAGAATTGTCAAACGACCATCTCCCCAAGTTTTTAGGCCGTCAGGTGTAAACCAATCGACTCTGATGTAGCCCATTCCGCCATCACCTCGGAGCATGGCATCGCCAAAATCTTCAAATTTTGGGTATTGAGGATGGTGTACATTGCCAATTTGTGAAGCTACAACTTCGGCTTTTTTAGAGTTTGTAAAATACAAATATTGGTCGAATTGATGAGATGCAATATCTGTGATGATTCCACCAAATAAATCTCTATCAAAAAACCATTCGGGGCGAGTTTTGGCATTCATTCGGTGCGGACCGAGTCCAATTGTTTGAATTACGTTGCCAATTGCCCCAGCTTTAACGAGTTCCCCAGCTTTTACAGTTGCTTTATTCTCAAAGCGTTCGCTGTACATAATTGAATAAATTCGTCCAGTGTTTTTTTGAACTTTACGAACTTCGGCCAATTGTTCGAGTGTAGTTATACCAGGTTTATCAGACATAAAATCTTTACCTGACTTCATTACACGGATACCCAATGGAGCCCTTTCGGAAGCAATTGCCGAACTCAAAACAAGTTGAATTGACTTATCTTCTAAGATTTCTTTTTCATCTTTCACCAATTTTGCATCAGGGTAACGTTTGGCAAAAGCTGCAATCAAATCTGCTTCTTTAGCAAAATATGCTACCAATTCTCCACCACCTTTTTTTACAGCTTCCACTTGTCCGTATATATGCCCATGATTCATGCCAATTACTGCAAATTTAAGGCGTGTTGAATCATAGACTTTTTGTGTTGAACTTTTTACAATTTCGGTCGTGTAATGCCCGAAATCTTTATTTTGAAACATCGGGAAAGCCATTAAACCTGCCATGGTGGATGTTTTTTTGAGAAAATTACGTCTGTTGTTCATTTTTAATATCTTTATTATCAAGAGATTATATAAAAGTACTCAATCCTAAATAGTTTATGTAATGTGGTTGTGTTCGACCCCATTCGGGGTTGTATATTGGTAGAAAAAGAATTCATTACTTCCAATATCTGACCCCGAATGGGTCAAACTTTAAATTTACTAATAGTACAAACTAATTATCGGCAAATAGTTAAAAACTCTTGTCTTTTGTCTATAATCTCTTGTCTAATTATTTTACATTTTAATATAATCGGTACCATAAGGTTTTCTTTGCTTGCGTGAAAGCATGGCATTTGCTTCATCGTCATTTACAAAGCGTTCGGTAGTCGGATTCCAAGTTAGTTTACGAGGAAGTTTCATCGCAATATGGCTAATCAAACAAACAGAACACGCTCTGTGACCAATTTCTACTGGTGAAATTGGCTCTTTTCTGCTCTGAATACACTCGAGCCAGTTTCCGTGTTGTTCGGTACTTTTATACAAATGAATTTCGTTTTCTCCGATTACAGATTCAAGAATTTTTGGGTCGCTGGCATCAAGAGCTTTGCTACTTTTTGCTTTAGAAACTGGGTCGCTGGCAGAAGCAACATAATCTCCACGAGATACAAAAATCCACCCTTCTGTTCCTTCATATCTAATTCCATTCGGGAAGCCTCCGCTGGTGTACATCGTTACACCGTTTGCGTAATCGGCTTTGACCATAAAATCTCCATGTACATTCCAGTTTCCACTTTTTGGAAATTCAGCTACTGCTTGCAAGGTTGTTGGGCCTGTATATTCGGTATCCATTCCCCAAGCGGCTGAGTCGAAATGATGTTGTCCCCATCCTGTAATCATTCCTGCTCCAAATTGCTCGATACGTAACCAACCTGGACGGCCGTAACCTACTTGTGGATGTACAGCATTTTCAGTATATGGCATTTCGGGAGTTGAACCGAGCCACATATCGTAGTTGAAGCCTTTGGGGACTGGCATGGCTGGGAAAGAAGGCCCTGCTGGGTCGCCTGGAAGACCAACTTTTACAGTATGTAATTTCCCGATACGACCATTTCGTACTAATTCGGCAGCAATTCTGAATTGGGGAGAAGAACGTTGTTGTGTGCCAACTTGCAAAATTCTGCCTGTTTTTTTGATGACATTACTCAATAATCGACCTTCTGTAATTGTCAACGACGTTGGTTTTTGTAGGTAAATATCTTTTCCTGCCAAAGCAGCTTCGATGGCTGGTTGAGCGTGCCAAAAGTCTGGGGTACTGATAATTACGGCATCAATGTCTTTGTTGAGAAGCATTTCACGGTAATCGTCGTACATTTTCACATCAACATATTTATCTTGTCCTGTTTTCTTCTTGTAATAGTTTTCTACAAGCAACTTACCATCTTTTAGTCGATTTTGGTCTAAATCACATACGGCCATCATACGAGCCACGTCGTGCTGCATTGTACCAACCATGTCGTGGTCACGGCCGATACGCCCACAACCTATTTGACCAATATTGATTTTATTGCTTGGTGCATTTTTACCGAAAACCGTTGAAGGCACGATTGTCGGAATGCCGATTGTTGCTGCTGCAACACCTTTTAGCGTTGTTCCAATAAATTTTCTGCGTTCCATGTTTTATGTTAGGTTTGAATGATGATTTTTTGTTTGAGTAGATTATTAATCGGCAATTGTTTACGAACAGATTTAAAATCTGAGAACCGTATTTTACCAGTTTTCCAATAACTACTCTATTATATATTTTTCAAATTGTTCGGCAATTTTAGCCGTTGCGGTATCTCCTGAATGAACTAAAACTCGGTATTTCAATTTGATTGTTTGTCCTTTTTTTAAAGTCGTTTCTTTATCGTTTTGTGGCCAATACATTGGGGTTGGCGAGAAAAAACCATAATCACGAGTAAACCACGGAGATGGATACCATTCGTTGGATGGATGTTGAAAAATTGCCATTCCTTCGATTTTATTACCACGATTTCCGTAAAAATCAATCCAAGGTGATTTTTTGCCGAAAGTTTCTTTTTCTCCCTTATCTCCATTAGCGTTTATCATTGTTCCTCCGTTGATAACCGCCAAATCGGCATCCATTCTTCCGCTGAAAAGCGAGTGGTTTGTTTTTTCAATCGTTACATCTATCAACATTTCCATCGTAATCTCAAAATCAAGTTGATAAACTTCTTTTGATGGGGCAGTAATAGTAATTTTACGAATGTCTTTTACGGGAGAATTTGCGTTTGGTCGTCGCCAAATACATTCATCTTGAATCACAACTTTATCAGCACCCGATTCAATGATATCAGCTCTTAATGAAATTATCTGTCCTCTCTCAAGTCCTTCTTGCCAATAATTTCCGCCATTTACTTTATCGCAACCAAAAAACAACGAACTATGATGCGGATAATTTCCATTTCGCATTGAAGTTACACTGGCATTTGAAGGCCCATTTACAGGAAAAAAGAACGGATATTTTTCATCTTGTGAGAAAATATAGCTCGTGAAAAGGTTATTATTGATAAGAATATCAATTTTTGAATTGAATTTTTGGGCTACAATTTTGGTTTGGGCGAAAACTTTAAATTGTAAAATTGACAAAATAATAAGTAAAATATGTCCTTTTTTCATGTGTAATATGTTTTGCAATTTGTCAGAATGTAGAGACGTTGCATGCAACGTCTCTACGAAAATTGGGAAATATTTTAATTTTTCTTTGCCAATTCCAATGCCTTGGTCGTTGTATAATATTTTACGAGCATATTTGGGACTTCCCAAGCTGGTAATTGATTTTTTTCCTTGTAATCTAAAAATCTATCCATTACTTCACCAAAATGTGCTTCGTGACCTGTGCGATAAACATCAGGAATTTCAACTAACCATTCTGTACCTTGTTTTTTTAGGTTGATTCCTGCAAACTTTGCTTTTAATGTTTCAAAAGCACTTGTGAGTTCAGAATCAGTTAAATCTAATGGTTTTATATAGAGTTGAGGTACAAATTTCTCGTCTTTTCCTTGTCTAATTTCGAGATTTGCTTTTGTACCTTTCATAATTGAATAGTGAGTATCACCACCTTCGGGCGTGCTATAATTCCACAAAACTTTCACTTTTGCGTTTACACCTTTCAAACGATAATTGATTTCACCATTGGCAAAAATATTGAGCGTAGTATCATTTTTTAGGTCTTTTTTCAAGAAGTCAGGAAAGTTAGAACTACCTGTAATCAACGAGAACTGACTGAGTGTCATGGTTGTTGGCCAACGTTTTGCAGAAGTTAATTCTACATCTTTTGTTGAAAGTGTGAGATTTGGAAAGGCTGCCCATTGCACTAAGTCAACCAAGTGAGTGGTTACATCAACTATTCCTTCACCTTGTTGTGAAACATCCATAAACCAAGTTGGGCGTTTGAGCGGACTACCCGAAACATATTTATAAAAATGATGTACACTTTCTTTGATGATTGATGGGTCGGCTGGTGTTCCTTTTTTGATTGTTCCAAAAATAGTGGAAATCTGCGATAATTCTTTTTGAAGAACCGTTGTAATTTCTGAGCGTTCGGTCATGATATCATATAACAAAACATTGTTTTTCTTGGCAGCTTCAAAGGCTTTTTGTAATTGAATATAGCCTTTGGTATCGATACACATGGGTTTATCCGCCAAAATATTGATGCCTGCTTCGGCGGCTTTCAAAATGTATTCGGTTTTCTTTTTATTATTTCCTGCAATTATCAAGACATTGCCTTTTTTCTCGGTAAGCATTTTTTCCAGGTAATCACTTCCTTGGTAAACGTTTTCTTGCCAGTTTGTCGGGTTTTTGGCACGAGTATTATAGCTCTCAATACGCTTGAGATGGTCTTGTAAATCCTGCCCAGCAGGGGCATAAACATTCACAACTTTTTCTACATTTTCATAAGTTTTATTCTGAACCAATGCTGCATGAAAATGCCCAGGGTCGAGGGTTATAAACTGAATAGGTTTATTTTGTGCAATCACGGATGAACTGATAATTGAAAAAAGGAAAAACGATTTTTTTAACATTTTGTATTTTGTTTGTTTAATACACTAAGTTCTAAAAATAATTCAACTTTTGTGCGTTTATTTGCTCTTTTTGCAAAAAAGTATTAAAAAAAGATGGTATTTAATAGTCCACGTTCAATAGTCGACAGTCCATAGTTATCTTAAATCAAAAATGAGTGCAAATACGTCAGCTTGTTTGGCTTTAATGAGAATTTTAAGTCCCTTGATTTATTTACAATCGCCCCAATATCTGCACGCCCACGCTATCCAAGTACTCCAGTTCGGGCCAGTACTATGCCCACCAGCGTGTTGTCTGAATGCAATTTCTCCATCCACCAATGGCATTCCCAGCTTAGGGAAATCCATTGTTCCTAAATCTTTTTTGTTGAATAAGCGATAGACCGAACCAGCATGAGTAGCACCCAGAAACATCCCTTTGGCATCGACCCACTGCCCTTCAACTTGAGGCGAACCAGAACTGATAAAAACTGGTCGAGGAGCGGCCAAAGCCACTAACTGATGAGCATCAACTGGTAGGTCGTTGGGAGTGAGTTTACTGGCATATTTGATAAAATTGCCCGCAAACCAATGATATTCGGCCGATGAAGCAAGATTTTCGACTTGTTCGCCAAAAACTCTACGTAAAATTTTTACACCACCAGCTCCTGACGAGCCAATAAAACCCAATGAAAAACGTGGTTCAAAAGCCATCGCAACTATTGCAGCTTTTCCGTAGCGAGAAAGTCCTTCGATAGCAACACGCTTAGCATCGACTTCTTTATCGGTTTCAAAATAATCTAATGCACGACTGGCTCCCCAAGCCCATGCTCGTAATGCTCCCCAGTCGTCAGGTTTTCTAAAACTTCCTTTGTTGGTTAGGCCAATAATGCCTTTGGTAAGTCCTGCACCATTATCGGCCTGAACGCTGCTTGGGTCGATAATAGCATAGCCCCAGCCTCGCGAAATGAGTTGTTCTTTCCAAGTTGGTTCACCTGATGAACCTAAGCCGATGGGTTGAGTTGTATTAGGGCCGAAAGGAGAGCGGATAAAACCGAATTCCAATACGACTGGTACTTGTTTGGGGGCTTGGGCGGGCGTTGCGACCAATAAATTTATCTCAACTTTGATGGTTGGATAAGCTGAATTATCGACAATACCTTTGAGTGTTTTTTCTTTAATGGCTTGATTACCAATCATTGTGTCTTTTACCGAAATCACTTTCCAAGTGACTGATGGGATATTTTTCGGTAATCGGCCATATATTTCACTTTCAAAATCTTCAACAATTTCTGGTTTTCTTTTTTCAAGCCATTCTTGGGTAGTTTTTACTTTTTTTCCATTTTTCAGCACCAACGCATCGGGTAAAGTATATTGATTTACCTTTTCTTCCGAACTATTAGCCGCATTGGCATCTTTCGGATTACCAGAAGGGCCAGGACGTAGTTGAGAACGCTCAATCCCTAACTGCATAAGGATATTATTATGGTCATTGGTCGTGAGTTTATTGATACTGTCTCTTTGGGCAGGAGAGAGACCAAATTGAGCAAAAGTAGAAATACTGATGCTACTCAAAAGAACGGTTTTTGTAATAGTTTTCATTACTTTTTAATTTCTTTAATATGCTCGGCAACATTGAGCATGGTATCAATATAAATATCTTTTTCGTTATCTTTAAGGTAATGCAGAAGTTTGCTATGAGCCTCTTTTGAAACATTCAGACCATGCTCACCACCAACACCATGAAATAGGAAAACCAATAATTTACCTGAACTTTGGGCTTGTTTTACTAAGTCAATCATTTGTTCGCCAGTAGTACCTTCCATGCTGTAGCAATCAATATCCATCAGATTTTGCTCGTTAATGCTGTGCATTTGGCTTCTGACCGAACGTGCCGCTACAAATTCATTGGTTAGTGTTTGAATAAATTCTCCTTCGATTACTTTCTTATGTCCGCAAGTGAATGCAAAGGTGCGTTTGTCTTTGCCATCAATTGATTTGAGGTAGGCGTTGCACATTTTTACTTCATCTTGCATTTTTCTCAAACTGTACTTACTTAAATCATATTCGGGTTTTACCCAACTCATACCGGGCAATGACGCATCACAAGGATGATAAAGCGTATGATTTCCCAATTCATGGCCATTCATGGCCGCTCTTTTCCATCCGTTTATTCGTTTGGTGGCGGCATCAGATGAAGCTGTTAAATAAAATGTACCTTTAAGGTTCAGGGAGTCTAACGCAGGAATCACATTGTCAAGATGAACATTTAGAGCATCATCATAAGTAAGTGCAACCGAACATTTTTTGCCTTTCCATGCTTTTGTTTCATCTAAGTTTTCTGCATCAGTTCGGAACGGAGAAGCTGGTAAATCGACAGAGTTATAAAAATTTACACCTTCTGGATTATCTTGCCAAGCGTAGCGAACGTATTTTGGACTTTTTATCGTTTCGTTCCAAACCTCAATTTTATCTTTTCCTATAACTTTTGTTTTTGCCCAAACGAATTTTTTGTCATAATCGGCAATCGAAAACCATCTGAGTTCTTCACCATCTTTTGAGGTGATGCCGTCGGCTACATTGCTAAATGTGAGTGTAATTTTGCCATTTTCAATGTTTTGTGCCACTAAAGTCGGCCCTGAATGCACTAAATCTTTTTCGCCATAAGCAATATTTCTTGCCGAAAGTGCCAGCCTTTTACCGATGTCTTTTTTGTTAAGCGGGTGAATGTCATTCCATTCACCCAAATCAATCGTAACCGTTACAGCAGTGTTAGGTAGTGTAAGTGCTTGATTTTGTGCTTCTCTGAGCAATGCGTTATTACTTTCAGTAGGAGTAAAGTTAATATCTTGATAATTAGTGAGTTGTACCACAAAAAAGGGTAGGCGTGCGTCATTCCAGAGGTTTCGCCAATCGTTAATTAAAGCTGGTAACAATTGATTATAAGGTGCTGGGTTTCCAACATTACTTTCGCCTTGGTACCAAAGAAATCCTTTAATTTTTATCGGTAAAATGGGTGCTATCATAGCGTTGTAAAGTGCAGTGGGTTGGTTTTGTTGCACTATACCGCCACCACTAAATCCACCAAGATTGGATGGCTGATAAACTTCACCCACTTTATATTGCCAAGTGCCTTTAAGGTCGATTTCTTCGCCGTTGGCTGTCATGTAGTAAGGTTTGTCAGGCACAAAACCACCTTTTCCAGCAGAATTGGTGACTCTAATGACAAATGTGTTTTTTCCTTCTTTCAATAATTCGGCTGGGATTTCGTAGCGACGTGGCGGGTATTGATAAGTGATATTACCAATTTTTTTTCCGTTCACATACATTTCATCCGCATCAATGATTCGGCCCATGAAAAGTTTCACAGGTTTGCCGAGCCAGCTTTTAGGAACTTCAAAAGTTCTTCTAAACCAAACTACACCGTTCAAATCTTTGATTCCTTGGTCTTCCCAATAGCCTGGAATATTCATATTTCGCCAGCCTTTTGGTTGATACTCTGGGCTTTCCCAATGTTCAATAATTCCTAAATCTTTTATTTGGGGAGTACTGCTTCTTGGAAAAGAAGGGCGACGATTAATCGAATTTACATAGCTTGTATCTTTATTTCGAGCGATGATTGTTTGAATCTCACTGAAGTTTTTGTAACCACCCTCACTAATCCATGCCTCAATGGGCGTTCCACCAACAGAACTATTGATGATGCCAATCGGAACTTTATATTTTTCGTGAATTTCTCGGGCAAAAAAGTAAGAAACTGCCCCAAAAGCAAGAATATCTTTAGGATTTGCCGCTTTCCATTGACCTTGTGGAAAATCATCTTTGGGGGCATTCAAATCAGTTAATGTTTGCACAAAGAAATTACGAATGTCAGGGAAATTGGCATTAGTAATTTCATCAGGATACTTTTCTTTAACTCTTTCCATTGGAGTAACCATATTGCTTTGCCCACTACAAAGCCAAACATCACCAAATGCAATGTTTTTGATAGAAATTTCATTTTTCCCCTTTAATAGCATTTCAAAACCTGTTCCAGTTGGTTGGGCTGGAAGCATGATTTCCCATTTCCCATTTTCAGCGGTTATGGTTTTAAAGTTTTTTTTGTTGAAAGTCAACGTGATTTTTTCTTTTGGCTCTGCCCAGCCCCAAATTTTGATGGGTTGCTCACGCTGCAAAACCATATTATCCGAAATCAGTTTTGGCAATCTGATTTGTGCTTTTACTGTGCAAATGCTGGATAGACAGAATAATAGTGCCGAAAGTTTTAATAGTTTCATTTGTAAGTTTTTTGTAAAAGTGTTTTCTAAAAGCAATTTGTAAAATGCTTATTTATTTTACCATTTTGCTTTCAACTGGCCCCAAATGAGTAGGGGTTAAGCCACCTAAATCTACAATTATTTTTTGAATAATGATTGCTGGGTCGATTGCCCAAATCTTTAATGTATGCTTCCCAGTGCCTTTGATTGAATATTTACTGGTTAAATATTTTGCATTCTGAGCCACCATTTTGTCCCATTCTCTTGGACTTCTATTGGCGTGCATTTCTATAATTTGAGGAGATTCATCATCAATCGAAATAGCAATTCTCAAACCTTTATTATCGTTAAATTCGAGCGTTGGTGAAACAATCAGATTTATTGTGGCCTCACCATCTTTAGTGAAAAACATATCATATTCCAAGCGTGGATTATTGGAAGAAAGTTCGATTGATGGAATATTGACTGGAAAAATCGTAATTCCGTTACCTGTTCGGCCAATGTCAGGAATAACTTTCCATTGAACCTTATCCATATTGAAAGCTCTCGAAAAATGGTCAGCTTCTATCGAAACATAGCCATTTTCTTCCACAAAACCTTTGAAATTTTTGGGATAATTTACTGAATTTTCTTTCTGAATTGTAGATGTAGCTGCTTCAGTTCCACTAATCACGTTCGCTTCTAATCTTGTAACTTTTGGGACGGAATTTTTATTAGGTTGTTGCCAATAAGTATATCCAATATGCGTTTGGTCGGCAAAATGATTCCATTTTCCACCTGCCAGAGTTTTATTAAAATAATCGCTTAGTTCTTGGTCTTTTCTAAATAATTCTTCGGTTTTATCAGCCCATTGGTTCGTACTTGCCAGTTTTAACTTTGCTGCTTCCTGATTCTTGGCATGTGCGTAATACATTTGGTTGAGATTGGCACATGCCAAAATTGGGTAAAGGACTAACTGATAATAAGCATCTTTATAGGCTGGTTCAATTTTCTGATAAGTTGCTTGGGCAGCATTTGCAAGGTCTGTATATTCTTTTACAACTTGATTCCACTCGTTATCAGTTCCTGCTAAACTATAGGTTTTTGCATTCAATAATTCGGGTTTTATACGGGCATTATATTTGGCATATTTTTCAAGATAAGATGCTATTTCGGTGTGGTATTTTTCGCCAAATGTTGCTTTAGCCCAACTTTTGGAGTAAGATGTAAGCATTTCAAGTGTTAATTTTTCAGGATTCCATGCGAAATCTAAGAAAAACGAAGTTGGAAATTCCATTGGTTTTAAATCACCCACGTTGACAATCCAAATTTCACGAGCACTATATTGATACGCCAAATTCATTTGTTCCCAAATCCGAGGTAAAGGATTGGTATTTACCCATTTGTAGTTTCGTGGGCCACCTACGTAATCGAAATGATAATAAATCCCGTAGCCACCTTTGCGTGGTTTTTCGTTAAGATTTGGCAATTTTCTGATATTTCCCCAGTTATCATCGCAGAGAAGTAGTGTAATATCATCAGGAACACGCATACCTTTTTCATAATATTCCTGTACTTCCTTATACAAAGCCCAAAGTTGTGGTTTTTCTGAGGCTGGTTTTCCCGAAACCTCTTCAATGATTTTTCGTTGGTCTTTTACAATCTGTTCGAGTAAAGTTGTTGCAGTTTCACGAGACATCGGTTCATCACCATCGCCACGCATTCCTACTGAGAAAATGTTTTCGTATTTGTAGCGTTCTTTTACACTTTCTCTCCAAAACTCACGCAGTGTTGAATCGTTCTTCGTATAATCCCATTTGCCTTTATTTTTGCCATATCTTCTCCATTCGTCGTGAGCTCTCATCAAAGGTTCGTGGTGAGAAGTTCCAATAACTACTCCGTATTCATCAGCCAAAATTGGATTCAAAGGGTCATCAGCGTGAAAGGCGTTTCCCCACATAGCTGGCCAAAGATAATTGCCTTTCAATCTCAGAATTAGCTCGAATATTGTTTCGTAAAGTTTATGATTGAAACCGCCATTTTTCTCATTTGTCCAACCCGAGAGGCACGGAGCTTCATCATTCAAGAAAATTCCTCGGTATTTTACTTTTGGTTCTCCATTACTATATCGTCCATTTAAAATATAGACTTCTTTGTGCTTTTGCGAGGGCACATCCGCCCAAAAGTGCCAAGGTGAAACACCCATTTGTTCTGATAAATCATAAACTCCGTAAATTGTTCCTCTCTTATCCGAACCTACAATTACTAAAGCTTCTTCAACATTTGGAAATGGATTTTTGATGGTTTGTTGCACAAACATTTCCCATTTACCCTTCAGGTCTTTAACATCAATTTTATTCTGTTTGACAAGTGCATCAATCCATTTGTTTTGACCCAGTGTTCCCACAATGATGACTTTTTTTTGTTTTGGTAATTCATGCAAAACATTTGTTTTTCTGTCAGTAACTCGTTCAATATCCGTTTGTAGGTCATTCGCAACTCGCAATACGCCTTTAAAGTCAGCCGAATCTATCAAAATAGGGGACTGTTGTCTATTAGAGGAAATACAAAAACTATTTTTTGAGGCCTGAAAAACAACAACATTAGTTGGATTTATTGAGTAAGCAAATAATGGAAAAAGGATCAGTAATAAATTTAAAATTAACTTCATAGTCTCAATGAAAAGTGGGCTTACTCTATACATTCTGCAAGAACAATATGTAAAACTTGCTATGAAAAGAAAGTAGGTTTTATTAAAAAAGTACAATTAAATTTAGCGAAACTCTGTTTTTTGCTTTTTTATGTTTTTTGTTTTATTAGTGTTTTTTTTTAATGTTAATTTGAATATAGTTATACTTGATTGTATTTATTAAAGAATTTTCTGACTATTTTTACTGAATGGGATTTGTTAACTATCGAATACGTTTTCGGAAACGATTCCGATAGATTATTCTCACTTTAAAAGTATCAATTTTTGTCTTTTAATGGTTTGGTTGTTTAAATACAAGCTAATTGTAAAATTGATATTTTAAAGCAAAGATTGTGGGTGTTAATATTATAAAAGTACAATTTTGAAATGATTGCTTGTATAAAATGTGGTAAAGTAGATATGATAGTAAAGTCAGGCTTTGTGAGAGGCAAGCAGCGACTTTATTGTAAGGGATGTGACTTATATTTTACTTTAAATCAGCCAAACCAAGTAACAAGCAAAAAATCCCAACAAATAACAATTGTCGATGTTGCAAAAGTCTTGGGTGTATCGCCATCAACGGTCTCACGTGCATTAAATAATAGTTCTGAAATTAACGAGAATACACGCCAAGAAATTATAAGGGTTGCAAACGAGTTGGACTATCGACCAAATTTGCTGGCTCAAAGTCTTCATAGAGGCGAAACACACACCATTGGGGTTGTAATTCCTGATATTCAACGACCATTTTTTGCTGGGGTAGTTGCTGGAATTCAACAAGTTGCATCAGAGGCTGGATATAGAGTTATGATTTGCCAGTCAAACGAATCTCATAGTACTGAGGTCCTAAATGTGCAAGCATTAATGGCAAGTCGTGTAGATGGACTTTTGATTAGCCATAGTAAAGAAACAAATTCGTTTGAGCATATCAAATTACACTTAAGAAAAGGAGTCCCGATTGTTCATTTTGATAGAGTTTGCGACGAACTGAATACCGCAAAAGTGATTTTAGAAGATTTCGATGGTAGTTTTGCTTTAGTTGAGCATTTAATAAAGAAAGGTTGCCGACGGATTGCAGCTTTTGCTGGCCCTGAAGATTTATTAATTAGTCAGAAAAGACTAAATGGCTATAAAGCTGCACTTCAAAAATATGGTTTACCGATTGAACAAGATGTTATTTTTCACAGTAATTTTAAAAAAGAAGACTCGCTTAATGCTCTGCTGGCTTGGCTTAATTTGCCCCAAAAACCGGATGGTATTTTTTCGGTGCATTACGGAAATGCCATTGAAATGATGGTAACGCTCAAACAAAAAGCCATAAAAATACCTGATGAAATAGCTTTAGTGGCTTTTGGGGATGATTTACTCGCTTCTCTTTTTGAGCCATCGCTCACAGTCTTTAACCAGTTTCCTTATTTAGTAGGGCAAGAAGCAGCTAATATTCTGATAGATAACATTATCAATAAAGAAACTTTTGAACCTTATACGAGGGTTATCAAAGGAGAATTGATAGTTAGAGATTCTTCGCACAAAAAGGCAATAAATTAACAGAATTAACTAAAATTAATTACCCAAAATATATTATGCAATACAGAAAATTAGGCAAAACAGGTTTTGAAGTGTCCGAAATAAGTCTCGGTACATGGCAAGTTGGTGGTGTTTGGGGAGATGATTTTAGCCATTCAAATGCTGAGAAAATATTAAACTCAGCCGTTGACTCAGGCATTAATTTTATTGATACTGCCGACGTTTATGGTGATGGCGAAAGTGAAAAAGCGGTTGGACGTTTTGTGAAAAGTCGTTCTGAAAGAATTTTTGTCGCTACAAAATGTGGCCGCCAGCTTAATCCGCATGTTAATGAGGCTTATCAACCTGTAGTTTTACGAAAATTTGTGGAAAATAGTCTTAAAAATATGGGGCTCGAAACGATTGATCTGATTCAGCTTCATTGTCCACCTACCGAAGTTTATTATCGCCCAGAAATCTTTGAATTATTTGATCGATTAAAAGATGAAGGAAAGATTTTGAATCTCGGAATCAGCGTCGAAAAAGTGGAAGAAGCACTCAAAGGAATTGAATTTAATAACGTCACAACTGTTCAGATAATTTTCAATACATTCCGCCAGCGTCCTGCTGAATTATTTTTTGAGCAAGCTAAAAAGAAGAATGTTGGGGTAATTGTTCGTGTGCCTTTGGCAAGTGGTTTATTGACAGGGAAGTTCTCAAAACAATCAACTTTTACAGCAGGCGACCACAGAAACTTCAATCGAAATGGTGAAATGTTTGATAAAGGAGAAACTTTTTCGGGTATTGATTACGAAACTGGACTTACGGCGGTGGAAGAGTTAAAAGCGTTGTTTCCAAACGAACAAAATTTAGCTCCTGTTGCCCTAAAATGGATTTTGGGTTTTGATGCCGTAAGTACAATTATTCCAGGTGCTTCACGCCCAGAACAGGTTTTAGCAAATGTTGCTGCTTTAGATTTTCCAGATTTAACTGACGACCAAATATTTGCCATGAATACCATTTATACTACACATGTTAAGCCCTCAATACACCACTTATGGTGAAAGTTAGGTTGTCATTTTAAAATAGATAAAGGTATTTGTACCCTTATCTATTTTAAACTTAAATTTAGTGTTCTATAAAAGACGCTAAAAAATTTAGCCTTCTCTCTCAGCTTTAACTTTTCTTTTCTATCAAATGAGAAGTTCGATAAAAGCCATCAACTTTAAATAATCAAATTTTACTCTTCAATCTTGAATGAGTCTTACTTGGTTGACATCTGTACTTAAAAGCTCATAAAAGTTATTTGGTCATTGCAAGATTACTACATCATCAAAACTGAAAAATCATTTAGATTGTCAGTAAATCTACATATGGGTTTCAGTTTAATCTTTAAAATTAGCTTAGAAAGTTTTTTTTTAATGAGTTGGATGGTATAATATTTGCATTAACTTTTTATAAAAAATACATACTGATGTTTGCTTTCAATCCATTACTTAATTCTGATTACATACGTGAAATGTATGGCGACGATTTGACGATCGTTCAAATAATGTTTGAATCCTTTTTAGAGGATAATATTCCAATTTGGGAGAGAGTCATTGACGAGCTTAATAATAAAAATTTCAAGGAAGTCGGACAGATGGTTCATCAAATAAAACCGACTTTTTCAATGGTTGGACTCACATTTTTACATTCTAAAATCCAAGATTTTGAATTATCTGCCAAGACAAATCAAGATGAAAAAATGCTTTTAGCTAAATATGAAAATTTGGCAATAGAGATAAACCATGCAAAACTGGTTATTATTGATGATTTGAAACGTTTGAAACAATTGGTTTAATCTTTCCTGAAATGAAAATAGGTATTGAGGCTCAGAGAATTTTTCGCCCACACAAGCACGGTATGGATATCGTTGCCGTAGAATTGATTCGGGCTTTGCAAGTAATTGATAATCAGAATGAGTATTTTATTTTCGTGAAACCAGATGAAGATAGTACTTGCATAAGCGAAACTAAAAACTTTCATATCGTTGAAGTGCCTGGAGGGAACTATGTTTTTTGGGAACAAATCATGTTACCAATTTATGCTCGAAAATACGGTATTGATATGCTTCATTGTACGAGTAATACAGCTCCTATTTTTCTTACAGTGCCTTTGATTTTGACGCTGCATGATGTAATTTTTATGGAGAAAACAGTTGGTAAAAATACATCTACCAATTATCAAAAATTTGGAAATCTTTATCGCAAATGGCTTGTACCAAAGATTGTGAGAAAGTGCCAACACATCATAACAATTTCAGAAGTAGAAAAAGCTAATATAATTAGAGTTTTGGGCTTACAAATGAATCAAATTACAGTTGTGCATAATGGTGTAAGTGGGCGTTTTGGCATCAAACCCAATTCTGAAATAATCAATCAGACAAAGAGAGAGCTAAATTTAGAAGGAGATTTTTTCTTATTTCTCGGAAACGTTGAACCACGTAAGAATGTAACAAATACAGTTAAGGCATTTGTGGCGTTTGCTGAAATCAACACCCATGTCCAATTAGTAATCACAGGCTTAAAACCTACTTTTGTTTCAGATATTCTAACTGAAATTGGTAAACTCTCTTTTTTAAATCGCTTTGTTTTTCCAGGTTTTGTAACTGAAAATGTTTTATTGACATTGTATGCCGAGGCAAAGGTGTTTTTATATCCATCGTTCCGAGAAGGTTTTGGCTTACCAATATTGGAAGCAATGGCTTTCGGAACGCCCGTTGTAACTTCTAATATTTCAGCAATGCCCGAGGTGGCTGGTGATGCAGCATTTTTAGTTGATCCATACTCTGTAGAGGAGATAACCGCTGGAATGACAGTAGCCTATGAAAATGATAAACTTCGACAACAAAAAATAAATTCTGGTTTTTTACGTCCAAGCATGTTTACATGGCAAAATACTGCCCAAAAAATGCTAAATATTTACCAATCAAAACTTAGTGACTGACCTAATTAATAATCATATAGCCAAGTAATCAAAATATACCTTTGCTAAACAACAATGAAGGCATAGTTTTTGATACTTCGTTAATTGTCTATTATTTAAATTTAAATCGAAAAATGATTTGGAATAGAAAATATGGTTTTGGAATAGTAGTTTGGGTTGGCCTGTGGTTGTTTCCCACAAAAGCAATTTGCCAAAGAGTATCAACCGACTCTTTATTGACCAAGGCATTTGCCAATGACCAACTTTTGCCTACATTGATAAATGCAGCTCAAAAATTCTCACCCGAAATCAGAAGAATTGGAAGTAGTATCGATTTGGCTATTTCTAATCAAAAAATCAATAAAAACTCTATTTATAGTGGCCTTTCGCTACAATCAAGTTATTATTATGGAACGAATTATTCAGCAGTAAATGCACTCAATAATACGAATGTATTGACCACCTCGCAAACAGGGTTTTATAACATTGGTATCGGATTGCAGCTCCCGATTACACACATTATTAGTCGTAAGCACCTAATTAAATCAAGTCAGTCGCAAATAGATATGGTCTCGGCTGAAAAAGACAATGCTGAAATATTTGTAAGACAAGAAGTAATAAGGCTTTATCAAGAGTTAAAATTGGCTCATAGAATCATGCTAATAAGCAGAGTCAATAGACAAGCAGCCGAAATTAATTATAAAATGGCTGAAAAGGAATTTTTACAGGGACAAATAACCGTAGAACAGAATTCAAGAGTATTAGATATATTCAATAAGGCCAAGATTGATTACGAAACGTTTGTCAATAAATTTCAAACAACTATTATGATGCTTGATGCCTACACTGGTACAAGTTTTTCTAATTTGTTAAATCAAGTAAAATGACTTTCCTGCATTTCTTAAAACTTCTCTCAAGAAATATCATTTGGCTGATCTTAATCCCTATGATTTTGGCAGCCTCGATTTACTATTTTACCCGAAACGAAAAAAAAATATACTCGTCGGAATCTACAATCTATACAGGACTTGCTTCAGGATATAATCTCAATGGAACTGCAAAAGCTGATTACTATGCTACCAGCAATGCCTTTGATAATTTATTATCACTGATTGAATCAAGAGACACTAAAAAAGATGTAATAATAGATTTGCTTGCCGAACACCTCTCTTTGAAAAAACATGACCCAGCTATTTTGACTTGGGGTGCTTATGATGAACTACAAAAGGTAATTCCTGATGATTTTAAAAGTAAAATCGTTAAACCAACTTTTCTCGAAACAAGAAAGGCTTTAGCCAGCTTTGCTGGTAAGGCTGATGAAAACGTTATCTACAAACTTATTTATTCAGAAAACCCTTATTATTCGTTTGACGCCTTAAAAAATATCAAAGCTTCACGTATTAGCAATAGTGACTTGATTAAGATTTCATACGAAACAAGCGACCCAATAATATGTAAGCGAACGCTTGAATTATTGGAAGAGACCTTTATCAGAAAAAATCGTTTGTTACGTGAGGGGCAGACTGGTTCTGTGGTAGATTATTTTGAGACTGAAACAAAAAAGGCTTTTGCCAAACTTGATTCTTCTGAGCTTAATTTTTTGAATTTTAATAAAAATAATGACATCATTAACTATTACGAACAGACCAAGGCAGTGGCAGGCGAAAGAGAGATTTTGTACGCACAGAACCACAATTTGGAGATGGAAAAAATGGCAGCTAATTCGTCATTGAATAAAGTAAACAGTAGTATCGAAGGTCGAAATAATCAAGTGTTTTATGGGCAAGATATTATAAGAGAAAGAGAAAAACTGGCAGATATCTACAACAAGGTAGCACTCAGTGAAATTGTAAATACTGACGGAAGTAATAAAAAACAAGTGGATAGTTTAAAAAGTGTAGCAGCACGGACTGAAGCAAGCCTTAAAACCACTTTAGATAAATTATCAGTTGAAAGCAATACACCTAACGGAATTCCGACTAAGAGTGTGCTTGATGAATGGCTAAAAACTACGCTCGCTTATGAACAAAGCAAAGCTAAGTTGGCTGTAATGGATAGACGTAAAAAAGAATTTGAAGTAGAATACAAAAAGTTTGCTCCATTGGGGGCTATGTTGAAAAAAATTGAGAGGCAGATTAGCGTGTCAGAACAGGAGTACTTGGAGTTATTACATGGATTAAATATGGCACGTCTGACTCAACAAAATACTGAACTTACATCTAAACTTAATATTGTTGACCCACCATTTTTGCCTTTAAAGCCAAATGCCTCAAAACGACTTGTCCTTGTCGTAGTTGGTTTTGTGGTTGGTTTTGTATTAGTATTGGCTTTTATTTTAGCAAATGCTTTGATAAATCGAACTTTACTTGAGCCAACAAGAGCTAAAAAAAGCATTGATGCTCCTTTATTAGGAATTTATCCCTTATTGAATGAAAACCCTGAATTTGTTAAAAAAGCGAATTTACGTTTAATTCAACAGTTTCTTTCAACAGTTGATGCAAAAGCTAAACCAATTGTTATTGGTGTGCTGAGCAACGAAAGAGGTGAAGGGAAAACTACCATTATTAACTTGTTGGAGGAAGAATTAGGTAATTTGGGCTATAGGGTAGAAAAACAAATCTTATTGAATAATTCTACTGAAAATACGCCTTCATATTTACCCTTAACCATCAACAATTCTGATAATAAATTATTAGGATTATCTAAGCCTATAAATTTAGATAGGGCTTTGGCCGAAATTGAAACTAAATCAAACGAAACCAAAGATTTTATCTTGATTGAGTTTCCAGCATTGGCTGATATTATTATTAAACCAGACCTTTTTCCGCAGCTTAACTATGCAGTTTTGTTGTGCCGAGCCAATAGAGTTTGGGGCAGAATAGACAAGGAGGTTTTATCAATTTTCACTAAAACAACAGGAAATAAGCCTTTATTTATTTTGAATGGTGTAGATACTGATTTTGCAGAAGAGTTTATTGGAGAAGTTCCTAAAAAGAGAACTTTCATTCGTACACTCATAAAAAGATTAGTAAAATTTGAATTTGGTAATAGAAAAAGAATTCGATAAGCTATTTTTAATCTTCCCGAATTAAAATGTATCGGAAAGGTAAATAAGTATGGAAAGTAACCCATTTTACATATCGAATAGAAACAAAATAAAGGATATTTGGTTGATTCCAGCTTTATTTTTTGCAGTTGCTTTTGGTTGGTTAATTGCCAGAAGAGGCATGTCAACTGGCATTTTACTAATAGTAGTGCCTTTTCTGATTGGTTTTGTATCTTTAATATTTTTAAAACCTCGGACAGGGCTTCTTGTCTTTATTGTTTACTGTTTTATTCAGTCAACTCTTGGTAAACATATCGAAGGCCCACAGTTTGGTTTAGGACAAGATGGCTTATTAGTGTTGACATGGCTCGGTATTTTTTTTCATAGAAGTGGCAGATTTAGATTTCGACACCTCAATAACGATTTAGTTTGGTTGGCAGTTGTGTGGTTTGGAATCACAGTATTGCAAATTGGAAATCCTGAAAGACCCAGTTTTTTAGGCTGGTTTTATGAAATGAGGTCAGCCACTTTATACTGGGTTTTGTCAATTCCATTAGCTTTTTTATTGCTAAACAAAAAGACAGATATCGACCTTTTTTTAAGTATCATTATCTTTCTTTCGGCAGTCGGAGCATTATATGGAGCTAAACAATTATTTATAGGTGTCGATGAGGCCGAAAATCGGTGGTTAGAAGCTGGTGCTAAGAAAACACATGTCCTTTTTGGTAAATTAAGGGTTTTTTCGTATTATTCTGAAGCTGGACAATTTGGAGCGTCACAAGCTCAATTGGCAATAATGTGTATTATTTTGGCAGTTGGACCCCATGGTAATAAAAAGAAAATTTTGTATGGAATAGCTGGATTGTTAATCTTTTATGGAATGTTGATTTCGGGTACAAGAGGAGCAATGGCTGCTTTAGTTGGTGGTGGATTTACCTTTTTGGTATTAAGCAAACAAGTAAAGATTTTGGTATTAGGAGGCTTAATTGGTATTGGTTTTTTAGGAGTTTTGAAATTCACTTCTATTGGCAGTGGAAACGACCAAATTCAAAGATTAAGAACTTCATTAGACCCCGAAGACCCATCTTTGAAAGTAAGACTAATGAACCAAAAAATCTTGAAAGACTATTTAGCCACCAAACCTTTTGGTACTGGAGTAGGAACAATTGGTCAGTGGGGAACAACCTATAATCAAGATAAATACATTTCACAAATACCGCCCGATAGTTTGTACGTGAAAGTTTGGGCTATGTATGGAGTTGTAGGTTTCATTATTTGGTTTGGAACTATGCTATATATTACTGGAAAATCGGCTGGAATTATTTGGAAAACCCGAGACCCAGTGTTGCGAAATAAATTGATGTCATTGTGCGGAGGAGCAACTGGAATTATACTATGTAGCTATGGAAACGAAGTACTGAATGCGATGCCATCATCAATGATTGTGTATATCAGTTGGACATTGATTTGGTTAAGCCCAAGGTGGGATACCCCGCAAACTCAAACTACTATTATATGAAAGAACCTTTAGTTTCGATTATCACGGTAAATTACGATACTCCAGAAGTAACGGCAGAAATGCTTGCTTCACTTTCTAAATTAACCTACCAAAATTGGGAGGTTATTGTTGTTGATAATGCTTCACCTAAGCATTCTTCAAGAGGTTTAATAGAAAGATTCCCTTTTATTAAGCATATTAGCTGCCCCAAAAACCTTGGTTTTGCAGGAGGGAATAATATAGGCTTACAGTTTGCTAAAGGAGAGTTTGCTTTTTTTATCAATAATGATACTGAAGTGACACCTAATTTAGTGACAGAGTTAGTAGATTATTTGCAAACTCACCCAAAATGTGGCATGGCTTGCCCCAAAATAAAGTATTTTTATATGCCCGATACGATTCAGTATGCAGGAGCTATTGGACTGCACCCACTCACCAGTCGGAGTTATGATATTGGTTATTTACAAAAAGATAATGGGCAGTTTGATGATTGTAGAAAAACAGATTTGCCAAATGGAGCAGCAATGATGATTCCAATGGCATTATTAAATAAGCTGGGGCAGATGAGCGAAATGTATTTCTTGTATTACGAAGAATTAGATTGGGCAGCGAGATTCAAAAAAGCTGGATATGAAGTTCATTATGTGGGTAGCACAGAAATTTATCATAAGGAGTCAGTTTCAACGGGTAAGAATTCGCCATTCAAGACTTACTATATTTATAGAAATCGTTTTTTATATATTCGTCGAAATTATAATGGCTTCAAATGGTTGATTGCCAGCACTTTCTTTGTAATGGTTTCGTCGTTAGTTCATATTTTAAAGCATGGCTTAAAGAAGGAATGGGAACATTCCAAATCTATATGGAAGGCTCTGTTATGGAATTTCTCAGAACCACACCATAAGGAGCCCCAAAATCATTCATCTACATTTATCGGAAAAACAAAAATAGATTTGATGCCAACCCCATGATACAAAGCCTGAGTACCTCGATTCAATATTTTATTTTGGTTTATCTCACTATTCAAGTGGGTTATCTGCTATTTTTCTCTTTAGCTGGAAAAATAGGCACAAAAATGCATTTTCTTAAAGCCAAATCTTTGAGAAAAATTCGCATTTTCATTCCTGGATATAAAGAAGACTCTGTAATAATTGAGACAGCCAAAAACGCTATACAGCAAGATTATCCAAAAGAGTTATTTGAGGTCGTAATCATTGCAGATTCATTTTCACAAAAAACATTAGAAACACTCAAAACTTTACCAATCAAGGTAGTAGAGGTAAGTTTTGAAAAAAGTACGAAAGGAAAAGCTCTTCAAAAAGCAATCGAAGCTACCATCGATGAACCAGCAGATATATTATTGATTTTAGACGCCGATAACCATATTGCTGATGGGTTTTTACATTCAATTAATAATGCTTTCGACCAAGGCTATGAAGCAGTTCAGGGGCATCGAACAGCCAAAAATACACAAACGCCATTTGCTCTTTTAGATGCCTGTACAGAAGAAATTAACAACCACATTTTTCGTAGAGGACACGTGGCAGTAGGTTTACCTTCGGCCCTTATTGGTAGTGGAATGGCCTTTGATTGGAAATTATTTGTATCGCTTTTAGAAGATATTGGCGATACCTCAGGCGAAGATAAAGAACTTGAGTTTAGATTGGTTCGACTTAGAAAGAAAGTTGCTTTTTTAGACGGAGAATATGTTTATGATGAAAAAGTAGCAAAAACTGATGTCTTTAGTCAACAACGAAGTAGATGGTTGGCAACTCAAGTTGAGTTTTTTGAGAAATATTTCATAGAAGGGTGGTTTCAACTTTTCAAGGGAAATGTTGCGTTTTTCAACAAAGTTTTTCAAACTTATTTATTTCCAAGAGTGATGTTGGTTGGGGCATTAGGTTTATGGTTAGTTTTTACTTTTTTCTTTTCGAGTCAATTTTTAAACTTTAGTATTGGACTATTTTTAGCTCTGACAATTGCATTAATGATGGGAATTCCATCAAAATGGTATAATAAACAATTGTTAAAAGCATTTTTACAAATACCGATAGCATTAGTTTCAATGCTAAAAGCCATGTTAAAAATAGGAAAAGCTCGGAAGCAATTCATTCATACACCACATGGTGACTCACCACAAAACAGCCATTAATTATGCCTTGGGATATCATTGCTATACCTGCTATTCTTAGTCTTATTTGGGGCTTCAAACAAGGTTTGAAAACTAAAAGCAAAAAAATATGTCGAGACGACCTGAAGCATTTATATTAATTGCCCAGCAAGAGTGGGAATTAAACTTAGGAAGTAATGCACGAAATTTAGCAGTTGAGTTAAGTAAAACACAACCTGTTTTATATGTAAATCCTGCTATGGATATAAAGTCAATATTTAAGCAGATAAAAACGGCTCATGGTCGAAAAAGGCTTAAATTGGCTTTAGGTTTTGGCGAAAACACAGTAAAAGTGTCGGATGCCTTGTGGGTGCATACACCACAAAGTCTTTCACATTCAATCAACTGGCTAAAGAATATTGCTATCTACAATTTCCTCAACGAAAGAAATGGAAAAGGCTTTTTTGATAGCATAAAAAAGGCTGTTAAAAAATTAGGTTGGACTAAAGAAAACTGTACGGTTTTTAATGATAGCCAAATGTTTACGGGTTTATTTACAAAAAAATATTTCCAGCCATTACTAAGTTTTTATTACATTCGAGATAACCTAACTGAGCATCCATACTTTAAATTTCACGGGAGTAGGGTAGAGCCTCAAACGATTGCTTTAGCCGACGCTATTTTTGCCAATTCGGCATATTTGGCCGATTGTGCCAGAAGTCATAATAAACTTAGCTTGGATATTGGCCAAGGCTGCGAAACAGATATGTATGAAGCTGATTTTGCCTATGAAGAACCAGCAGATTTGGCCAATATTGCTCATCCTCGTATTGGTTATGTTGGCTTTTTAACGGGTGAAAGGTTGGATATTGATTTACTTGAACAAGTTGCCATCGCTAATCCAAATTGGCAAATTGTATTGATTGGACCAGAAGAAATTATGTTTCAGGAAAGTCGCCTGCATGCTATCAAAAACGTACACTTCTTAGGGTCGAAAAAGCCAAATCAATTGCCTTCGTACATTCACCATTTAGATGTCTGCGTTAATCCACAACTTATCAATGCTTTGACGATTGGTAATTATCCAAGAAAAATAGACGAATATCTGGCAATGGGAAAACCAACCGTTGCCACAGATACGCCCGCCATGCAAATGTTTTTACCGCATGTTGAACTGGCAATCGGAGCAGATGAATATAAAAAAGCGATCGAAAAAGCCTTATTGCCCCAAATTCCAGAAAAAAGAAATGCTGCCATTAGTTGTGCCAAAGGCCACACTTGGGAGGCTTGCGTTGAACAAATATATGCTGTTCAGAGGCAATTATTGCAGACCAAATAGTGTATTGCAAGCATAAGTAATGTGTGTTATGCACTCAGAATTTTTAAAGAAAAAACGTACTTTCCGACTATGATAAAACTCCAGAGTATTCTCTTAAAACTTAAAAATAAGCATTTTTTATCACTCGTTGGTAATGCTTCAATGTCGGTTTTAGCAATGGTAACTGTGGGAATTCTGCTACGGTTTATGGCTAAAGATGATGTTGGCTATTGGTTCTTTTTTCAATCAGTTTTTGTTTTATTAGATACCTTTAGGACTGGTTTTTTACAGGTTGCCATGATAAAGTTTTATACTGGTGCCGAAAAAGAGAGAGCAGATGCTGTCTTGGGGTCGGTTTGGTTTTTAAGTTTACTCATAACCAGTATTTTAATAATCATTAATCTTGGGGCAGTTTTTTTCTTGCCATCCATTGATAATATTGGAATGGTGAGTGTTATCAAATGGTTTGGTATTACCTTTTTATTTACTCTACCCTCAGCCATTGCTTCTTGGATTCTTCAATCTGACCAGCGTTTCGACAAACTTTTATTGCTACGTATTATCAACCAAGGTACATTTATTTTGATGGTGCTGGGTATAATTATTTTTAAGAAATTAGACCTCGAATTAGTGCTGATTATTAATGCTATCAGTTCTGGATTGGTGAGTTTATACTGTATTTCAAAAGGCTGGACTCGAATCCGAACTTTCAGCAAAAGAACCAAAGAAAGCATCTTGGAATTATTTCATTTCGGAAAATATAGTGTCGGAACAACCATCAGTACCAATTTACTCAGAAGTTCAGATACATTTATCATCATGTTTGTCTTAGGTACGGCTGGCCCAGCGGCAGTTGCTATGTTTACGATTCCGATGCGTTTGATGGAAATCATCGAAATTCCGTTAAGAGCATTTTTATCAACAGGTATGCCATCAATGTCGGAAGCTTTCAATAAAGGAAGAAAAGATGAAGTAGTGGCTATTATGCAAAAGTATGCAGGAACGCTCACGCTGGCATTGGTTCCTGTATCAATATTAGCGGTTTTGTTGGCCGATGTTGCTATCACACTTTTGGGCGGAAAGCAATATTCTGGCACGCATGCAGTATCGGTCTATCGGATATTTATGTCCTTTGCAATGTTTTTTCCAATTGATAGGTTTTTGGGTGTTACACTTGACATCATACATCAACCCAAAATTAATTTTTACAAAGTTTTAGTCATGTTGGCTACCAATATCACTTTCGATTTCATCGGAATTTATCTTTTTGGTAACATAAATGGCGTAGCTTTAGCCACTTTATTTACATTTTTAGCGGGTGTGTTTTTTGGATATTTTTGGTTGAAAAAATACCTCGACTTTACACTTTGGGGCTTTTTTAGCGTAGGTATTAGTGAGCTAAAAATGATGCTTCAGCAATTCTTATCTAAAACAAAGGCTACAAATTAATGAAAATTGCTCATTTGATACTAACTCATGCCAATCCGCATCAATTAAGTAGATTGATTGAGCGTTTGACGCATCCTGATGCTGATTTTTATATCCATGTTGATTTGAAAACCGACATTCAACCTTTTCTTTTTTTGAAGTCGGAAAATGTGAAATTCATAAAAAATAGAGTAAGTGTTTACTGGGGAGCTTATAGTATTGTACAAGCTACCGTCAATAGTTTTGAGGAGATTTTGGTAGCTGATAAAAAATATGATTTTGTCAATTTATTGAGTGGACAAGACTATCCTTTAAAAAGTACTGCGGATATTCATCTTTTTTTTGAAAATAATCTCGGAAAAGCATTTATGCACACGCTTTCGGTGGCAAATGAATGGCAAGAAGCAATTCCAAGATTAACAAAATATCACTTGTGTAATTATCATTTTGCGGGGAAACATTTTATTGAAAAATGCTTGAATAAGTTCATGCCTTCAAGAAAAATGCCTAATAATTTAGTGCCAGTGGGGCGTTCTCAGTGGTTTAGCATTTCAGCCAAGCACGTTCAATATATTGTTGAATATTTACAGCAAAATAAGAATGTCAAACGATTTTTTGAGCTTACTTGGGGAAGTGATGAAATCGTTTTTCAAACAATTCTTTTCAACTCAATTTACCAAAAAGACATGGTAAACGACAATCTCAGATTCATTGATTGGTCGGAAGGTAAGGCAAGCCCTAAGACTTTCACGATTGATGATTTACTTGTTTTACAAGATTCAGGAAAACTTTTTGCTCGTAAATTTAGTGAAACGATTGACGCAGCTATTTTGGATGAATTAGATAAAAATTAGTTGTGAATTTTAATAG
Source organism: Emticicia sp. W12TSBA100-4 (assembly GCF_040253585.1). NCBI lineage: Bacteria > Pseudomonadati > Bacteroidota > Cytophagia > Cytophagales > Leadbetterellaceae > Emticicia > Emticicia sp. W12TSBA100-4. Next base: position 193,148 of record NZ_JBELAU010000003.1, read on the forward strand.
TTTTAGGTTAAATTTGATAAACAAAATTATTTTTTATTTGTAAGCTATAGCCATGCTTCTCTACAGTTTCTTTGCAAGATTCAATTCATCTTCCATTTACTATTTTTACTTTGCAGTTTTACTGATTTCTGTGTGTGATTTTGTGTATTTCTTTAAAACTGAACAATATTCATTCGGGATATATGGTGCTTTAGCCTGTACAGGATTACATCTCTTACCAGTATTTTTATTTACTAAAAACATACGCCTGTATCTTCTTTTATTATCACCAATTTTTATTTTTATCCCATTTAATTTAGGTTCTATCATCCTTTTTGGTGTTCCATTCAACGATGCCACATTTCTTCTAATTCTCAATACAAATATAAAAGAAGCAAAGGAATTGCTTGGAGGATACCTGTTTAATATGGTGGTTGTTGTCGTATCTTATGTGATTGCGTTAATCTTTATTTTCAATAGAGTACCAAATGTAATGCCTTTACGAACAGGCTATTTGACCTCGTTTATTTCATTGATTGTAGTATTGACATTGCCCATATTTGATACGGGAACAAAAAATTATTTCGCTAATTTGAGGTCAAGATTTTATACAATATTTCCTACTTCTCTTTTGTATGCATCTAAAATGACCTATAGTCAATATAAATTAGTTAATTCCACCAAAGAAGAGCGAACAAATTTTAGATTCAATGCTAAACAAATCGTAAATATTGAAGGAAAACAAGTCTATGTTTTAGTTATCGGCGAAAGTTCTCGATACGATCATTGGGGAATTAACGGGTATGAAAAAAAGACTTCTCCGATGTTGTCAAAAAGAGAGAACCTAATTTCATTTAATAATGTAGCTTCTGGTGGATTTATAACAGAATATGCCTTACCGTTAATATTGACAGGAGTTGGAGCAGATAATTTTGATAAACATTATCGACAAAAAAGTATCGTAAGTGTATTTAAAGAAGCAGGGTTTTCTACTTATTGGCTTACAAACCAAGTCGATGAAGGGCATATTAAAGTCCATATACAAGAGGCCGACAAACAGTATTTGTCTATTTCAGATTTCAGGGCTACTAAGCATATTCATCGTGATATGGAATTAGTAGAAACTTTAAAGAAAATATTATCAGAACCTGGGGATAAGAAATTTATTGTTTTACACACCATCGGAAGCCACTATGACTATAGCGTGAGGTATCCAGATGAGTTTGATAAACTGAAACCGAGTAATAAAACCGTATTTTCTAAGTCAGCAGATAAAAAATTCAAGAACGTCTTGGTAAATAGTTACGATAATAGCATACTATACACTGATACAGTCATTGATACAGTAATTAGTTTAGTATCAAGTCAGAATGCTCATTCTTCTGTTACATATTTGTCTGACCATGGTGAAAATCTATTTGATGATGGCAGAGATTTATCTCAACATGCTTATCCTGTTCCATCAAAGTATATTGCTCAGATACCATATTTTGTTTGGTATTCTCCGTTGTTAGAGAAAACCTTTCCAGATAAAATTTCTAATTTGAAATCACACATCAACGCTAAGATTTCGTCAGAGAATATCATTCATACATTTACAAGTATGAGCGGTATTCAATATTTGAAACAAGATTCTACAAAAAATGTAGCAAGTAGCTACTTTAAAGATAATCAGCAACGAATATTGGGTGCAAATCGAAAAGTATATAATTCTGCGGACTTAAAATAATCTAAAAAGGGTGCTTGATATGCGAATTTAATTTTCTTTAAGTAAGTCAATTATATGATCAACTTCTTTCTTAAATGAAAAAAACTCGTCAATTAATTCATGATTCACATTTTCAATCTTTGCACCTTTTTCAATTTGCTCCAAGTATTTAACTTCATTGGCCAATCGAAACATTGACAGCGACGATTTCATATCGTGTGCAATTCTTTTGATGTCTGGATAAGTTTTTTCTTCAATTGCCTTTTCGAGTAAACTTAAGTCAGTTGGCACTTTATTAATAAATATTTGAACCATTTCTTTTTTGAAGTCATTATTATCTGCCCCACCTGCTGAATCTAAATATGAAAAATCAATACTTTTTTTATCGGTTATCTCAGATGTAAATTCCTGATATTCTATAGGAACTTCGATTTGTTTTTTATTGATGTTTTCAACAACTGAATGTATTTTATTTAATAAATCTTGCTGTTTGAATGGTTTTGCAACGTAGGCATTCATCCCAATATCAAAGCACTTTTGCTGCTCACCAATTAATGAATGGGCAGTCATGGCGATGATCGGGATGTCCATTTTTAGTTCTTCTCTAATGTAAATGGTAGTTTGATACCCGTCTTTTACAGGCATTTGAAGATCCATTAAAATTAGGTCATATTTGTTTTTCAACAATAAATTTATACCTTCTTCACCATTGACCGCAATATCTAAATCGAAACCAAATTTATGAATGACATTTCTGGCTAAACGTTGATTCAATTCATTGTCTTCGCAAAGTAAAATTGATAACTTGCCAAACGGTTTTTGATTAGTACTACTTTCTATAATAGTATCTATGACAGAAGATTCGACTTTTTGGAATGTTAAGGAAAAATAAAACTCTGAACCTCGACCCAATTTACTTTTGACCTGAATTTGACCATTTTGTAGTTCAACCAATTGCTTTACAATATTTAAACCCAAGCCTGTACCTCCAAATTTTCGAGTTGTACTGATTTCGGCCTGAGTGAATCTTTCAAAAACTGTCACAAGTTTATCTTCTGCAATTCCAATGCCTGTATCTTTTACCGAAAATTTAATGGTAACGCTATCCTGTGTTTCTGCAACTTTCTTTACTGAAATTGTTACTTCACCCTCTTCTGTAAACTTTACAGCATTCCCTGCCAGGTTCATCATGATCTGATTGATACGCCCTCTGTCTCCTACAACAAATTCAGGCATTTCGGCATCTATTAACAGGCTAAAATCAAGGTTGTTTTTTGCAGCTTTTACTTTCAGTAAATCATAAATGTGTTTTAAAGTACTTCTTATATTGAACGGATAAGATTCTATTACTAATTGACCCGATTCTATTTTTGATAAATCTAATATATCATTAATGATAAGTAATAAGTTATCACCCGCAATCTGAATATTATTGACAAACTCCTGTTGAGTTGCGTCAAGATTACTTTGAGTGATAAGTTCAGTAAACCCAATAATGGCATTTAATGGTGTGCGAATCTCGTGACTCATATTGGCCAAAAAGCTATCTTTGGCATAAACTGCTTGTTCAGCAAGGTTTTTGGCATTAATTAAGTCTAACTCGGCTTGCTTTTTGATGGTATAGTCTTCTGCAACGCCCAAATAGCCCAATACTTTATTTTCTGTATTTTTAATGCAGGTAAAACTCAACCAAACTGGAATTCGCTTGCCTGATTTAGAGACGTATGTCCATTCGTTAGCATCAGCATTATTATCACCTCTTGTTTTTATCACAAATACATCAAAGCCAGGCATTACTTTTTCGCCCAATTCTAAGGTCAAATCTTCAGCTCGTTTCAATATTTCGGCTGGTTCATGGAAAACCGCAGGAGACATTTTGTTGATGACCTCGTCGGCAGTGTATTCTATTAAATCCAGACCTGCTTTATTGATTCTTTTGATTGTTCCATTGGCATCGGTAAAAATAACTGCATATCCGACTCCGTTGAAAATGGCATTTTGAGATGCCATTAGATTGGCAATATTGAGGTCTTTTCGTTTTTTCTCTGTTATATCCGACTCAATTGCTATATAGTTGATCAGTTCGTGATTATCATTAAAAACTGGACTTATACTAATTTCGATCCAATATCTTTTACCTGATTTACTTCTGTTTTTTATTTCACCTTTAAAAGATGTTTGATTATTTAACGCTTCTCTGATTTGTAAAACAGTATTTCTATCGGTGTCGTCGTACTGAAGAAGTCCGCCTGGCTTTTTGCCGATAACTTCCTCTAAAGTGTATCCTGTTAGGGTGACAAATGGCTCATTTACCCATTCAATTCTTTTATTTTTATCAGTGATGATGATGATATTATCTGTGCCTTTGGCGACGAGCGATAGACGTTTATTTTCTTCGTTTATTTTCTTACTTAAAGTAATATCTCTGGCAATGGCATATAATAAATTTGTTTCTCTATCTGGTGATGCATTCCAGCTTAATAATTTATAACCTCCATTTTTGCGTTTAAAGCGAACTTCAAAGTTAATTGTATTAATGCCTTGTGCTAATTTGGAAATTTCGTTTTGAGTCGCATTAACGTCATCATCATGGACAAAGTGAAGAAATGGCATTGAGATTAATTCTTCTTCTGAATAGCCCAATTCTCTAATGAATGTTGGACTTATAGTCTCGAAATAGCCAGCAGTGTTGGCAACGCACAGATAATCTTGCGATAAATTAAAAAACTGATGTAGTTTGTTTTCAGAAATTTTTTGTTTGGAGATATTTCGGTTGATTGCGACATATCTGAGAGGCTTACCATTTTCATCCAAAAATGGCACAATGGTAGTCTCAGCCCAATAAGATGTTCCATCTTTTGCTCTATTTTTAACTTCTTTTTTCCAGACGAGTCCAGCAGTAACTGTCTGCCATAGATCAGCAAAAAAATCTTTTGAATGATAACCCGAATTTAAAATTCTGTTATTTTGACCAATTAATTCTTCTCTCGAATATTTAGAAACATTGCATGTTGCATCGTTTACAAAATTTATAATACCATTTGGGTCAGTAATCACAACACTTGATGTTAAGTCTAAGGCAGATTTATAACTATTTAGCTCCAGTGTGATTACTTCTAAGGCCTTTTGTGATAATTTTTCAACTTCATTCTTTAATTCAAGATTTACTTTCCTCAGTTCTAATTGAGCTATTACATTTTTTGCGAGAGTTGTGAGAGCTTTTTTCTGGTTATTATCTAATTTTTTAGGTTTATCATCAATAACACATAGAGAGCCAAGGTTAAAACCATCAGGTGTGGTGATTGGGGCTCCAGCATAAAATCGAATATTCGGATTGCCAATGACGAGTGGGTTATCTCTAAATTTCTCGTCTTCAAGAGCATTTTGGACTTCAAATATTTCATCACCCATGATGGCATACTGACAAAATGAAATTTCTCTTGCTGTTTCAAGTATGTTAAGCCCTATTCGAGATTTAAACCATTGTCTTTTATCGTCGAGTAGTGTAATTAATGCAATTGGAGTTTGGCAAATAAAAGAGGCTAACTGGGTGATATTATCAAAATCTTCCTCAGACAACGTGTCTAAGACATTATAATTTAACAATGCTTCGAGTCTTTCTTTTTCATTTAAAGGTATTGGTTTGTCTTCTTTTTTCATCTTTGAAAGCATGATAATAAACTAAAATTGAAACAGCTTTTTTTGACTAAGAAAATTTATATAAAGCTGATTTTTAGACCGAAACCCAAGCTTTACTTTCAAAATCATACTGTTTTATGACTCTCGCAGGGTTTCCCACTGCTACACTGAAAGGCGGAATACTTTTAGTAACAACCGCTCCCCCAGCTACTACACTGTGTTTCCCGACAGTGACTCCGGCCGTAATTACTGCATTTGCTCCAATCCAGCAATCATCTTCGATCGTGATGTTTGCAACTGTCTCTCCTTGCAAATAAATCGGAACTTCTGTATTGGTATAATTATGATTCAGGCCACTCATGACTATGTTTTGAGCCAAAATTACGTTGTTGCCAATGGTAACAGGTCCAATTATTACATTACCGATACCAATTCTTGAGTTGTTACCAATATTTACTGGCCCAACTCCATTATTTATTGTTGCAAAATCCTCAACCGTACTATAATCACCTATATTGAAAGGTTGAAAAGGTAAAACATCCATACGAGTCCTTCGGCAAATACTTGTACCTTTGCCTTTTTTATGAAAAAATGGATTTACAAACCATTTCACCCATACCCTCGGACGAGCTTGATGCTTTGGAATTAAGCACCAATGCACAAACTGTTTCAGTTTTGGATTTGATTTGATGGTTGAAATAATTGACATATTATTGCTTGAAAAGGTATTTTTTGATTCGTAAGGTCAAAGCACTTTTTAATCCTCCATCTAATTGGATTCGGCGGTCGCTTGTCCATACTCTGCCATCATTAGCCATGATAGCCTTGTTTTTACCGCCTGCTTGTTGTAGTCTTAGTGCCATCATTCCATCTTCGGTAGCGTTTTGTTCAGCAACGCCTGCCGCTCCTCTAAAAGTTCTTTGAGTTTCGATTTCATAACCATTAACGTCAATGCCTTTTTGTCGGATAAAGCCACAATTAAACCCCAGTGTATTTAAAAAAGGTTGTGTTTTTTCCTTTCTCTTGATAATAAAACTACTCAAAAACTCATAGAAAGCATATTGCCAACGAGGGGTGCTATCGCTTGGTAAAAATGAATAACTTCCATGTACACAGTAAACTTGCTCGTCATTGAGCATTCCATCGGTCATGGCGGTTATCCAGCCAGCAGGATAAAGTGTATCGCTGTCGCCTGTCAGAATATATTTCCCTTTAGCATTATGTAAACCACAAGTACGGGCATGACCAACACCCTGCTTTGTTTCAAGTATGGTGCTGACTCCGAGAGACTTTAATAATGAACTTGTGCCATCGGTTGAATTATTATCAATAACAAGTAACTCTACTGGATATTTTGTATTAGTATTTGCCAATGAATGTAAAGTGTGCAAAATGCCTAATTCTTCGTTCCAAGCTGGAATAACCACACTTACCAATGGATTTTCGGATGAAAATTTTGTGAGTTTTTGCTTCAAATCTTCAATTTCGGAGGCCGAATATTGATTAATATTAAGTGGCTTTTGAAGTATATTTTGTACCCAATCAGGTATGAAAAAATTAATCATAGGTCATTCATTTAGAATTACGTATAGTCGTATTACAACATTATGCTGCTCTCTTTGCTTTTTCCCAAATACCTGATGTTAGTCCATTTCGGTATCTGAAATAGCCTTTTATCGCACAATAATTCATAAATGAGAAATAAAATGGCACAAATAATGCTTTTATTCTTATCTTCTTATTTTCAAGATAATAACCAATAATTGCCATCAGATAAAAAGCAATTTGAGCCAACATTATGAGTTGATAAGTGGGTTGATTGATAAAGTTTGTATCAATGAAAAACAAAATGAGATTAAGTAAGAAAATCAATGGTAAGCAAAAAGGAGCAACGGCCCATCGCATAGCTCTGTGCGAAACATATTGAAATGAAAGCAATCCAAATCGGAAGATATTCCATAAGTAGTCTAATCGAGCAATTGATTGAAAACCACCTGCTGCAATTCTGATTTTGCGTTTCATCTCTTCTTGAATCGAAAATGACGGTCTTTCGCTTGCGAACGCATTAGGTTCGTAAATAACTCGATAACCACTGGCTGCAATGCGAAGCGAAACAATGAAATCATCAAGCAAAGTGTCTTTTTCAACTTCACCGAATAAATGGGTTCGTACTGCAAAAAGCTCGCCCGCAGCACCCACAACTGAATAAAGTTCTGTATCTAATTTTTTTAGGAATGATTCATATTTCCAGTATAGACCTTCGCCAGCACCTGCTGCTGCTTCGCTACCTTCGGTTTCGATTCGTTTTTCGCCAGCAACTGCTCCAACAATTGGGTCTTGGAAATGTCTTACAATATTTCTTATAACTTGATTGTTAAGGTTGGTATTTGCATCCGTAAAAATTACAATAGGGGTGTTGATTGTTTTTATAGCAATGTTCATTGCTTCAATTTTGCCACGACGAGTGTCGCCACCTATCATACGTAAGTTTGGGTAATTACTTTGTAACGAATTGATATATTCAGATGTGCCATCGTTTGAACCTTCTGTAACAAACAAAACTTCCATTAAATCGGCCGGATAATCTAAGCCAAAAGTATTTTTTACTTTGGCTTCAATGCAACTCATTTCATTGTAAGCAGGAACAACTAATGTAACTTTAGGTAGAAAGGTTGGGTCATCATATTTTTTAAATTCTTTTCCAAAAATCTTCCTAATTTTCACTAAAACCCAAGCAATAATACCATAACCTACATACGTATAAGCAACTAAACCGATGCAAAACCAAAATAATATTTCGAGAAAAAGAGCCATGTTTTTATTGAAAATTGATAATGTTAAATTATCAATGTAGTTTTAAGTGGTTTATTTACACGTTTTCTGATTGTAATAAGGCTGGGAAAGTCATAAAGAAAATTTTCATGTCAAATTTGAAAGAAAAGTTTCGAGCATATTCAATGTCAAGCTCAATGCGTTCTTCTTCGGTCATTTCCTTCTTACCTTTTCCACGTTTAGTTACTTGCCAAAGTCCAGTAAGACCGCCAGGCCCAGCAAATCTCTCGATATATTTATCAGTTGTAAGTTTTTCAGCTTCATATAATGGCAATGGGCGATTCCCAATAAGCGACATATCGCCCATGAAAATATTGAATAATTGAGGTAATTCGTCGATGCTACTATTGCGTAAAAAACCACCCAGTTTTGTAATACGGGGGTCATTCTGAAATTTCATGAATGCCACCTTTTCTTTTTTCTGAGCTAAATAAGATTTTTCACAGACAACCTCGCCATCTAAGTACATTTTTTGCTGACATACGCCAAATGCAGCACACGCATCACAAAGACCATCGATTTGTTTTTGGGTAGTTTCTTTGGTGTACATATTGAGCGAACCCATGTTCTTGATCATAGTGTCAGCATCGGTTCTCATCGTTCTGAACTTATAAATTTCAAAAATTTTATAGCCCGCACCAACCCTTCGAGATTTATAAACAATCGGCCCTTTTGAGTCGAGTTTTATTAAAATAGCAACAATAATTAATAGGGGAGATAGAAGTAACAAAGCCAAGCCAGTCGAAGTAACATCAATCAAACGTTTCCAAAAAGGAATTTTTACCTCTAAAAAGTTGGCTCTTGTTTGTTGAACAGATTGATAATGACGGCGTTTGATAAAATATTCCAAGCGAGTTATCAAATCGCCACTACTAAAATCTTTTGAAAATAAATCGTCACCTTTCTTTTCCAAAACCTCTTTAGTTAGTCCTGGAGTAAGTTGGTCGCTGGTAATAATAACAGGAAGTGTACAAGTCCAACTTGAATGCCTAACTGTTTCCAAAAACTTTAACCCACCCATATTTCTGCCGATAATTACAGCATCGGGCGGATAGGTGTTTTTGATAAACTCTAAACATTCTTCAGCACTTTCAATGACTTTAATGCTGAGTCTCGTTCCGAATTTCTTCAAGAAACTCACTACGGCTAAGTCGTCATTTTCAACTAAAATAACTTTAATCGGGAAAGATTCTACCTCGTTTTGGTCGATGTTATTCATAATGGTTATATAAATTATTGAGGCTTAACTCTTCTTAAAATTGCTTTAATTTTGGCATGAACCTCCATTGGATTGAAGGGTTTCAACATAAAATCATCAGCACCCAAGTTTAAACATTCGATTCTTTCTTTACTTTCATCAGTTCCCGAAAGAATGATAATTGGTAAATTGTTGTAAAGATTACTTGCCCGAATGACCCTAATTAATTCTTTTCCATTAAGATTTGGCATATTAAGGTCAGCAATAATAAAATCGGTGTCGTTTCCCGACTCCAACCAGCCCATGCCTTCCATTCCATCGTTTTTTACTGTTACCTCAAACTCTTTGTTAAGGAAATGCTCAAGTACTTTTCGAGTACTCGGCTCATCATCGATTATTAGAAGCTTTATTTTATTAGTCATTATTTCGTTGGGATGTGTTTGGTTTTTGGGTAATTATCATTTAAATGTAGTAAATTTCAATTATTATTTTGGTTAATTTATAGAACTACTTTTTACTGATATTTTACAAATATATGCAGCAAAAATATTGCCAAACGGCTATTTTTCTGCGTTTTTAATTTAAACTGAATCTTAAAGGCGATAATTGATTAAAATATAGACCAAAATACACTAAATGTGCATTTATTGATATAATATTCATTAAATTGGCTTATAAATTGCTTGTAAATTGCTTATAAATCACAAAGATTGTTATTTGCAAATATGACTTTCTTCATGGATTAAAAAAAATTGACTTAACATTTTTTACTAATCAGTTAATCGTATAAATATTATTTTTAAATTGCAAACCTAATAAACCAGACTTTATGAAAATTCAGCAAAGGGCTTTTGAAAATGGTTATTGGAGTGTTATTTCCGAAACTGAAAACTTCAATCCGTTAAATGTCCAACTTGTATTAGCTTTTGGTGAGCGAAAATGTTTAGAGGCAACTCAGCCTTACCAATTTATAAAAGATTTATATCCTTCGGCCGAAATTGTAATTAACTCTACTTCGGGTGAAATTTACAATGATTCCGTATTCAGCGGAACGATAATTGCTACTGCCATTGAATTTGAGAAGACCACTGTTCGCACAGTTAAGGTTGAAGTTGAAAACTATTTGCAAAGTGCAATATCCGGTGAAAAAATTGCGGATGCTCTTATGAGCGATGATTTGGCTACAATCTTAGTTATTTCAGACGGTGGATTAGTAAATGGCAGTGCTTTGATTGCAGCATTGAATGCAAAAACAGAAAATAAAATACCAATTTCTGGCGGTTTGGCAGGTGATGAAGCTCGATTTGAAAAAACTTTGGTCGGACTCAATGAAAACCCTAAGCAAGGTGTAATTGTAGGAATAGGTTTGTATGCAAAAGACCTAAAAGTAGGTCATGGAACTCTTGGAGGTTGGGACGGTTTTGGTCCAGAAAGAGAAGTAACAGCATCAGAATATAATGTTTTGTATCAAATTGGTGATAAAGCAGCTCTTGATATTTATAAAGAGTATTTAGGGAAATATGCTGACGAACTCCCTGGTGCAGCATTACTGTTTCCGTTATCAATGCGTATAACTGAAGATGATGAACCAGTAGTTAGAACGATTCTTTCAATTGATGAAGTGAATAAAAGTATGACTTTTGCTGGTGATATGCCTAAAGGGGCTTTGGTAAGATTTATGAAGGCTAATCTCGACCGATTAATAGATGCTTCTGGTACAGCGGCACAAAGTTCGTTAGAACCATTCGGAGGGACTCCTGAATTAGCCCTATTGGTAAGTTGTGTAGGAAGGAAGTTGGTTTTAGGGCAACGTACAGAAGAGGAAGTAGAAGCTGCTCGTGAGATTTTTGGCGATAATACAATTATGACTGGCTTCTATTCGTATGGTGAAATTTCATCTCAAAATGGCAATGTTCGCTGTGAATTACACAATCAAACCATGACTATTACTACTCTTTCTGAAAAATAACTGTTGTATGACCAATAACAATTTACATCGTTTACTAACTAAACAAATATCAAAGCACCTTACCGAAGATTGTTTGAAACACGAACGTTTTCAAAACTTTGTAAAAGCTGTCAATGAATCGTATTTTAACTTTGAGAGAGATAAAGAATTATTTGAACATTCTTCTCAACTCAATGAAAAAGAATATGCAGAAATAAATATTAAACTCAAAAAAGAAATAAAGCAAAGACGGCTATCAGTTGAAAAATTAGTTGAGGCTATTCATTCGCTGGAAGTTAAAGAAGGATTTGAGTCTAAAACTTTAGATTCAAATAACTTACTTAGTTTAGTCGATTTCTTGCAGGTTCAGATTGAGAATCGTAAAATAATGGAGGCCGAATTACGTAAATCGAAAGAAGCCGCCGAACACGCCACTCAAGCTAAATCGGAGTTTTTATCGATGATGAGTCACGAGATTCGTACGCCTTTAAATGCAATTGTAGGCTTGACTTATCTGATGCAACAGGAAGAAATGAGCGAAACAATGTCTGAGAATCTTAGAATTTTACAGTTCTCTACCGATAATCTTCATGTTTTAATTAATGATATTTTAGATTTTAGTAAAATTGAGGCTGGAAAAGTTGAATTAGAAAGAATCTCCTTCGATTTTAAACAACTTATTTCAAATATCAAGAAAGCAAATCAAGTTAAAGCCGAAGAAAAAGGCAATAAAATTAGGTTGATGATTGATGATGATGTGCCTGATATTCTCATCGGAGATTCGCTACGTTTAGGGCAAATTATCTCAAATTTAGTATCAAATGCCGTTAAATTTACAAGAAATGGTAGTATCACTGTCGAACTTTCATGCATCAGTAAAATTGATAATTTTGTTACGATGGAAGTTTCGGTTACAGATACTGGAATCGGTATTGCTTTAGAAAAGCAAGCAATGATTTTTGAAAAATTTACACAAGAAAACTCTGCAACTACTCGACAATTTGGAGGAACTGGTTTAGGATTAGTAATTACTAAAAAACTTTTAGAGCTTCATGGTAGTGAAATTCAGCTTGAAAGTGAAGCTGGAAAAGGAGCTAAGTTTTTCTTTAGAATTTCGCTTGAAATTGGTTCAGAATTAAAAAATAAATCTTCAGAAGGGGCAAATGATTTACTCAACGAAGATACCCTCAAAGGTGTAAGAATACTATTGGTAGAAGATTATCCAATCAATATAAAGGTAGCAACTAAGTTTTTGGAAAGATGGCAAATTGAGGTAGAAATAGCCGAAAATGGCTTAATTGCCACCGAAAAATATGAAAAGAAAAGATATGATTTAATTTTGATGGACATTCAGATGCCTGTGATGGATGGATATACTGCAGCTGAGAAAATCAGAGCGATGGATGCCGAAATTCCAATTATCGCCCTTACTGCTTCTGCAACATTTACCAATCAAGATCGAGCTTTTTTAGTTGGTATGAACGATTATGTTACTAAACCTTTTAATCCTAAAGAGTTATATCAGAAAATAGCAAAATATAGCTTTAGGGCATAGGCAATAATCACCGCCTATTTTCTGTACAATAAGATTTCTGATGGCGGTTCTTTCTTAAAAAGAACCGCCGTTTATTTTGTTAAAGCTTCTAATTCCACTTTTAATACAGGTAAAATTTGCTCAAGATTTGCTCTGAATTCGTTCCATATACTTTTTAGGGTATCTATGTTTTGATTGGTATTAGATAATTTTTCAATATAATTCATTTGTTCTTCAAGTTTGCTTAGTCCAACCATACCCAAAGCAGGTTTGAGCTTGTGTGCATGAACTCCCAAACCATGCCAGTCTTGTAGCTCAATTAGCTGTTCAAATTGCTGAAAGTCAGGTAGAACATCATTTATAAATGCCTGAAACATATCAGCAGCATATTCTTTATCAGTACCATAAAGATTAGTGAGTCTTTCTTTGTCAAGCAAAGCATTAAAAGTGTATTCAGTAGGTCTTAGTGATGCTTTTGAAACCTTTAAATAAGACTGAATGGTATTCAATAAAACATTTGGAGCAAATGGTTTCGTAATGAAATCATTCATACCAACCGAAAGTGCTTTACTCTTTTGGTCGAGCATTGCCGAGGCAGTTAATGCAATAATGGGTGTTTTCTGATTATGGTTTACCGTATTTCTAATCGCAATTGTTGCTTCGTAGCCGTCCGTGTTTGGCATCTGAATATCCATCAGAATGATGTCAAAGGCCTGTTTTTGTGCCTGTTCGATGGCTTTTTTGCCGTCAGAGGCAATGGTAAAATCAATTTTCCATTTACTGAGTAGGCTACTGATATATTTTTGATTCATCATATTATCTTCAGCAACCAGTATCTTACAACCTTCAACATTGTTTGGAGCAAGTTGAATCTCGTGGGTATTTACAACAATTTCGGTATCAGATTTCTGAAAAGGTAGCACAAATGTAAAAGTTGTTCCTTCACCTTCTTCACTTTTTACTGATATTGTACCACCTTGTAATTCAATTAATTGTTTTGTAATGGCCAAGCCTAAACCAGTACCTTTATGCTTGTGCCCTTGTGCATTTACTTGCTTGAATTTTTGAAAAATCAACTCTAATTTTTCTTTTGGAATACCAATACCTGTGTCGGCAATTTTAAATTCAATCCAAGTTATTTCGTCTTCTTGCTTTTTTATTTTTGCCGTTATGTCAATTGCCCCTTCTTCTGTGAATTTTTCTGAATTTCCGATAAGATTTAATAAAATCTGATTCATTATTAAGTCATCTCCAATGTAATTACCCGAAATTCGAGCATCAATCATTAGATTTAACTCAATAGGGCGACCTTCGAGTTTAATTTGAAATACACGTTGATTTGTTCGGAGCAAACCTACCAAATCAAAAGGTTGTTTTTGTACTTCAATGCGACCAGCTTCTATCTTTGCCATATCGAGTAAGTCAGAAATGAGGCCGAGTAGAAAATCAGCCGAGGTTTTAAGAATGTCTAAATATTCGTATTGTTGTTTGTTTGGCCGAGTATCAAATAACAAATGAGTCATACCAATAATGGCATTGAGGGGTGTACGAATCTCATGACTCATATTTGCTAAAAATTGTTTTTCAGCTTGTCGGGCATCTTCGGCAATTTGTTTGGCATGTTCAAGCTCTTGTTCGAGCTGTTTTCGCTCAGTAATATCATAATGAATGCCCAATGATCCAACAACTTGTCCATCTTCATCCATAATTGGGGCACCGCTGACAATTGCCCAAAGGCGGCTTCCATCTTTTTTGATTAATTGTAATTCATACGAAGAAGCATAGCCTTTACTTCGTTTTTGTTGTTGAGTATCAATAACTTCATTAAACTCTTTGGGTAAAAAGAATTCAGCGGCGTTTTGATTCACTAATTCTTCTTCAGAGTATCCAACCATTTTACAAAAGCGGTCATAAGCACGAATAATCTTTTGGTCATTATCTACTTCAAGCAAGCCCAATTCCATGTTATTCATAATTCCACGGTACTTTTCTTCACTTTTACGAATAAGTTCTTGTGAATGGTGTTGCTCTGTAATATCTGCATATTCCCAAAGATGTCCCCTGTAATGGCCTTCTAAATAAATTGGTATATAGTCACGTTGTAAAATTCGGCCATCAGCCATTGTGATGTTTTCTTCAACGGCTATTTGTTGGCGTTTTAAGATTTCATCTATTCGTTGAACAAACTGTTCTGGATTACTAAATAGATTTTTAGCTTGCTCAGCTGACTGTGAGCAGTCCATACCTACCAATGCCTCTGGTTCAGCAGGGATACCGAAAATTTCACAAAACAATTGATTGACAAGAATGATTCTACGGTTTTCATCTTCTACTAACACTCCTTTTTGTAGATTTGTTATGAGCGTAGAGAGGCGAGTTTGGGTGGTTCGGAGCGAGTCTTCGGCATTTTTTCGGTCGGTTACGTCTCGAGCAACCGCTACCATTTCTGTTATTTGGTTGTCAACTTCAATTAATCTGACGGTTTGTCCAATCCAGACGGTTGTTCCGTTTTTTGCTTTTACAGGAAACTCATTGTATGTGCTTTCTTGTTTTTGTTGCAACATCCCTCTGTAAAACATCACTAAATTTTCGCGATACTCGGGTAATACGAGTTCTGTAAAATGCAAACCAACTATTTCGCTTTCTGAGAAACCCAAACGTTGTTTAACAACAGGATTTACGAATGTGAAAAAGCCTTCTGGCGATATTTTATAGATTATATCTTGTACTGACTCGATGAGGTCTTGATAACGTTTTTCGGTTTGTTGTAACTCAGCAACCCCTTTTTTTATCTGAATTTCAAGGTTTTCGTTTAAGTCACGTAGTTGCCTATTAGCTTCGTAGAGTTCCAAAGCTTTTGCTTCCAGAATCTCTTCTGCTTGTTTACGAGCCTTTTGCTCTCGTTCGATTCGACGTCTTAGTATTTCGTTTTCTTCCATTTTACTGTTTCACAATCACAAATTTTACTAAACTTCCATCATGGTTGACTACTTCTTGTGAGATACTGGCATTTTCTTCGAAATGCTCTAAGCAGGCTTCTATGAGACCGAAAGCTAAGTCAGACATTTTCCGTATAGAATGATAATCCATTACAAGGATATTCGGTTGGGGATGCTCTATTTCAAAATGAGGTAATTCTGCATCTGGATAAAGCTTTCTAACTTCAACATGAATATAATTATGAATTGACTTTAAGAATGTGAAGGCATCAGGTGCGTTTTCAATAAAATGTGAATAGCTTTTGCTAAAAATTTTGAATAAATATCCTCCAAAAACTTTTAATAAATCTGGAATCGGAATGGAGGTTTCTTGACTAAGGCTGACTACTAAACTTACCATTTCTGTGTGACTGTAGGTGCCGACTGCGGTATAAACGCCTCCTGATGGTAATTGTGTGTTGGTAAGTAGTTTGTCAACCATTGTATAGTCAAACTTTTGTTCGACCATCTCAAAAAACTCAGTAAAAATTATACCTTTCATAGATTATTTGTAGGAAATTGTAAGTAAAATTGTCAAGGTATATGAATTTTTGCTAAAAAAGAGTACTTCATTTAGCTCAATTTGTATGCTTGTAATTCTTAAAGAATAAATGACAATATCTTTGTTACCACAAGAACCGAGCCATTTATGTTAAAAATATAGTAATTTTTATAAAGTGCTATATTTTTCTGTGTTTAAGCAATGAAAAATGCCCTTTTACATCAAATTTGTATTTTTTTGATAATATTTTTCTTGACATCTTACACTTTTTGTTCCTTATATTTTTCAGCTATTCTCCTGACTTTTTACTCTAAAAGTGCATTGATTTTATACTTTTAATCCAGTTTTTGACAGTAACTGACACAGACTCTACAATGTTTATAAAGGAATCGTGCAATTTATGCCTAATATAGTACAAATTAAATCGATGTACAATCAAATTAGTAAAGAATAGGATTTTATTTTTGGCTTAGAATATTTAAAGGATTTTGTAAAAGTTTATTGTTTTACATTTCGGGTAATGACTCCCAAGATGAATACTTTGTATAAAGCAAAAAAAGATATGTATCCTCTTAATAAAATAAGTTATTTTTTCCTTTTTTATGACCCCAATTGGAATATTTTTTGCTTGTAAAACAGAGTATCTTAATCATCACATATTAATTAGAAATAGTATTATGAGTATTTATCCATTCACAATTATGTTTAAACAAAAGAGTCCTCGTCGATTTCTATTTGGTTTAGGACTTTTCACATGTCTTACTGGCTGTTTTAAAGTAGATGCTCCTAAGGAAATAGAAGTAACTGCACCAAAATTATTTCCATCAGGGGTTTCAATTCCATCAGATTTTAAATGGTCTTCAGTTAAAAAAATGGATGTTAAGGTATCTGTTGATGATAAATTCGGTGGTCAGTATTTTTATCGTGTCGAATTGTATGATAGAGACCCAATGCTTGGTGCAAAAGCCAATCTTTTAGGTGCTGGAATGGCAAAAAAAGGGCAGGATTTTGTTGGTAAAATTGTAATACCAGCTTTTTTGCAATACATTTATATCAAGAAGATTTCTCCTGCCAAGATTCCTTCAACTTCAATGGTTGCTGTATCAAACTTGACCTCATTGGTTGTCTCACAGAATGGTACTACAAATGAACTACGAGATGGTAGTGCGGGCGGAGCTTCTTCATCTGATTTTTCACAATTTAGTAAATTTTCACCTTCTTATGATGCAAAGGTTTATAATGTAGTTGTACCTACTGATGCTATTCCAGTTAGTGGTAGTGAAATAGTTACGGTGGAATCTAACAAATCTTATGTCATCAAATCAGGAACTACATTTACTGGACAAATCAATGCAAATAATGGCACAAGTAATGCGAAAATTTATATTGATGGAAATTGGACAAATAAAAGTTACACCTTGAATATGGGTAGTAACAATGCTATTTTTATTACAACTTCAGGATCAATCAATCTAACTGGTTTGACTCAAAACACCAAAGGCTCTTTCACCAACTATGGAACAGCAGTGTTTTCAGTTTTGGAGACAACAAACGAAGCTTTATACACAAATTATGGTACATTAACTGCTGATAAAGCTACCTTTTCAAATGGTAGTTTTACAAACTTAGGTACTACTAAATTTGAAACTTTGACCAGTACTACCGCCTCTACAAAGATTCGTAATGAAGGAAGCTTGACTGTATCTACGGCCGCTCTTACAAATGCGACCTTGGAAGTTGTATGTCTTACAAAATTAGGTAAACTATCTACCACAAATGCAATTGTGAATATCTTTGACAAAACTCTATTAAGTATTGATGATTTAGATGCTGGTGGAACTCGATTTAATATGGCCACATCTGCTATATTGCAGGTTTTAGGTACAGCCAAATTTAATAGTAATAGAAATTATTTAAGCGGACCTGAAACTGGCAGGGCATTAGCTAAATTAAAAAAAGTAGATGTCTTAAACCAGTTCCAAGCAATTACCTATTCGGGGAGTTTGGAAATAGCCTGTTCTGATCATACTGCTAACAGCGAATGGAATACTTTCTATATTGTAAATTCTCCAGCAACTATAGTACCTTATGAGAAATCAACCGTTGAAATTGCTGGTACAACCTGTAATGCTGGAGGAAATAATGACCAAAGTGGTGGTACAATTCCAAGTGACCAGACTGTGACAGAGATTAATCTTGGAACATATTCATATGCTTTTGAAGATAATTGGCCAGATCTTGGTGATTATGATATGAATGATGTTGTTGTGGATATGAATTTAATCAAGATACAAAACTCAACAAATAAAATAACAAAGATTATATTGAAAGGAAAACTGACTTCAGTAGGAGCTTCGAAGCGTGCATCTATTGCAGTACAATTGGATGGTATATCTGCAAAAAATATAAAATCGGTTACATATTCACGCTCAAACTTAGTAGGGTCAGTTTTAAAATTGGGTTCTAATGGCGTGGAGACCGATCAAACATATGCGGTAGTAACTCTTGTTGACGATGCACATAAAGCTTTTGGTGTCGCTGATACACCTAATATTTCTACACAGAATGGTAGCTATAATCCTGTTGAAGTAATGGCCACTGTTGAGTTTTCTACGCCTTTGGACAATTTCACTTTTCAGGAATTAAATATGTTTATTGTTAATTCCAGCCAGAATAATAGTGGGAGAGGGGAAGTTCATTTGGTTGGATATGCTTCTACAGATAAAATAGATAATGCGTTGATCGAAAGTGTGAAAGGTAGTAAACTTTCAGCCACTGACCCATTCAAATCGGTAAATAATGAGCCATGGGGGTTGAGTGTTCCTGTCTCATTTGTTTATCCATTAGAATCAAAGAATATTAAAAGTGTATATCCTAAGTTTGAAAGTTGGGCCTTGAGTGGAGGAGCTAAGGATACAAATTGGTATTTAGAAAGATAGTAAGCAGCCATCAAATCTGTTTATAGTTAGTGTTATAAAATGGAATTTATGAAGATTGATGAATTGAGTTTCATCAATCTTTTTTTTGTACTACATCTCCATTATAGCCAATTTTATTTTGCAAGCACTAATTGTTTTGATTATCAGGGAAATTATTTTTTATTTTGGCAGTTTGAATAGAGAAATTTGAAAATTCTCATTTTTTTATTAATTTTAAATAAATAGGTAATAGTTCCGAAAATAAATATTCAATGAAAATATTCAACGCTACAGCATTAATATTCACATTCTTTGTGGTTTTCATTCCGATGAGCAAAGCTCAAAATTCTAATATTCGCCTCAATCAAATTGGTTTTTATCCAAATGCCGAAAAAATAGCAGTTTGGGTAGGTGACAAGCAAGACGCATATTTTATTTTAAATGAAAATAAAAGAGATACTGTCCTAAAAGGCAAACTTTCAGCCCAAAGAGTAAATGCTATTTCACAAAAAACAACTCAAATCGCTGATTTTTCTGAGCTTAAAAAAGTTGGAAAATATGTGGTGGCTATTCCAAATGTTGGCGTTTCTTATGCTTTTGAAATCAAGTCAAACATTCATCGTGAAGCGGCTATTGCTTCATTGAAAGCCTTTTATTATCAAAGAGTTTCAACTGAATTACCTGAGAAATTCGCAGGGAAATGGCACCGAAAAGCAGGGCATTCCGATGATAAAGTGTTGATTCATGCTTCGGCAGCAACTGCTCAACGCCCCGAAGGAACGCTCATTTCTTCCCCAAAAGGTTGGTACGATGCAGGCGATTATAATAAGTATATCGTTAATTCTGGCATCACAATGGCTACTTTGCTTTCACTTTACGAAGATTATCCTGACTTTTTCAAGACTTTTGAAGCTAATATTCCAGAAAGTGGTAATAAAATACCAGATTTATTGGACGAAACTCTGTGGAATTTACGTTGGATGCTAACCATGCAAGACCCCAATGATGGCGGTGTTTACCATAAGCTGACAAATCCTTCATTTGATGGAATGGTCATGCCCGAAGCAGCTACAAAACCTCGTTATGTCATTCAAAAAAATACGATTGCGACATTAGATTTTGCGGCTGTGATGGCACAAGCAAGTCGAATTTTACGAACTTATAAAAAAGAACTTCCAGGCTTGGCAGATTCTTGTTTGAATGCATCAGTGAAGGCTTGGAATTGGGCAAAAGAAAATCCTAAAATGGTGTATCGTCAGAATGAAATGAATAAAACTTTCGACCCTGATGTTGTGACAGGTGGCTATGAAGACCGCAGCGATACAGACGAATGGATTTGGGCAGCAAGCGAATTGTATATCACTACCAAAGATGAAAATTATTACAAAATTGTAAATCTTTACCCTGAAAAGCCCTTGCCTTTACCAACTTGGAATCAGGTTCAACTTTTGGCTTATTATTCACTCCTCAGAAATGAGAAAAACCTAACATCGATTGCCAAAAAAGATATTCCAAATTTAAAACAAAAACTCACAACTTTTGCTGATGAATTATTGTTGGGCGTTGAAAATCAGGCGTTTAATACTGTGATGGGCAAAACCGCTAAAGATTATATGTGGGGAAGTAGCTCACATGCAGCCAATCAAGGAATTGCACTTTTACAAGTTTATCGCATCAATTCAGATAAAAAATATCTTAAAGGAGCATTGAGTAATTTGGATTATCTTTTGGGTAGAAATGCTACTGGATACTCTTTCCTAACGGGTTTTGGAAGCAAACAAGTAATGTTCCCGCATCATCGCCCTTCGGAGGCTGACGGTATCAAAGAGCCAGTTCCTGGATTGCTTTCGGGTGGGCCAAACCCAGGTCAGCAAGATAAATGTGAAGGTTATCCAACAAAAATTGCTGATGAATCATTTTTAGATGTAACTTGCTCTTATTCAACCAACGAAATTGCTATAAACTGGAATGCCCCAATGGTTTATTTGACTGCCGCCATTGAAGTTTTACAGAGAAAGCTTTAATTTTTTACGCTATTCAACCCAATTCTTATGAAAAATCTTGAAGTTTTATTGATTGTAATGTTTTTGGTTCAGAGTGTGGTGTATTCACAAAGTAAGCTCGTCGAATCGAAGGTTTATAAGTGGGATGATTTGGTGGTTGCAAAAAGACCACAAGGTGAGGCTCGGCAAATTTTAGAAGGAACGACATCTCATTTTAAACTTTGTAAAGTTCACGCCTCAACACTTTTGCCAAAAGGTCGAATGCGACCAGAAGCTTACAGACAAGAAAACGAAGAATTAATCATTGTGAAAGAAGGAGAATTGACCGTAACTATCGAAGGAAAAACCAAGGTGTTGAAAGCCGGTGGAATTGCCTTAATTATGTCAGGCGATTTGCGTGAAAATGTAAATATGAGCGATAAAATTACGACTTATTACGTGTTTCAATTAAATTCTATTGAGCCTGTGGATATTGAAAGAGGTAAAAAAGCAGGAGGCTCTTTACTGCTTAATTGGGACGAAATCGCTTTTAAACCTCATGATAAAGGTGGAAGACGTGATTTTTTTAATCGTCCGACAAGTATGTGCAAACGCTTTGAAATGCATGTTACTACACTTAATGAAGGATTAATGAGCCACGATGCACATCAACATAAACCTGCCGAGATTATTTTTTTGATAGATAGCCAAGAGAACGAAAAAGACAGTAAAGCTCAAGAAACTATCAACGGAGTCTGGCATGATTCTAAAGTTGGAGATATTATATTTTTACAGTCAAATGATTTACACGGAATCAAAAATGTAGGCATAGGCACTTGTACGTATTTTGCTTTTCAGTTTGAATAAAGTTTTAATTTAAGAGTTAAAAAAGTTTTTAGAAATGAACAATATCTTATATAAAATCAACTTACTTTGTTTACTACTTGTAGTAAATTTTACTATTAGTCAAGCACAAGATTTTAAATCTTTGCCCATGTGGAATCACAAATTATCTACTGAGGCACGTGTAAACGACTTAGTAAGTCGCCTTACTTTAGAAGAGAAAGTGCATCAAATGCTCAATTCAGCTCCTGCAATTCCACGTTTGGGTATTCCTGCTTATGATTGGTGGAATGAAGTTTTGCATGGTGTGGCCAGAAGCCCATTTAAGGCAACCGTATTCCCACAAGCCATCGGAATGGCTGCTACTTGGGACACCGTTTCGCTTCAACAAATGGCAAAATATGCTGCCTTAGAAGGGCGAGCGATTTTCAATAAAGCCAATGCTTTAGGCCGAAATAATGAAAGATTTGTAGGATTAACCTATTGGACACCGAATATCAATATTTTTCGTGACCCTCGTTGGGGGCGTGGCCAAGAAACTTATGGCGAAGACCCTTACCTAACAGCCATGTTAGGCAAATCTTTTGTACATGGTTTACAAGGAAACGACCCAAAATACCTTCAAGCTGCCGCTTGTGCCAAGCATTTTGCGGTCCATAGTGGGCCAGAACCTTCTCGACATGTTGATAATTTTAGTCCAAACAAATATGACCTTTATAATACCTATTTGCCTGCTTTTAAAGAGCTTGTTACCAATGCAAATGTAGAAGGTGTTATGTGTGCCTACAATCGTTTAGACGGAAAACCTTGTTGTGGAAATGATGTTTTGATGCAGAATATTCTAAGAAAAGAATGGGGCTTTAAAGGTTATGTTACGAGTGATTGTTGGGGAATTGAGGATTTTTTCAAGTTTCATAAAACCCATACCGATGCTACAACTGCTTCTGTCGATGCAGTTTTGAATGGAACTGATATAGAATGTGGGACTGATGCCTATTATTCTTTGATTGATGGCGTAAAGAAAGGTTTGATTAGCGAAGCTCAAATTGATGTTTCGATAAAAAGGCTTTTTACAACTCGCTATAAATTAGGAATGTTTGACCCAATTTCGATGGTAAAATATGCACAAACTCCCGAAAGTGTAATAGAATCTGCCGAACACAAAGCCCATGCTTTAAAAATGGCTCGCCAGTCGATTGTTTTAATGAAAAATGAAAACAATGTTTTACCACTTAAAAAGAACATCAAAAAAATAGCTGTTTTAGGGCCAAATGCTGATAATAGAATTTCAATTTTAGGAAATTATAACGGCATTCCTTCGGAATTAACCACTGTTTTGCAGGGAATAAAAGACAAAGTAGGCAAAGATGTTGAAGTAGTTTATGAGAAAGCCTTGGGTTTTACAAATGATAGTTTGATAGCGTTAGAGAATGTTTCGCACCGTTTTTCTTGGGAAAATAAACAAGGTTTTAAAGCAGAATATTTTAATAACAAAGAACTAAAAGGTGAGCCTGAGGCAACCAGAATGGAGTCAGTAGTTGATAATCTTTGGCAGGAAGGAACACAGGTTATTGGTAAAATCAGAGCAAAAGACTTTTCGGCAAGATACACCTCAAATTATAAAGCAGAAAGTGATGGCTTTATCACATTTGAAATCGAAGCTGATGATGGCTATAAACTTTTCGTGAATGATAAAGAAGTTTTAAATATTTGGTTGAGAAATCGTTGGGGGCCAAGAACATACAAACTTTTTACTAAAAAGGATGAAGTTTATAAAATCGCTTTGGAATATTGGCAAGGAGATGGTAAAGCCAATGTAAGAATTAGTGCTGGTAATTTCGTTAAAAGTGATTTTATAGCAATTGCCAATCGAGTGAAAGATGCAGATGCGATTGTATATGTTGGTGGTATCTCTCCACAATTAGAAGGTGAAGAAATGCGTGTTGATTTTGAAGGATTTGCTGGCGGTGACCGTACAACAATTATGCTTCCGCAAGCACAAACCAATTTTATGAAGGCTCTAAAAACAACAGGAAAGCCCGTTGTTTTTGTGATGATGACAGGCTCTGCAATTGCAATTCCAGAAGAAAGTAAAGAAATTCCTGCGATTTTGAATACTTGGTATGGCGGACAAAGTGCAGGGACAGCAGTAGCTGATGTACTATTTGGAGATTACAATCCTGCGGGTCGCTTGCCATTGACTTTCTATAAAAGCGATGCCGATTTGCCCGATTTTAAGGATTATGATATGAGTAATCGTACTTATCGTTATTTCAAAGGTGAGCCACTTTTTCCATTTGGTCATGGGCTAAGTTATTCTACTTTTAAGTATGAAAATTTAATTGTTCCTTCAACTTCAAGAACAGGAAAATCTATTAAAGTTAGTGCAAGGATTACAAATACAGGCAAAATTGCTGGCGAAGAAGTAGTACAGTTATATGTTTCCAACCCAAATACCAATGATAAAATGCCAATTCGTGCCTTAAAAGGTTTTCAACGGATTGCTTTAAATGCTGGAGAAAGCAAAATTATTTCCTTCAATCTCTCGCCTGAACAATTATCGCTTTACAACGAAAATGGCGAATTATATCAGCCTAAAGGCAATATAAATATAAGTTTGGGTGGCGGACAACCTAACGTAAAGAATAAAACAACAAGCAATGTTTTAATAAAATCACTAAAAGTATTGTAGTTTTATACTGCTATTAAACCTTTTGTGCTGGAATAAATCTGTGGGAGACAGCCGACCAATTTCATTTTTATGAAAAAAAATGAAGGTGATTTTATTATTTCAGCAAACATCAATTTTAAAGGAAATGGTGTAAATCTACATCGAAAAATAGGCATTATTGCTTGAAATTCTTTGTAAATTAATTCAGTGTATGGTGACGTCGCTGTATATGCTGTTAATTTAACCTCTTTTTGCAGTTTAGGCAGTCTGATGCTGAAAACATAACAAAATGAGATTTCTTCTTTAAATTCAGTTACCAGAGAATTTCAAGCATAGCATGTCTCATAATAATATATTTTTGTCTCATACAAATGCTTTATTATCAGTTGATTATGTAGATTTGATTATTGTATCTAATTCAACCTAAATTAAACAAATGAAACGAAGAACTGCACTCAAAAATGTGCTGTTTTCTGCTGCTGGTATGCTTATACTACCAGCATGGGGAAATAGTTGGAACTCCGATTCTTTCAAACAAACTTCTTCAATTTTTACCCAAAATCAAGCTCAAATATTAGATATTTTGGTTGATGCCCTTATTCCGAGTTCCGAAATTATCGGAGCAAAAGATTTAGGAACATCGGCATTTATCAATAAAATGTTGGCTGATTGTTATGAAAAAAATGTTCAAGAAGGCTTTAAAAGTGGCTTAGAAGGTGCGGAAAAATTGACGAAAGAAACTTTTACTAAATCACTCGCCGATTGTGATAAACTTCAACGTAATGAGCTTTTAATTAAGCTTTCTACTTCTGCTGATACACAACAAAAAGACTTTTTTACGCTCTTAAAACAACTCACTGTACTGGCTTATACTACTTCAGAGTATGTCCTCACAAAACATTATAATTATGTAATGGCACCTGGTCATTATTATGGTTGTGTGAATGTTTAATTTGACAATTAGCTGTTAGCTCTTAGCAATTAGCTTTTTGAAAAGTTTTGTTTTTGTTGTAACTATTTGATAACCAGTCAATTCAATCTAAAAGCTAATCGCTGACAGCTAAAAACTAAAAAAATATGAGTTTTCTAATTATAGATTCAGTAAAAAACCGAACTTTTGATGCAATCGTCATCGGTTCGGGTATTAGTGGCGGCTGGTCTGCCAAAGAATTATGTGACAGAGGGTTAAAAACGTTGGTCTTAGAGCGAGGGCGTGATGTTCAGCACATAACTGATTATCCAACTACGATGAAAAATCCTTGGGAATTTGAGCATCGTGGACAAGTGCCATTAGATATTCGTAATCAATACCCAAAAGGTCGTTCGGGTTTTATGAGAGAAGAAACGTTGCATTGGGCATTGAAACCAGACGAACAACCTTTTGTCGAAGAAAAACCATTCCAGTGGACTCGTGGCTACCACGTCGGCGGAAAATCTTTGCTTTGGGCCAGACAAACCCAACGTTGGTCAGATTTAGATTTTGAAGGCCCAAAACGTGACGGTTTTGCAGTTGATTGGCCAATTAGGTATGCCGACTTAGCACCTTGGTATAGTCATGTAGAAAAGTTTGCTGGAATTTCGGGGAATAAAGATAATTTACCACAATTACCCGATGGCGAGTTTTTGCCAGCCTTTGAAATGAGTTGTGTCGAGCAGCATCTTAGAGATGTGGTCGGTAAAGCCTACAAAGACCGTCCAATAATTCATGGGCGTTGTGCACACGTTACCGAGCCAAAACAAATACATTATGACCAAGGTCGTGCATCTTGCCAAAATCGAAATCTTTGTAACCGTGGCTGTCCGTATGGTGGGTATTTTAGTAGTAATGCCTCAACTTTGCCGTGGGCAATGAAAACTGGAAAAATGACTTTGCGTCCGCACTCGGTGGTTCATTCGGTCATTTATGATGAAAAGAAGCAAAAAGCTACTGGTGTACGAGTGGTTGATGCTAACACAAAAGAAATGATTGAATATTATGCAAAAATCATTTTTGTGAATGCTTCTGCATTAAATTCTAACCTAATTTTGTTGAATTCAATCTCAAATCGTTTTCCAAATGGTATTGGTAATGATAGTGGAACGCTCGGAAAATATGTGGCGTGTCATAATTACAGAGGCAAATTAAGTGCTGATGTCGAGGGCTTTTTGGATAAGCGAACTGACGGAAAAAATCCGAGTAATGCTTATTTGCCAAGATTTAGAAATCTTTACAAACAAGAAACTGATTTTTTGAGAGGATATTCAGTAGGGATTGGCAGTGGAAGAGGTTTAGTTCAAAATAGCAGCGGAGTTGGTGAAGAATTAAAACAAAATTTACTTAATCCGAAACTTGGCAATTGGAGTATTAGTAGTTGGATGCAGGGCGAAACTGTGCCAATTGAAAGCAATCATGTAAGACTTCATGAATCCTTGAAAGACCAATATGGTATTCCACAATTGGTTACTTCTGTTGCATGGACAGAAAATGATGATAAAATGGTGAATGATTATATCAAAGAAATGACAGAAATGTTTACCTTAGCAGGCTTTAAGAATGTCAGAGGTGGTGATTCTCATTCAAATCCAGGTTCTGATATTCATGAAATGGGTGGTGTTAGAATGGGACTTGACCCAAAAACTTCTATGCTCAATAAATGGAATCAATTACACGCTTGTAAAAATGTATTTGTTACCGATGGGGCTTGTATGACTTCAACCAGTACACAAAACCCATCATTGACCTATATGGCATTTGCGGCTCGTGCTGTTGATTATGCTGTAAAAGAATTAAAAAAACGTAATTTGTAGTAGCACAATCACTTCGGCGACCCGATTTCAAAATTGTGTTTTAAATTTCAACCTTTAAATTATTAAAAATGAAAAAACTAACATTTTTTATTGTACTTCTAATGCTCACTTTCTGTCAAGAAATTTTTGCTCAACCCAATAGCAAAAATCTTTATACTTACCCATTTGGTGTGCAAGCATATACTTTTCGCAAGCATTTTCCAACTGATGTTGTCGGAACTTTGGATAAAATTCAAAAAATGGGTATTACTGAAATCGAGACGAGTGGAGCAAAAGGCGTTACTGACGAAGAATATAAAAAATTGTGTGATGCTCGTGGCATTGCCATTCCTTCGATTGGTGCAGGATATGACCAACTCGAAAAGCTTTCGATGGATATTGTGACCAAAGCCAAGATTTTTGGAGCAAAATATGTCATGTGTGCTTGGATTCCTCACAAAGGCGATAATTTTACGCCTGAAGATGCTCAAAAAGCAGTTGAAGTATTCAATAGAGCTGGAAAGTTTTTGAAAGAAAATGGTCTCACTTTCTGCTATCACCCCCATGGTTATGAATTTCGTCCTTACGAAAATGGTACATTATTAGATTATATTTTCAAAAATACAACTCCTGAATATGTATCTTTTGAAATGGATGTTTTGTGGGTACTTCATGGTGGTGGAAATCCAGTAGGATTACTAAAAAAATATGGTAATCGTTGGAAATTGATGCACGTAAAAGACTTGAAAAAAGGTGTTATAGGAGATTTTTCAGGTCATACTCCCGCCGAAAATGATGTAGTTCTCGGAACTGGCCAAGCAGATTGGAAAAATATTTTCAAACTCTCTAAAAAAATTGGTATCAAACATTATTTCATCGAAGATGAAAGCGAACACGAACTTGAAAATGTACCTTTGAGTATTGAATATTTGAAGAATTTGAAGTAGATTTTAGAAAGCCAGACGAAAGTTTGGCTTTTTTTGTAGAAAATTTTTCAATTGTACATTATTACAATGTAATTTGAGTAATTGTATATTTTGAATGTAGAACAACGGCTTCGGCCGTCCGATTTTCAAGTTGTTCTGTGTGTCGCAAGCAACAATTTTAAAAATTGTTCTACAAAATAAAAAAATTATATAAATTACATCAAAAAATATAGTCATTTAAATTCACTTCACCAAACCCTCAAAAACACATGAAAATTAAAGTTTTTTGTATAATCTTCTCACTAATAAGTATTTACAGTATCGCCCAAAGTTATAGCCCCAAGCTTTTCGATAGCATGAAATGGCGAATGATTGGCCCACATCGTGGGGGGCGAACTGTTGGAGCAGTGGGGGTACCACAAAAGCCCAATGTTTTTTATATCGGTGTAAACAATGGTGGTGTTTGGAAAACTACCGATTATGGCCGTACATGGTTTCCAATTTTTGATGACCAACCAACGGGTTCGGTGGGCGATGTTGCAGTTGCTCCTTCAAATCCAAATGTCATTTATGTTGCTTCTGGTGAAGGAATCCAACGTCCCGATTTATCGGTTGGAAATGGCGTTTATAAATCAACCGATGAAGGCAAAAGTTGGGTAAATACTGGTTTGAAAGATGGCCAACAAATAGGCGGTTTGGCAATTGACCCAACAAACGAAAATCGAGTTTTTGCTGCAGTCTTGGGGCATCCGTATGGCCCAAATACAGAAAGAGGTGTTTACCGTACAACCAATGGCGGAAAAACTTGGGAAAGAGTTTTATACAAGGATGAAAATACAGGAGCGATTCAAGTAACTATCGACCCTAAAAATCCAAACATTGTTTATGCCGACCTTTGGGCAGCTCGTCAAGGTCCGTGGGAAAATGGCGTTTGGCAAGGCCCCGAAAGTGGATTATATAAATCAACTGATGGTGGTACAACTTGGAAAAAACTAACCAAAGGACTGCCTACTTTTGAGCAAGGTTTGGGTAGAATTGGCTTTTGCATAGCTCCAAGCGATACAAAACGTATGTATGCAACCGTTGACTCGCCTGAAGGTGGAGGTGTTTTCAAATCAACTGATGCTGGAGAATCTTGGAAGCTTGTAAGTCAAGACCCAAGAATTTGGGGGCGTGGTAGCGATTTTGCTGAAGTAAAAGTACATCCAACAAATCCAGATATTGTTTTTAGTGCCGATGTTGACACTTGGAAGTCAGAAGATGCAGGAAAAACCTGGACAGCCTTCCGTGGTGCTCCAGGTGGTGATGATTATCACCGACTTTGGATAAATCCGAATAACCCAGATATTATGCTTTTCGCAGCTGACCAAGGTGCAATTATTACTGTCAATGGTGGACAAACTTTTTCTTCTTGGTATAATCAACCAACCGCACAATTTTATCATGTAAGCACCGATAATGCTTTTCCTTATAATGTTTATGGCGGTCAGCAAGAAAGTGGTTCGGTGGGTATTGCTTCTCGTGGAAATGATGGCATTATTACTTTCAGAGACTGGCATCCAGTAGGAGTAGAGGAATATGGCTATGTGGCGGCTGACCCACTCGACCCGAATATTATTTACGGTGGAAAGATTACAAAATATGACAAGCGAACTGGTCAAACGCAGAATATTGCCCCCGAAGCTGTACGTTCGGGAAAGTATCGTTTTATTCGTACCGCTCCAGTTTTATTTTCGCCAGTTGATAAAAAATCCTTGTTTTTTGCAGGAAATGTATTGTTTAAAACAAAAACTGGTGGTGAT
Source organism: Emticicia sp. W12TSBA100-4 (assembly GCF_040253585.1). Classification (NCBI taxonomy): domain Bacteria; kingdom Pseudomonadati; phylum Bacteroidota; class Cytophagia; order Cytophagales; family Leadbetterellaceae; genus Emticicia; species Emticicia sp. W12TSBA100-4. The sequence goes on from NZ_JBELAU010000003.1 coordinate 223,374, forward strand.
TCTTGGGAAGTTATCAGCCCCGATTTGACTCGTGAAAGTTACGAGCAACTTCCTGCAAGTTTTAGTGTATATACAACTGAAGCAATGAAAAAAATGCCTCGCCGTGGTGTGATTTACGCAGTTGCACCATCGCCAAAAGATATAAATTTGATTTGGGCAGGTACTGATGACGGCTTGATTCATGTAACAAAAGATGGTGGTAAAACTTGGTCGAATATAACGCCTCCAACTCCTCAAGGAGAGCAAAATGATTTTTGGATTTGGTCAAAGATTTCTCAGATTGATGCAGGGCATTTTGATAAAAATGTGGCTTATGTGGCAGTCAACAGAATCAGATTAGACGACCAACGGCCACACATTTTCCGAACAAAAGATGGTGGCAAGACTTGGCAAGAAACCGTGAAAGGACTACCAAATGAACCTATAAATGCAGTTAGAGAAGACCCAACTCGAAAAGGTTTGTTATTTGCTGGTTCAGAAAATGCGGTTTATGTATCATTCGACGATGGTGAAAATTGGCAATCATTAAGGCTCAATATGCCAGCAACAAGTATCAGAGATTTAGTGATAAAAGATGATGATATTGTAGTTGGAACACACGGCCGTAGCTTTTGGATTTTAGATGATATTACACCACTCCGGCAAATGACGGAAGGTGTTGCTAAAAGTGAAGTTTTTTTATACAAACCACAAACTACTTATCGAGTTCGTTGGAGTACCTACACTGATACACCAATTCCACAAGAAGAACCACAAGGGCAAAATCCACCTGATGGAGCGGTAATTAATTATTATTTGAAAGAAAAAGTAAATGGAGTAGTTAAATTAGAAATTTATGATGCCAATCGTAAACTTGTTCGAACTTTCACGAGTAATGATAAACCTTATGAATTGCCAGATTTGAATATTCCACATTATTGGATTCGACCGCAACAAATACTTTCGGCAGAAGCTGGTTCGCATCGTTTTATGTGGGATTTGCATTATGCTCCGTTAAATGTGCCACCATCTTACCCAATTTCAGCAGTTTATCAGAATACCGCTCCCGATGCCACTTCTCCTTGGGTTATGCCTGGTTATTACACTGTTTTATTGACTGTAAATGGAAAAGTACAAGAACAAAATTTCTTAGTAAAGATGGATCCAAGAGTGAAAACTTCTGCAATTGATTTAAAAACTCAGCATGACTTATCGTTGTCCTGTTATGAAGGACGAATAAAAGTTCAAGCAGAATTGGTAAAAATGAAAGATTTACGCCAAAGAATCAGAATGACAGAAGAAGGGTTGAAACAATTTGATGCTAAAGAAGCAGATTTGAAAAAATTACAATCAGGTTTAGCATCGGTGCATAATATTTTGCAAGATGCTGATAGTAAGCCTACTACGCAGGTAATTGCAAGTGCAAAAGATTTGTTGTCAAAGTTAGATTCAGCACTAAAGTAAAATAAATTTTATTGTAAATCACTTAAAATAGTTACACTTTTTGGTGTAACTATTTTTTTTATACGCAACCAAATTCATTTTTGGTTCGTACTGACTCTGTAATTGATTTACGAACCTTAAAAAATGTTATTTATGAAACAAGTTTCTAATCTCCTCCTTGTTGTAAGTTTTGTGTTTTTTATTGTCGTGGGATGCGACAAACAAGAATCTGAACCGACTTACGGTATTATGGCAAAAACCACAACTTTGGGTACTGTTTTGACAAATCAGCAAGGAAAAACGCTTTACTTTTTCTCATCAGATGTGAGTGGGAATTCTGCATGTACAGGAAACTGTTTAACAAACTGGCCAGTTTTTAATGTTGATTTGACAAGTATTGACCCAACATTGACTGCAACTGATTTTGGTTCAATCACTCGTGCTGATGGAACAAAACAAACAACTTTCAAAGGATGGCCTCTTTATACTTATTCGGGTGATGCGGCTGCGGGTGATGTGAAAGGTGAGAACGTAGGAAGTAAATGGTTTGTAGCCAAAACTACGTATACTATTATGCTGGCGAATGCTCAATTAGTTGGACAAGATGGTAAACAATATACTTCGAAATATACTGAAGGTGCTGGCGATACCCAGTATTTTGTTGATGAAACAGGACGTACCTTGTATGCTTTTGCAAATGACAAAAAGAATAAAAATAATTTCACAAAATCAGATTTTAGTAATGATGGAACTTGGCCAATTTATGGTCCAGATTTGAAAGATGTCCCTTCAGCTTTGGATAAAAGTTTATTTGGAACAATTACAGTATTTGGGAAAAATCAAATGACCTATAAAGGATGGCCACTGTATTATTTCGGTTCTGATAATAAAGTTCGTGGGGCAAATAAAGGTGTAAGTTTTCCAAGACCAGGAATTTGGCCAATAGTTAATAAAGATTCACCAGAAGCACCATTGTAATTCTCGATTTATAGCCTTGAAAAAAAGGCCGCCAATTTGGCGACCTTTTTACGTTTATCCTTAATCATTTATCAAATCCTAACTTTAATTTTCCTGCTTGTACTTCTGGGCAAGACATAAAAAGTTTCCAAAGTAATCCCGTACGATGGTTTTCTATCATACAGACGATAGGACCTTGGTCGATTGCCAAAAATGAATCGGCCCACCACAGATTGGTTAAGTTAAATGCATCAACAAAACCATATTGTTTCCAAATTTTGTCACCGAGTTTATAGTAAAAAAATTTGAGAGCTTCCATTGATTCTTTTGGTGTGTAAGGCATTGCCGAAATGGCTGCTGTTGGACTAATTACGCCCAAGTCTTCGGTTGGAGAATGTGCAGCATAGCCATTATTTGAATCGCTGGCAGTCAAACCCCAACAATTTTTACCATAACCATTGTAATTTTTTGGATTTGCTAAGCAGTAACCATAATTCACTTTTGTGTGAGCCACATTTTGCTCCCAATAATTGGCATATTGGTCTTTGAGGTTTCTTGGATCAAGTCCCAAAAACGAATAATGTGAGAAAAACAGCGGCCCACCATAATCAAAACCGAGCGGCAATGTTGTTCCATAATAAGTTTTTCCATTCTTCATTTTGCCGTTTTCTGCCCAACCATTATCATATACTTCTTTTGAAATGGGATGAGTCGGCGAAGCAGCCGCCAAGAAATAAGTAATCAAACATTCGTTCCAGCCATGAATCTGGTGATTCATTTTCCATTCAAGGTTAGGTGACCAATGCCAGTATAAAACTTTTTCTCCATTTTTGGTGTGCCAATTCCAATCTGCAGCGTTCCAAAGTTGATTAATTTCTTTCCTAAGTTTAGTCTCTTCAGCTGTTTCTTGATTAAAATACTGGCGAACAGTCAATAATCCTTGCATCAAATAAGAAGTTTCTACAATATCTGCTCCATTATCATTTGCACTGAAAGGAATGGTTTCGCCATTTGCTCCATTGAGCCAATGAGGAAAAATTCCATGATAACTTTTTGCTTTATTTATCAAAAAATCGGTCATTTTTAGCATTCTTTCAAGTCCTTCTTTACGGGAGATAAATCCACGTTCAATGGCAACTGGAATCGTCATGATACCAAAACCTGTACCGCCCGATGTTGTTACATCGCCAGAAGTATTGCGTTCACGAGCAAGACCCGAAACAGGATGTCCAAAATCCCAAAAATATTTAAAGGTTTGTTTTTGTATTAAAGTCAGAAGCTCTTCATCGCTGATTCTTGGAAATTTATCAGTTGTGTCGAGACTGGTGGTCATACCCAATTTGAGTGTCGAGTTAAACAAAGTTTTGTTTTTTGAGATGAGTTCTGGGTTTACCAAAAGATTATATTGTGTAATACTTTTTAGTGGTTGTTGAGGTGATACACTTACGGCACTGTCGTTTCTGCTAAATGTAAGATTTAGAGGTATATTGGCCGATGAGTTTTTTTCTTGCAAAACAATGCTTGTCTGTGCCGATTCTTTGTTGAGTGGAGCAGAAAAAGCAATGTCAACTTTTGGGGTAAGATTGAGATTATTGGCATAAAACCCACCTGATTGATTTCCATTTACAGTTACTGTTTTGAAGTAAAATTGTTCGGGAGTAACACTTTGGGTTTTACAAGATAATAATGATAAGAGTACGAAAATACCCAAACTAAAAATTTTCATGAATACACAAATTTTGAAATTTTGATACTAAAAAAGCACCCACCCTCGTGGATAGGTGCTTTTTTGAAGGAATAAAAGCCAAATCTTATCTTCCTGCACTCTCCAATTGGTATAATGCACTAATGTCGCCATCTGAAAGAGCTTTGTTGTACACACGGATTTCGTCAATTAAACCTGTCATTGGTTTTTGCCAAGCATCAGGTGTTCCCGAAATGTTTGTTCCCCAAGCACCAATCAATGCTTTTGTAGGGCCAGTAAAGTTCAACGCACCAGTTGTCCCACGAGCTTCCCACTCAGGATTTGAGATTTTTGTTCCGTTGGCGTAAACCTTAAACATTGAAGTTGTACCGTCCCAAGTGATGACGAAGTGTGTAAGTTTTCCTCCAAACTTAGCCGCTTGAACTCCACCTTTTGATGGCTCATTTCTTGAATCTTGCCAAGAATCATTGCCGTTTACTTTCGTTACAACCAAACCTTTCACTACAAGTGTGTCGCTGGCTGCTTTTCTCCAACCCGATTCAATCATTAGATTTACATTACCAGCCCATTCGTTTGGACGTGTTAATGAAAATAAAGAAGATGGAGCAGAACCATTATTGCTAACATTTGCCCACAAACTAACGGTTGCACTTGGTAATGCACTCATACTGGCAATAACATCATAGGACAAATATCCTTCGGCAAATTTTGCAGCTTGCCCTTTGATACCTGCTGCATAGCTCACATTTTGTGATTTTGTAGGCATTGCTCCTGATTTTGCTTCTTTTCCATCTCCATTTAAACCCCAATAAGCAACCAAATTTGAAGCTGCTACTTCATCCGCACTGTTGAAACCGCCAATTGGTGGCAACGAAACTTCATCATCTTTACATGATGCAAAAAAACTGCCAGCAGCTATTACAACTGCTAAAATTCTCAAAGAAACACGATTTGTTTTCATACAATTAATAAAAGGTTAACGAAATTTAATGTTAATTAATAATTTAAAGTTTTGTTTAGTACACAGAATTTATAGTAAAAGCGGTGGTTTAGTAATTTTTTTTGATGAATTGTAATACGACTAGTTAATAGTTGAAATATATAAAGAGATATATTAAATAACTGATTATCAGCTTGTTATAAACTGTGGACTCGTCGACTACTGACTGTGGATTGCTCAATAACCATTGTTTTGCGATAGTTTTCCGCCACTAAGAGCAATCTGCAACGCTGGAATTGGTAATAATTCATTTTTACCTGCTACAAAATTTTTGTTTGTTGCCGTAAGAATTTTGGCAGCTCTTCCTGTTCTTACCAAATCAAAGAAACGGTCATGTTCCATAGCCAGTTCGATGTGGCGTTCTTGCCAAATGGCTTCTCTAACCTCTGTTTGACTGAATGCTTTCGTAGCAAGCAAACCTGCTCGTTGACGCACTTTATTGAGGTTAATGATTGCTTCACCACTTTTGCCAAGTTCATTGGCGGCTTCGGCATTTATCAATAAAACCTCTGCAAATCGTAGTAAATGAATGTTTTTTTGCTTGCGGTCACGATTTCCTAAGTAACTTTCAACGTTCTTATTTTCCGAGTGATAAGCCTTATAATTATAGCGAAGATTTTGAACCGAATCAGCACTTGGAATTCTGAAACCATCATAGAGCGTAGTTCCTTTATATTTTCCGCTATTATCGATGAAAATAATGGTTGAATGCTTTCTTAAATCGCCTGTTTCATAAGCATTTGCCAAACTTTGTGAAGGAGTACAAAAACCCCAACCGAGGTCAGTCCAACCACCTTTGCCACCAACTCGAGGGCCTTGGAACATTGAATACGCATTTATACCAAAATCTGAATTATTAAATTGCCCAGTTTGAATTTCAAAAATGGCTTCACGACTATTATCGCCTACTTGTCGCCAAATATTTTCGTAGTTAGGTAATAAATCATATTGACCAGAGTTGATGACTTCTTTGCTTAAATCATAAGCTTTTTGCCACTCTTTACGGTACATATAGACTTTTGCAAGCAAAGATTGAGCTGTACCTTTGGCAATTCGTCCTGCACCAGTTTGGTTGCGAAGTGGAAGATTAGCTACACTAAACTGAAGGTCATCTAAGATAACTTGATAGATTTCTTCGGGCGTAGCACGGGTTTGAAAAACTGGGTCATTATTAGCATCGCTGGCATCTTTTGGCACTCTCAAAATTTTTGGTACACCACCAAACCAGCGTACTAAATTGAAATAGTAATAACCACGAATAAATCTGATTTCACCGATTAATCTTTTCTTCATTGACTCATCAAGCGTTGACTGCTCAACACTCACGATGGCATTATTTACCTTTGCTATTCCATTATAATGTCCTCCCCAAAGCGATTGCACAAATTGATTGGTAGGGGTAAGTGTAAAATCATCAATAACACCAACAGTGCCTTGTTGGTCGCTTGGTGTACTACCTTTTTCGGCATCATCCGAAATAATATTGGTGGCTGATACAAAAGCAATTCCGTGAATATCGCCTTCGGCACCAAAGGCCTCAGCGGTCATAAGGCTATTATAAACACCAACAACCAAGTTCTGAGGTAAATTTGGGTCAGTTTCAGCAGTTGGTTTGCCTTGAAGTGGCACATTCATAAAATCGCTGCTACAAGCATTGAGCCAAAAAGCTACGGCAATAAACGAACTGATTTTTATTATATTTTTTTTCATTGTTCTCTTTGCTAAAATTCTGTTCAAAAATTAAAATCCAACATTTATTCCAACTGCAAGCGTTTTGGTAGTTGGGTAGGCGTTTAGCTCAATTCCAGAACGAGTAGGGTCGCCAGGCAACTCTGGTGTAAAACCTGAATATTTTTTGAATGTGAAAAAGTTTTGAGCAGTTACAAAAACTCTTGCCGAACTAAGTTTTATTTTGTTCAATAAATTGTTTGAAATATTATAGCTTAAAGCAATATTATTGATACGAATGAAATCGCCCGACTCAATAAAGTAAGTAGAAGCGGGTAAATTTCCTGCGTTTGCCGCTGGTTCATCATTGATTCCGCTGCCACGTGACCAACGCCCGTAAGCCATTGAAGCCTCCACATTATCAAGCAATCCTTGACGGAATGCTTTTTTACCATTGTAAACTTTATTGCCAAAATTGCCGTAGGCATCAACACTCAAATCAAAGTTTTTGTAAGTAAAACCAAAGTTCAAACCGAAAAAGGCTTTTGGTTGGTAAGAGCCAACAAATACTCTGTCGGCATCATCAATTTTACCATCATCGTTGGTGTCTTGGTATTTGAAATCTCCTGCTGAAGCACTTGGCTGAATGATTTGTCCATTTGCATTTTTGTATGAACTAATTTCATCATCAGTCTGAAAAACGCCCAGCACTTGAAGAACATAAAAGCTACCAACTGGTTGGAAATTATCGGTTTTAGTTGTGTATGCCGAAGCACCAACTCCGCCATCTAAAATTGGTTGTCCACCATTCAAACCAATAACCGAGTTTTTATTGAAAGTAATGTTTGCACCAACACGATATGATATACTTTCGTTGATTTTATCACGCCAGTTGAGGGCTGTTTCAAAGCCAGTATTTTTTATTGAAGCTGCATTTGTTAATACAACACCATCTTTATCGCCTGTAACCGAAGGTACTTTTACATTGATTAATAAATTGCGTGATTTTTTATCATAAAATCCAAATTCTCCCTGTAATTTGCCATTTAAAGCACTAAATTCAAGTCCTAAATCGGCTTCTTCTGTTGTTTCCCATTTAAGATTTGGGTCTTTGATTTGAGTAATTGCTGAACCCAGAGTAGCTGTTCCACCCCCAAAAGCATAAGCTAAATTCGGCTCAACCGTTACGATATATCCATCAGAATCAATTCGGTCATTGCCCACTCTTCCCCAGCTTGCACGAAGTTTTAAGGTTTGGAAAACGTTTTGATTTTTTAAGAAATTCTCATTGCTCAACACCCAACCTGCACCAAATGATGGAAAATATCCCCAACGATTATTTAGCGGAAATCTCGAACTTCCATCGGCACGCATGGTGGCTGTTAGTAAATATTTATCGTTGAAATTATAATTCAAACGACTGATGTACGAATTACGTGACCATTTATCTCCTTCGCCCGAATTGGTCGATGTATTAGCATTTCCAGTATTAATATACCAAAGGTTTGAGGCCGCAGGAACATCTCTTCTAAAAGCCGAAAATTTGCTTATTGAATAAGCCTCGGCGGTTGTACCAGCCAAAAGTGTTACGGTATGTTGTCCAAATTGTTTATTGTAAGAAACCGTATTATCCCAAACCCAACGGAAGAAATTTTCGGTCGTTGAACTTAAATTACTATTTGGGTTTCGTTGGTTTCCCCCAGCAGTAAGGAAAGTTGTTTGGTCGTTATTAAATTGATAGTTATAAACTCGGCTGTTTCTAAAATTCAAGTCGCCCCCGATACTGCTTTTAAAAGTTAATGCTTTGATAGGATTAAACTCTAAATATGCCGAAGATTGTAAACGATTAATAACTGCATAGTCATCATTATTATTAATATCTAAAACTGCATTTCCGACATTCTGATATAGCGAAGTATTACCATATTTGCCATCTTGAACAGCCTCAATGATAGGTGCTGCACGATATGCGTTATTGTAGGCAGTTCCTAAATTTACATTTTGGTCACGGCTATTGGCTAATGAAGTCGAAATGCCAGTTTTGAGTTTTTCGTGCAGAATAAAGTCATTATTTAAACGAGCCGTAAAACGTTTGAAATTGTTTTTTATCACAATTCCTTCGTCAGCCATATAGCCTAAACTTAGATAATTTTTAGATTTCTCTGAACCACCAGAAATAGACAAATTATGATTTTGCATAAAGGCATTTCTGAGGATTTGGCTGTACCAATCAGTTGAAATATTGCCTGCTTGCACTACCTGACCACTTGCTGCACTTACATAGTTGGCATATTCGGTTGCATTGGCCATTTTTACCATATTGGCAACCGAACGAACACCAATTGAGTTATTATAATTAACACTTATTTTGCCTGAACTACCCTTTTTTGTTGAAATAATAACAACACCATTTGCTCCTCTCGCACCATAAATGGCAGTGGAAGAGGCATCTTTCAAAATATCAATATTGGTAATGTCTGAAGTATTTATATTGCTAATATCATCGGTCAAAACGCCATCTACGACAAATAGCGTGGCTGTTCCTGCCAAAGCCGTTCCTGTTCCACGAATACGAATATTTGGCGAACTCCCTGGGCGACCGCTGCTAATAATTTGTACACCAGCAACCCTACCTTGAATGGCTTGAGTTGGAGTCATTACGGGTTGCTTCATTAAATCTTCTCCTTTTACACTTGAAGTTGCCCCCGTTACATCCACTTTACGTTGAGCACCATAACCAACTACAACTACTTGCTCCAATTCATTGCTCGATTCTTCAAGCCCAATAGTCAGTCTTTCTTGACCGTTTACAATAACTTCTTTGGTTGAATATCCAATGAATGAAACTACCAAAACTGCATTCTTCTCGGCATTGATACTAAAGTTGCCTTCAAAATCTGAAATTGCACCGGTATTAAGGTTTTTGACTTTAATTGAAGCACCTGGAACGCCCTCTTGTGTTTTCGCATCAATAACTTTTCCTGTAATTTTATGCTGAGCATATGTTATCGAAGACCAAAACATCAATAACAAAAAGCTCCACGTCTTCTTTGATGAAGTATATTTTTTTTCGTTGTACATATTGATAAAATGGATACGGTTTTATTGTAAATAGGAAGTTGTGTGGATTTATGAAATTCTTTACACTAATAAGTGTCTAACACATCATTGACTAATTTTTACTTTTTACAAATGCTTTTTCATTGAAATTGTATAGTGGGTAATTATTTTTGATTAATTGAAAGAATCAAAGAATTAATGTAAAATTTCTGTTGCAAAGTACAGGTGTTTATCATTTAAATCCTAAATTTGGGCTACATCAATACTACATCATTTGTTTGGTTTTCGACGAATTTGACTATTTTTACCACATCATTACTAAAATCACTACATCAAAAATGACTTTCTGTAAAAAAATACCTCATTGTCTCAAATTGATACTTTTGATGCTTTTTTGTACAGATTTGCATGCACAAAAACTCTCAAACTTATGTCATTCTGACTTATATAATTATTCGCATCAGAGTTATAAAGCACATCGTCAGAATTGGGGCATTGCTCAAAACCCCATCAATTATTTCATGTATTTTGCCAATACCAAAGGTTTGCTCGAATTTGATGGAACTCAATGGACAACTTATGAATTGCCAGCAAAACAAATTGTTCGTTCGGTGGTTTGCGATAAAAAAGGAAGGATCTATACAGGTGCTTTAGGTGAGTTTGGTTATTGGGAAAGAAATGAAAAAGGACTACTTAAATATTATTCGTTGAAGTCAAAAATCAAGGAGTCGTTTTTTAATCAAGAAGAAGTTTGGCATATTTTGGATACTCCCGATGGCGTTTTCTTTCAGTCGTTTGCCTTGATTTACTTGTATAAAAATAATACCGTTCAGAAATTGACCGCTCCAGGGAATATCCTTTTTGTATTTGAAGTCAATCGTCGGTATTTTATTGATGTCTTAGACAAAGGATTGTTTGAAATCATCAATAACCAATTTGTTTTTGTACCTAAAAGTGAGTTTTTGAAAAAAGAATCGGTACACACGATTCTACCGCTGAATGCAAAGAATGCTTTTTTAATTGGTACAAACAGAGGGCTTTATCAGTTTGATGGAGAGAATTTTAAAACATTTAATCCTCAAACGCAATCGTTTATTCAACAAAATCAACTTAATGCGGGAATTCGGCTAAAAAATGGTGATTTTGTATTCGGTACTATCTTAAATGGCGTAATTTTGACTGATGCCAACGGAAATATCAAAGAGAAGTTTAGTCAGAAAAATGGCTTACAAAACAATACGGTTTTATCACTAAAAAGTGATTCGGATGGAAATGTTTGGATGGGGCTTGATAATGGCATAGCTATGTTGGCTCTCAGTTCACCCTTCAAATATTTTGAAGACATTGAAGGCGAACTTGGAACGGTTTTCGATGCGGCTATTTTTCAAAATCATCTTTTTTTGGCTACCAATCATGGTGTTTTTTATACTTCCCTCATCAATCCCAATCGACAATTTAGTTTAGTACCAAACACACAAAGCCAAACTTGGGATTTGGAAGTAATTGATAATCAGCTATTTTGTGGACATAATAACGGAACTTTTAGAATAGAAAACCTTCGAGCTACACCTATATCTACCATTACGGGTGGTTTGGTAATCAAACATTTGAAGGCGTTTCCTGATTATTTAATTCAAGGTACATATACCAAACTTTGTATTTATAAAAAAGATTTGAGTGGGAAATGGGCTTTTTCGCATACAATTGATAATTTTTCTGCACCAATCAAACAACTCGAAGAAGCGTCTAATGGCGAAATCTTTGTAAATACCTTAAATAATGGCATTTTTCGCTTGAAACTTTCAGCCGATTTAAGAAAAATAGCTTCTGAAAAACAAATTAAATTGGATTTTCTGCCGAAAAACCTTGCAAAGGTTAACCAACAAATTATTCTTACTACTGACAAATCAAGCTTAGTTTTTAATGAAAAAAGTCAAAAGTTTGAAGATTTTAGACCTCTCAATGAAAAAAAATATTTACAGAAAATTTTCCCAATTTCTGCTCAAGAACAATGGTATTTACAGGCAAATGGTGCGTTTGGGCGTATTTCTGAAAAGAAAGAATGGTTGGAATTACCACTCAAAAAAGATTCTTGGGTAACTGATTATGAAAGTTTATTAGCATTTGACTCTACATTCTTTTTCTGCAAAGAAAATGGTTTTACAATTCTGAATCGCAGTGATATTTCCTCTTTATTGGGCTTGAAAGGTCGTAAACCACTCATCAAAAGTATAAAAGTTGATGGTTTTGAAGAGCTGAATATGATTTTTGAGAATAATTCATCGTCTGACGATTTTGAATTTAGACACAATCAAAATACGCTTCGGTTTTCGTTTAGCTCGACTGATTTTTCATCGTCTGTAAAATATGCTTATTGGCTCGAAAATAACATGAGTCATTGGTCGGAGTTTACTGAAAACTATGAAAAAGAATTTAATAATTTGCCTGCAGGAAATTATGTGTTGCACCTCCGAACAAATACAAGTAACGAGGAAACGATTTTAAAATTTACAATAAATGACCCTTGGTATTGGAATTTTTGGAGTAAGTTTTTGTATATTTTACTATTTGTAGGTCTATATTTTTATCTCTACAAGCTTCATTTAAAACGCCTTGACGAGCAAAATAAGCGACTTTTACTCGAAAAAGAAGAAGAATTGCACAAAAAAGAAGAACAAAACCGACAAGAAATTATTCGCCTACGTAATGAGCAACTCGAACAAGATGTTGTTCGGAAGTCGGAAGAATTGGCAAATTCGACCATGCAATTGATTAAAAAGAATGAGTTGCTACAAAAGCTAAAGTCTGAAAGTCAACAAATTGAAACGCAAACGAAGGCTGGTTCGCTCAATCAGATTATTAAATTGATTGATAATAATATAGCTTCGGGGCATGATTGGCAGATTTTTGAGCAAAACTTTAATCGTGTACATGAAGAATTTTTTAAAAAATTACTCGAAAAATTCCCCGACCTTACTCCAGGGGATTTAAAACTTTCTGCCTATTTACGCATGAATCTTTCCTCAAAGGAAATCGCTCAGTTATTAAATATTACTTACCGAAGTGTTGAACTCAAACGCTATCGACTGCGTAAAAAGCTTAATCTCGAAACTGAAGAAAATTTGGTTGAATGGCTAATGAGTGAATTTTGATTGTATGTAGTTTAGGATATTTCTAATAAATTTTTGTTAATTGCAACAGATTTGAATACTTAAACTATACCTATGAAAAACTACATTTTGACCTTGGCCCTGCTATTTTGTTTAGCTTGCGAACAAAAGAAAGAAGCTGCTAATACTTATTATCAAGAACAGCATCGTCCACAATTTCACTTTACGCCTGAAAAAGGTTGGATGAACGACCCCAATGGTCTCGTTTATTATGATGGCGAATATCATTTATTTTACCAACATTACCCCGACAGTACCGTTTGGGGGCCAATGCACTGGGGACATGCCATCAGTAAAGATTTAGTTTCGTGGGAACATCTGCCGATTGCCTTATATCCTGATTCTCTTGGTTATATTTTTTCGGGAAGTATAGTGGTTGATGAAAATAATACAACTGGTTTTCAGACTGGAAAAGAAAAACCCTTGGTGGCGATTTTTACCTATCACGATATGGTGAAAGAAAAAGCTGGCCGAAATGACCGTGAATCGCAGGGAATTGCGTACAGTTTGGATAAAGGACGAACTTGGACGAAATATGAGAAAAATCCAGTTTTGCCAAGTAAAGGAGATGCGGATTTTCGTGACCCAAAAGTGTTTTGGCATGAAGCTACTAATAACTGGATAATGCCTTTGGCAGTTGGAAAAAAACTGGAAATTTTCACTTCACGGAACTTAAAAAACTGGCAAAAAGCGAGCGAATTTGGTATAAAAGAAAGTGTGAATGATGGCGTTTGGGAATGTCCAGATTTGATTTCTTTTAAGACTGAAGATGGCACAGAAAAATGGGTTTTGATTCAAAATATTGGCCGTGGTGCAATAAATGGAGGTTCGGGAACGCAATATTTTGTAGGTAACTTTGATGGAAAAACCTTTACGAATGACAATTCGCCCGAAACCAAACTTTGGTTAGACTATGGGGCGGATAATTATGCTGGAGTTTCATGGTTTAATGCACCAAACAATGAAAGAATTTATATCGGGTGGATGTCAAATTGGGACGATTATGCGAACATTGTACCCACTTCAACTTGGCGAAGCGGAATGACTGTCCCTCGAAAATTATCTCTCATCCAAACTTCGGAAGGCTTCCGTTTGGCTCAAATGCCAGTTTCTCAACTTGAATCTTTACGTTTATTAAGTACAAATATTCCAAAGCAAACTATTTCAAATTCGACTTTAATCGAAAATAAAGCAATTTTAAATGAATTAGATTTGTCATTCGATTTAGCAGCATCAACGGCTACTGAAATGGGTTTTGTAATGTCAAATTCAAAAAATGAAAAACTAATTTTTGGCTATGATAAAGCTGCAAAACAAGTTTTTATCGACCGATCAAATGCAGGTAAATCTGACTTTTCGACAAAATTTGCTAAGAAACATACAGCTCCATTTAATGATGGTAAAATATTGAAAATCAAGGCGTTAATTGATAATGCTTCGATGGAAGTTTTCGTAAATGATGGTAGTGTTGCCTTGACAGATTTGTTTTTTCCGAATGAAGATTTTACTAAAATTGAACTTTATAGTAAAGGTGGAAAAGCTGAGTTGACCTCAGGAGCATTATCTCCATTGAAATCAATTTGGAAGAAATAAAATAGGTTTCTCGTGGGAACGTCCAAATTGGACGTTCATCGCAAAAAATAAAATAATTATACTATTAGTCGTTAAAAATAATGTCAAAGAAAAATATAGTTTGTTTTGGAGAAGTTTTGTGGGATTTGCTTCCTACTGGAAAAATAGCTGGTGGAGCTCCAATGAATGTGGCAGTTCACGCCAATCAACTGGGTTTGGATGCCATCATGATTAGTGCCGTTGGCGACGATGAATTGGGAGAAGGAATTACTTCATTTTTATCAAGCAGAGGATTATCCGTTTCAACTATTCAGAAAAATGAATATCAAACAGGTATTGTAGAAGTAACTTTAGATGCAAAAGGTAGTCCATCTTATGAAATCATCCAGCCTGTTGCTTGGGATTTTATTAGGTTGACAGAAAATGCAAAAAAAGCTGTTCAAGTAACTGATGCTTTGGTTTTTGGTAGTTTGGCTTTACGAAATGAAGTTTCTAAAAATACACTTTTCGCACTTCAAGCAGAGGCTAAGTTGAAGGTTTTGGATATCAATCTCAGAAAACCCTTTTACACTTCTGAATTGGCCGATGAGCTTTTTAAAGTTGCCGATATTGTAAAAGTTAACGACGAAGAACTCGAAATGATTTGTGCATGGTATGGTCAAACAGGCGACGAAACAGCAAATGCAAAGTTTTTGAAAGAACGCTATCAACTTAAAGGAATCATCGTAACAAGAGGAGGAAACGGTGCATTTTTTATAGATGAAAACAATGAGTTTGCTGAGCATCAAGGTTTTAAAGTGACAGTGAACGACACCATCGGAAGTGGAGATTCATTTTTAGCATCCTTCATAACAAAATGGCTAAACGGAGAAAAACCAGCCGAAGCATTAAAATTTGCCTGTGCAGTAGGGGCATTTGTGGCTACGCAGAAAGGAGCAACGCCAGTTATTTCGGAAGAAGATATTTTGAAAATAATGAATTAATTATGTACAACAATCTTCCAAATTGTTCTTGTAGTAACAATTTGGAAAATTGTTGTACTATCAGTTAGTAAATAAATACGCCCACGCTATCAAAACCAATTGTAAAGGAAGTCTTAACCACAGCAACCACTGTGGTATTTTTTTGAATTTTCCAGAAGTTGCCATGTAAATATTTGCTGGGAAAACCGCAATCAGCAATAAAATAATTCCCCATGCCGCCAATGCTTGAGTTTGACTAAAAAGTAGTCCAATACCCAAAATAATTTCTGCAATTCCGCTGATAATCACCATTTCTTCGTGGTTTGGAATGTACGGAGGCATGGCTTTCATAAAAAAGTTTTTCTTCGTAAAGTGAGAAATTCCAGCAAATACAAAGAATCCCGCCATGATATAAAGGGGTATTTTCTCCATAAGTCTCATCATTAAATTTATTCATCGCAAATTAAGCCAAAAATTGATTTTTATGGTTTATTTTACAGATAATCTTTATCCGAACTACATATCTATATGAATAAAACTTCTGCTTTTCTTATAATAATTTGGGGATTTTTGTATTTAAACTCTGTTTTTGCTCAAAAACCAAAAACAGAGGCCTATTTTCCTGCATTCAATAATTGGCAATCAAAGAATCCTGCCGAATTAGGTCTAAATGTAGAGAAGATTAAGGAAACGATAAAATTTGCTCAAGATAATGAAATAAAGAATCCAAGAAATATGGAAGTGTCTCATTATCAGTCATTTGGTAAAGAACCTTTTGGCTTTGCAATTGGGCCTTTTGCCGAACGTGGCGAACCAACTGGTTTAATCATTCATAAAGGATATATTGTTGCTCAATGGGGCGAACCAAATCGTTGCGATATTACACACAGTGTCACCAAAAGTTTTATGTCAAGTGTGGTTGGGCTTGCAGTTGACAGAGGTCTTATCAGAAGCGTTTTTGATACTGTTGCATCTTATGTTCCACCTATCGAAATTTATGGAAATCCAGTTAATCGTATGGCAGATGATTTTGGAAAACCCGAACTTCTTCAACTTTTTGATACGCCCCATAATAAAACTATTACATGGAATTCATTACTCCGCCAAACGAGCGATTGGGAAGGTACGCTTTGGGGAAAACCCGATTGGGCCGACCGTCCAGACAAAGATGCGGCAAAATGGCTAAATCGACTAAGAAATGCACAAGGAAGCGTTTATGAATATAATGACGTAAGAGTAAATGTATTATCATTAGCGGCGTTGAGTGTTTGGCGTAAACCTTTGCCACAAGTTTTGAAAGAAAATCTGATGGATAAAATAGGAGCATCAAATACTTGGCGTTGGACTGGCTATAGAAACTCATGGATAGTGTTGGATGGGCAAGCTGTTCAGTCGGTAAGTGGAGGTGGACATTGGGGTGGAGGAATGTTTATCAATGCCTATGACATGGGGCGTTTTGGTTTGCTTTCACTAAACAAAGGTCGTTGGAAAGACCAACAGCTTTTATCAGAAAATTGGGTAAATCAAGCACTAACACCAACACCCGCACAGCCAACGTATGGGTATATGAATTGGTTTTTGAATACCGACCAGAAACTATTGCCAAGTGCTTCATCAAAAGCGTTTTATCATCTTGGTAATGGAACAAACATGATTTATGTTGATCCCGACCACGATTTGGTGATGGTTGTTAGATGGATTTCAACTGATGCTATGGATGGAGTTGTGAAGAAAGTTTTAGAAGCATTTCCTCAGAAGTAGATATAGAAAAGTATGAAATATATGAAAGTCGGATTCGATAATTAAAATATAAGTTGTTTATAATAAGTGTTTTATCTCTTGTTTTTTGTCTAAAATCTTTCGTTTAGTTATTTAATAATTATCTATTCAAAATAAATCAAAATGAAAAAAATCAACCTAATTGCAGTTTTATTAATTATTTCAATGGGTGTTTTCGCCCAAGCAAAAAAAGAGTTTTATGAACTCCGTACGTATGAATTGAAATTTGGTACGCCCCGTTCAAATATTGAAAATTACTTTAAAAATGCTCTTTTTCCTGCCTTAAATAAATATGGTGTGAAAAATATCGGTGCTTTTGGCGAAATGGGATTATCTGACCCTGGAAAAATATATATCTTGATTCCTTATGCTTCTATCGAAGAATTTGCGAAAGTCAATGAAAAAATTAAAACTGATGAAGATTTCTTGAAAGCAACCCAAGAATATAATGCTTTACCGCCTGAAAAAGCACCTTATGCTCGTTATACTTCTTCGCTCATGAATGCGTTTGACGGAATTCCACAGTTGGTAAAGCCAACTGCTGACCAAAAATTATTTGAATTGAGAATTTACCAAAGTTATTCAGAAGATGCAGCTCGTCGTAAACGTAAAATGTTTAATGATGAAGAATTAAAAATTTTTAGAGATACTAAGCTCAATTCAGTGTTTTTTGGAGAAGTGATTGCGGGCGAACACATGCCTTGCCTTACGTACATGTTAGCTTTCAAAAACATGGAAGAGCGTGATGCAAATTGGAAAGTTTTTGGCTCAAACCCCGATTGGAAACGCATTTCGAGTGCTGCCGAATATGCCAATTCAGTTTCGCATATTATTAGAGTTTTCTTAGTTCCTTTACCTTATACGCAACTCTAAGATTATGAAAAAATACATTTTAATAGCATTTTCATTGTGTTTGACATCGGTTTTAAAAGCACAAAATGAAACTTACGCCGAAAAATTAGGTTTCCCGAGAGGAGCAAAGGTAGTAATCATGCACGTTGATGATGTCGGGATGTCGTATGATTCAAATGTCGGTGCCATTAGAGCCGTTGAAGAAGGTGTTGCTACTTCAATGAGCGTAATGATGCCTTGTTCGTGGGTGCCAGGTTTTGTGCATTATCTGAAAAGTCATCCTCAAATTGATGCTGGTTTGCATCTTACCCTGACTTCTGAATGGAAAGATTATCGTTGGGGGCCGCTGGCTGGAAAACCAACCGTTCCGAATTTAGTCGATTCAGAAGGGGCAATGTGGCGAAGTGTGGAAGAAACTGCCAAACACGCTTCAGCCGATGAAATTGAAAAAGAAATCAGAAGTCAATTAGAAAGAGCAAGAGCAATGGGCTTTGAACCAACGCACATGGACTCGCACATGGGAACACTCTTTGCACGACAAGATTATTTGGAACGCTATTTTAAAGTTGGTATCGAAAATAAAATTCCTGTGATGTTTCCAGGCGGGCATGATACGATGATAATGCGTGATGGTGCGGCAGGACTGACTTTGGAGCAAGCTCAAAAAATCGGCAAAATGCTTTGGGATGCTGGTTTGCCAGTCTTAGATGATTTGCACAATATCAGTTATGGCTGGACAATGGACAAAGTGAAAAATCCTGACGAAAAGGCTTTACAGAAATATAAAACTCAAAAATACATCGAATCATTTAAGGATTTGCAGGCGGGCGTAACAATGGTGATTATGCACTGTACTTCGCCAACCGAAGTTTTCGAGCATATTTCTGATTCTGGAAATACTCGTCGTGGCGATATGCTGGCCATGATTGACCCCGCTCTGAAAAAATATATCCAAGATAACGGCATTATTCTGACAACTTGGAGAGAACTGAAACAACGGAGAGATAAAGTGAAATAAAATAATTGAGTAAAACGCCCACCATAAAAAGATGGGCGTTTTATTTTTACATCATTCCAAAAATATCATTCGTATTAAAACCTCGGCGTTTGATGGCTTTTTGTTCTTGACGATATTGGTCAATTAGGTATTTAACTTGGTTGCTATCCTTATAATACGGTGCTTGTTTTTCTTCGTTTTTAATGATTTTCTTTAGGTTTGAAATCTCTTTTTTAAACTTAGTTTCTAAACTTTGGTAGTTATCAGAGCCAAAACGGTCATATAACGAAGGACCGAAAAATGAAGTTTGCCCAAACGAAGTTGTTTCTGAAAGCTCATCCTCGAGTTCGGCAACTTGTTGTTTCAATAATTTTACGTAATATTTCAAACTTTCATCATTGCTATGTTCGAAATCCGTTCCTAAAAGTTCGAGTCGGAGACGTAGCAAATCAAAAAGGTCGTCTTTTTCGTAAGCTTCCGTAATTCGGTGCATCAAAAGAGTTTTTCGTTCTTTTTCAAGGTCATCCTTTTCACGGTCGGGGTGAAATGCTTTCACCAATTCCATGTAAATCTGACGACTCGTTTTGTTCAAATTCTTTTCTTCTTGGCGTTTTTTATCTTCTTTTTCAATTTGTTTGGCTGTTTTCTTTTTATTTGCTCGTCGGGCTTCATATTCGGCTTCATCGGCGGCCATTTGTTGTTCGAGGTATTCTTGAAATTTTTCGGGGTCGCTCAAATCCACCTCATCATCGAATTTCATTCCAAACATTGAAGAGAATGATTCTTTTAGCGTTTCAGATGCCATTTTATTGGCCTCTTCGTTTGCTTCTTCAAAACTTACACCGTTGTTATGTCGAGTAAAAATATCGCTTAATTCATCAGATTGTGTTCGAGTGATATACTCACCCGCACGCTCTAAAATCATCTCCGAAAGTGTTTCATTTTCACGTTTTTTGAAGATATTTTGCTGAAAAAGAGCATCTAAATAAATGATTTCTTTTACCTGAATCTCAATAAGTTTTTGTTCGAGAGGTAAAATTTCGGCTGAAATCTTTACTTGAATCTGCTCAATTTCTGTTTTTACAAAAGCAATTTTACTTTTCAGCAAATCTATTTTCTGAATGTTTACATTGAATTGCTTCTGTAATTTGCTCAATACCGCTGAGTTTTGAGTTTTTATTTGAATGAGTTCTGACATCAGAATGTGCTAAGTTTTTTGATAGAATTAAACTGCAAAGTATTATTTTTGTGAAAAACGAATCGGCTGAATATAAAACAGCAGTTTTCAGCGTTATACAATCGAATGAAACATCTCGTACTTATATTGATATTTTTGTTTGCACTCCAAAGCTGCTATGTTTATCGACCTTGCCCTGTAAAATCTTGTAAGGTTGAGATGGAACATAAACACGGTGGACGTACTTTCAATCCACGTAAGTTTTGGAAAGGGAAAATACATTATTTGGGCGAAAAGGCCATGAAAGACCGCAAAAAGCAACAAAAACTTCAGAAAGAACGCCGTCGAATGGAACGTCAACGAAATTAATAGGCAGCACAAGTTTCAAACTTGTGCTATTAAAAATCTAAATGACAGTTTATCCAACCTTCATCAAAACGAGTTGGAAAGTTTTTGCGGTAGAAATTAATGGCTGGTTCGTTCCAATCAAGCACTTGCCACATCATTCCTGTGCATTCAGTGTTTTTTGCTTCTTCAATTACTTTATCGAAAAGAAGTTTTCCTAAGCCATATCCACGCATCGACTCTGTAACCACAATATCTTCAAGATATAAACGCTTACCTTTCCAAGTTGAATAGCGGTAGTAGTAGATTGAAATACCCTGAACTTTGCCATCCACCTCAGCAACAAAGCAACCAAAAATCTTATTTTTGCCGAAACCATCTTTGAGCATCATCTCAACGGTATTTGTCACTTGTTGAGGTTCTTTTTCATAAACCGCCAATTCATAGACAAGCTCATACACTCGCTCAACATCGGTTTTCTTTATTTTTCTTAT
Organism: Emticicia sp. W12TSBA100-4; assembly: GCF_040253585.1. Classification (NCBI taxonomy): domain Bacteria; kingdom Pseudomonadati; phylum Bacteroidota; class Cytophagia; order Cytophagales; family Leadbetterellaceae; genus Emticicia; species Emticicia sp. W12TSBA100-4. The sequence goes on from NZ_JBELAU010000003.1 coordinate 244,534, forward strand.
CTTTATTTTCATAGTTTTAGCTCTAACACTTTGTTGGTAAATGAGATTTTAATTGGTTAGGTATTTCTATTGTTTTGATAACTAAGTTTTAAATGTCTTTTATTTTCGATTTAAAGTAAAAGGATGAATTTATTTTAAACTTGGTGAGGCTTAAAAAATTGTTGGTTAATGCCTTACATTCGTCATTCGTAAATCTAAATTCGTCAATCTACTTAATTAGGAACGTTCGTTATTTATATAAGACTCCCATTTTTCAAGAACATTCTTGAAATCATCGGGTAGCTCAGTATCAAACTGCATCCATTCTTTGGTTCGAGGATGAACAAAACCAAGAGTTTTTGCATGAAGAGCCTGTCGAGGCATTACTTCGAAGCAATTTTCAACGAATTTTTTGTAATTAGAAAACTGCTGTCCTCTCAAAATTTTATCTCCACCATATTCGGAATCACTAAAAAGAGTATGCCCCAAAAATTTCATGTGAACCCTAATCTGGTGAGTTCGCCCAGTTTCTAAATTGCACTGAATCAACGAAACATAGCGAAAATCTTTCAGAATCTTGTAGTGCGTAATTGATTCTTTGCCGTGAGAAGCATCTAAATATACTTCGCTCAGTTTTCGGTTTTTCAGACTTCGACCGATATGATTATGAACAGTTCCAGTTGTTTCTTTCGGAACTCCCCAAACTAAGGCATAATACGTGCGTTCGATGGAGTGGTCGGAGAACTGTTTGGCCAGAAAAGTCATCGAAAAATCGTTTTTGGCAATTACTAAAAGTCCAGAAGTATCTTTATCAATCCGATGCACTAAACCAGGGCGAATCTCACCATTTCTATGCGTTGGAAGGTTTTTAAGGTAATAAACTAAGCCGTTCACCAACGTTCCCGACCAATTGCCAACGGCAGGGTGCACCACCATACCCGCAGGTTTATTGACAACCATCAGGTCTTCGTCTTCATAAACAATATTTAGTGGAATATCTTCTTCGAGCAATTCATGGTCACGTGGAGGGCGTGGCAGCGAGAATGTAATGACATCGAAAGCTTTTACTTTGTAACTTGCCTTAACCGTAATGCCATTGACTTTGATGGCTTCTGCATCAATAGAGTTTTGGATTTTATTTCGAGAAATATTTTTGGTAAAATGAGGCAAATATTTATCCAGACGCATCGAAACTTGACCTTTATCGACCACAATACGTTGATGCTCGAATAACTCGTCTTCTTCTTCGTTTTCTATATTTTCTTGTACTTCAATCATTATCCTTAAATTTACGGCAAATTTAAGATAAAATGGCTGATATTTCTGCAAACATCGTTTTCTCTGAGCAAATTAATCGAATTCTTACTTTGCCTTCACCTTTACAAAAATTAGACGACGCTCTCTTTACAAAACATGGAATTGATGTTTTTGTAAAACGAGATGATTTGATTCACCCCGAAATTTCAGGAAATAAATGGAGAAAACTAAAATACAATTTGTTAGATGCTCAAAATCAGGGAGTTAGACAAATTATTACATTTGGAGGAGCTTACTCTAATCATATTTATGCAACGGCAGCTTCAGGAAAATATTTTGGTTTTGAAACCATAGGTATTATCCGTGGCGATGAATTGAGTGAAAATTCATCAGAAACACTAAGATTTGCTGCGGAATGTGGCATGAAACTACATTTTGTTTCAAGAACAGCATATAGAACTTTGAGAGAAAATCCAGCATCTCGTAATACATTCAGTCATTCAAAATTAATTCCAGAGGGAGGAACATCGCCACTGGCATTGGGTGGAGTAGGGGAAATGGTAGATGAAATTGTCCAGCAGTTGGGTCAAGCACCTGACTATATTTTTTGTCCAGTAGGGACGGCAGGTACGATTTCAGGAATAATTGCCAAAACTACACCAAAGACAAAAGTTATAGGCGTTTGTGTCTTGAAAAATGGACAGTATTTACTGAATGAAATAGACAATTTGCTTGAAGTCTCGAATGTTAACAGGGTTCAAAACCCGGTCAACGTTAATCTTGAAATTTTATGGAATGAACATCATGGAGGATACGCAAAAAAAACACCCGAATTGTTTGATTTTGTTTCAAAATTTAATGCTGAGCATGATTTTGAAATTGAACCAATTTATTCGGGTAAAATGTTTTTTGCATTTTATAAAAATTTTTTAACAATGATAAAACCTCAATCTAAAGTTATATTGATTCATACGGGTGGATTACAAGGATTTATTCACTAATGTCTTGAAAGTAAGTGTGTTACCATAAGTGGTCATGCCATTTGAAACCACAAATGCTCGAAAATAGTAGCTTGTATTTGGTATAAGATTGGTGGCATCTTCACTATAAATTGTTGGAAAAATACTTACATTTTTTTCTTTACTGGATTTAGAATCGCTCGTTGTAGGTAGATTATTGCTTGCCGACCAACAAATACCATATTCATTGACATCGAAAGTCCCTTTTGCTTCTACGATCCCTCTGAGTTTTGCCGTTGTGGTAAATATTAAAATAACGGCATCGGTTTTTATAGTTGGCTGAATGATATCAGCAGTTTTGAAGCTTATTGTTGGGCCAAAGATTGTTTCCGATGCAATAGTTGCATAATTTCTTGCATAATAAGTTGTACTCGTTTTTAAGCCTTGAATTATATCTGAAAACTTGAAAGGGACAACATTCACCACCGTAATAGCTCCATGCGATATTTTTGAGTCAGCCAAAGTTGGCATTGCATTTGTTTCAGCATAAACAAAGCCGTAATCTGATATATATTGATTGCCGACATCGATGATGGCACTCGAAAATCTCGTTGATGAAATTGTAGTTTCTGATACTGTAATAGCCTCTAAAATTGGTGGAATCGGAACAATTTCTTTTGTTTTGCAAGAAAGAATGCTTGTCAGACAAAGTAAATTAACAGTGATTTTAAAAAATGCTTTCATAATTACCGATGTTTTTTTTACAAAGGTCTGGGAAATTGCTTTAAAAAGTTTTACAGAATTATACTCAATTCTTATATCATTCACATTTCTTTGAAATTACAGAATAAAGGTGATGAGAAATGATGACTTAAATTATGAGATTAAACATATAATTGTATGAAAAATCCCCCAAAAGTTCTTATAAACCTTTTGGGGGAAATTCTTTAGCTTGTTCAAATAAGATCATAATTCTGATAGTAACAGCGGGGTTAGTTTCAACTGGGTTTTGGGCCAATGTAAATTTTTAAGTATTACAAATAAGAGAATTGTTGTCTTTTTCATGGACATAAAGAGCATGTTGCTTATGAACCAAAGTTCATCATTTAAAAATATGGTTTTGATGTAGCTCGTATTTTTAACTATGAAAACCCCTTCGATAAAATTAGATCATATTTAAAAGTAAAAGTTAAAAGCTCTATTTAGAGCTTTTTAATTGTAAAAACCACAGGACGTGCCACATAAATTGTTGCTGGATTTGAGACATCGTATAAATTTGAGTAGTAGTCACGGGTTGTAAAATTAAAGCTAATTTGGTCTCCAACAGTTAAACTTAATAAGCTAATGATTTTTGCTGCATCATACGAGACTGTGTTTGAAGCACAATCATACTTATAACCACCTATAAATTTTTCAATTACCGTTCCGTTTTTAACAATTTGAACTTGATAGTTGAATGACTTATAGCATAAGGGCAGGTTATTTTCTGTATCACTATATAAATTTGCATCACCTAATATTTCGTAAACTCCTGTCTCAGGCACTGTGTAAATACCCGTTGTGTTATTCCAATTACTGCTTACATCCAAATCTTCAGTTGTATTATTAAATGGATAGGCTGAGCCATCTCTAAAATCATTAGTCAGGTAGCTACTGAATCCCCCAGAAGGTCTTGTCACTTTTACTGCACCATAAGCTGGGTTACGCCATGAACTATTTCCAGTGGCATCAGACACTAAATTTTTACCGACTCCTTGGGTTCCATTAGAAATCTTTAAATCTCCTGTCATACTTGTATTACCGATTACAGACATACTTGCGTTTATTGTAGTACTCCCATTTAGGGTTGTTGTTCCACTTACAGTTGTATTCCCATTTAGTGTCGTGATTCCGTTTACAGTCGCATTTCCAATTACCTGGAATTTGCTGGTTGGATTGGTTGTTCCTATTCCAACATTACCATTATTTAAGATAGTCATTCTTTCTGTCAAACCTGAAAAAGAAGTACTTGCCCCCGTAAAAAACGATAAATTAGCCTCGGTGGTTGATGTACCCATTGCACTGATTCGTCCTGTCCAATAATTTCCATTTTTGAAGTACATATTGTTATTATTTGAACTAACAAGGGTATTAAGGTTTCTTAAAACCAGATTGTTTCCATCGGTACTACCCATATCAACTCTTCCACTCGGAGAAATTGAACCTAAATTGACTCCAATAAATCCTGCTGCATCAATTTCAACACCTTTATTGAAACTACTATTTGAGCCTGACCCAAACATAAAGCTATTACTCGAATAAAAATTAACATCACCACTACTACTAATACCAATTCCATTGTCAGCAGTACCATTTAACGATATTTTGGGAGTAGCTCCTAAAGCAAAGCTTAGTGGTGCGTTTGGGGTCGAATTTCCGATTCCAACATTACCATCAGTTGCAACTGTAAGAGCTGGCGAACCAATATTATTATTCGAAAAAAGTGTCAGAGGATGATTTGTTGTTGTTCCTATACCACCTGTTGTGGTTGTTGCATAGGTTGAAATTCCAATAGTTCCATTTGTATGTGTTAAACCTGAACTGTTTGTGGGTGTTTGTATAGTCAATCGACTTGAAGGAGAACTTGTACCGATTCCAACATTTCCTGATGTAGTAAGTGTCATTTGTGTACTACCCCCATTGGTATAAAAGTAAAGTGGAGCTAAGGTTTTAGTCCCAATCCAGCCAGCATTGCCACCTACATAAGTAGAAATTGTATTTGTACCATCAGTGTGAGAGATGCCATATGCGTTTGAAGCAGTTTGGACTGTCAATTTATCGGCAGGTACTGAAGTCCCGATGCCTACATTACCAGTATTGGTCGGTGATATATTATTATTGTTAACTATATTTCTTGACCATAGGTTTTCGCCCTCAGTGAGTAAAGACCAATTTGGGATAGATGGAATACCACTTCTGTTCACCCAAAAACCAGATGGACTATCTGTTTGGTAAATCAAAAGTCCTTGAGTGGGATTACTAATTGCACTCTTTTGGGTAGCGGTCACTCTTGGAATTGCAATTCCACCCGTTGTAGAGGAAATATTTATATTACCAGTATTACCAGAAGTAGGACTAATAGTAATTGATTGTCCAAGTGCATAATTTAAAGCAAATACTGAGAGGATAAAAATCTTTTTCATGGATATAACGAGTTTGATTGGTTATGATGCAAATTTCTGCATTCATTCAACACCCGTCAATCGGATAAATATATGGTTTTGTCAAACCAATTTGTCTTTCAAAGCCTTCACAACGGCTTCGGATTTTGAGTTTACGTGTAGTTTTTTGTAAATATTATTTATGTGGCTACGAACAGTTCCCATGCTGATATAGCAGTTCGAGGCAATCATTTTATATGAATCTCCATTGACGAGACATTTTAGAATGTCCAGTTCACGCTCCGAAAGGTTGTTTTCTTCGTTTTTAATAGCTTTGGGTTGGGCAAAATACTCCAAGACCTTACGGGCAATGGCAGGAGTCATGGGTGAACCCCCGTGATAGATTTCATGGATAGCTTCAATGATTTCGATGATTTTTGATTTTTTTAGTAAATATCCACTCGCACCAGCCTGCAAAGCACTAAAAAGTTTATCTCGATCTTCAAAAACTGTCAGAATTAGGATATTTACACTTGGGAAATGCTCTTTTATTAGTTGTGTGGCTTCAATACCATTCATTTGTGGCATATCAACATCCATCAGAATTACGTCAGGAATACCTTCATTCTGACAGTTCTGAATAATATTGATAGGAGATTCGTACGCTCCCAAGAAATCGAATTCTTCTGAGCTTTGCAGCAAGTGTGTGAGGCTTGTGCGAAGCGTCAGGTTATCTTCGTATAATACTACTTTTATCACGGTTTCAGGCATAATGGTTATGGGTAGCAAAGTGAATAATTTTATGTTTACGAATCAATCGGATAAATATATGGTTTTATGTGTTGATACTTAAATTTACCTTCGTGCCTTTGCCTATATCGCTTTGCACAACCAAGTCTGCCCCAATTTTTTCGGCACGACGTTTCATGTTTTTTTGTCCGTTTCTTTCTGATTGTGCCTCAGTATCAAATCCTATGCCATCATCTATGATGTTTATAATTAGTTTATTATAGTTTATTTTAGCATTAATTTCAACAGTTTTACACTTGCTATATTTTACCAAATTATTGATGGCTTCTTTTAGAATTAAGTAAATATTACGGCGTTTGCCCATATCAATACTCAAATTTTCTAACTCAACCGAAAAATTGAACTGAAAATCAATATCTTTCGATTCAAAAAGCGGAATAGCAAATGATTTTAAACGAGTTTCGAGGTTGTTGAAAGAATCATTTTCGGGGTTGATTGTCCAAATAATATCATCCATTTTTTCAATCACTTCTCTCGAATCATTGCTCACTTGCTGCATGATTTCTGGCTTAAATTCTCCCTTTTTTTGTTGAAATGCTACAATTTCCGATAAAATAGAAATACTACTTAGTGTACTACCTATTTCATCGTGGAGGTCGGCCGAAATTCTGTTTCTAAGTTTCTGATTTTCTTCCAATCGCTTCAATTTATTTCTATTATTCAGAAAGGCAATTGAAATAACAGCCAATAAAATTGCTAAAATAGTACCTCCTAAAAGAGCATTTCGTTGCCAATTGGCAGTTTTAGCTTCTTCGTTTAAAAGTTTTATTTGGGTTTCTTTTTGTTCGGTTTCGTATTTTGCTAATAAATCTCTTGATAGCTCTTCCGACTCAATTTTTGCACTTGAATCTTTCAAAGCATTGTATTCTTGCAGTAACTCAAATGCTCTTTTATGATTATTAGTCTTTGCATAAAACTCAGCCAAAATGTTGGTACTATATTCTTTGTCTGCCAAATCTTCAACTTTTGCATTTAGCTGATAAGCTTCTACCAAATATTTCTCGGCTTTAGGATAGTTTTTTTGTTCCATATAATACTCACCTAAAATCCCAGTAGCAGATTGAAGTCCAACAGGCGACTCCAATTGTCGGCAAAGTTTTTCGTTTTCAATTAAATAAGGTTCTCCTTTTTTTGGTTCTCCAAGATTTGCGTAAGTCCGCCCAACATTTGAAAGTAAATCAGTTTGCAACAATAAATAATTGGCCTTTTTGGCATGGCTAAGCCCTTTAAGATAATGAGCAAGGGCATCTTTTTCTTTGCCCATATCATCGTACAGATTCCCCATTTTATTTTCTTGAATACCCATACTTTGCTCATCGGCTTTTTTAATAGCTATTTCTAAGGCTTTTTGTGTATATTTTAATGCTTCTTGCGGTTTTTTATAGGCTTTCAAAACTCCAGAAACTAACCCATAAGGCCCCGCATCTAAAAACTTTATCGGAAAATTGTTTTTTTCCTGTAATTCTATGGCTTTTAAAGCCCATTCCATTGCTTTATCTTTATTACCAAGATTTCTGTGAGCTAATGCAATATTGGCAAGTGAAGCTTCCTTTAAATAAAGATTGAGTTTATGTTTCACAACCATTTCCAAACATTTTTCATAATTGGCAAGTTCGAGTTTATATTCAGATTTTTGATTATGAATAATCCCTTTTAATAAATAATGAAAATAATAGCCTCGTCCGTAATTCAATTTTTCGGAAAGCGACAAAACTACTCTATTCAGGGAATCGGCCATTTTATAATTAGCCTTTTCATAAATCACTTTCAAGGTGTAAGGCCGTAATGCCCAAATGTAAAGTGTATCTTTAGGTTTTGTTTTTAGGAATGTTGCCAGTGAGTCGTAAGTAGTAGGTACTTGGGCTTTCGAAGCGGTGGTGAAACAGAGCAATAAAATGAATAAATATAAAGTTCTCATCGACTTTTTAGGTTAGTATTGTGACATAACTATTTGATGAGCAGAAAATTAAAGCAGAAATCTGTGATTACAAAAACAAAAGTAAATTATTGAGAATACGGTATTTATGAGATGAAATAAAATTGCAAAAACAAATATTAAATCATAGCTTTGAAGCCTTAGAAATCATGTAATTTTAATAAATGCAAATACAAACTTTTCAAAACCCAGAGCAATTAGCAACTCATACAGCTAAGTTTATCATTGATTTAGTAAAAACCAAACCTACTGCGACACTGATTTTAACTTCGGGTGACACGCCAGTTTTGACGTATAAAAAAATAGTAGAATTGGCAAAATCAACTGATTTTGAGCAAGTTACAATCATTGGTCTCGACGAATGGGTCGGTATTCCTGCTACCAGTGAAGGTAGTTGTCGATTCATTGTTGAAGAAAATCTATTGAAACCACTTAGTATAAACCCCAAGCAATATACGTTTTTTGATTCAATGACTGCCGACCTTTATTCTGAATGTAAACGAGTTGATGAATTACTGTTCAGTAAAGGCGGAGCAGATTTGATAATTGTTGGAGTAGGAGTGAATGGCCATATTGGCTTAAATGAACCTGGCTATAGTTTTGAAAATTATTGTCATGTTTCTGAACTGGCCGATGTGACGATTCAAATCGGTCAGAAATATTTTAAAGAAAATACACCACTTACACAGGGAATTACGATTGGTTTGAAACATCTATTGGAAGCTAAAGTGGCGATTCTGATTGCAACTGGCGAACGTAAAGCTGAGGTTTTGAAACAAACAATCGACCAAGAGCCAAGTGTAGAATTACCCTCAACTGTATTCAAATTGCACAAAAATTCATTTGTGTGGATTGATGAAGCAGCAGCTAAATTATTATAAAGCATAGATTGATGACCCAAAAAAACAAACACTTGCTATTTATAGCTATTGCTATATTTTTACCAATTTTATATGGCGTTTTTTTTATAAGAAATTTCTCAATGCCTCTTTCGGGCGGTGGCGATGTGGACGAATGGGAATATGTCGGTTATTATTTATCGCAACATCTAAGTTTTAAGCCTTTTCCGAGTTTAGTTTTTAATCATAATCAAACTTTTTATCCATTCGGCACAACGCAGGTTTTTTCTGATTGGTCGCTCGAAAGTAATTATTGGTTTGCACTTTTTTATAATAATTTTGGTCATGGTGCTTGGCTAAACTACTATTATATTATTAGTTTAATTGTCTCATTTTTAGGCACTTATCTTATCGTAAAAAAAGATTTTGGACAAAACAAAGCTTTTTTTGTTGGCTTTGTAGTTACCTTTTTTAATTTTTATGCACTCAATAAATACCCTCATCATTACAATCATAGTACCATTCACTGGGCAATTTTAAGTCTTTTTACTGATTTTATTTTGGTTAAAAGAATTATCAAAAGTGAAAATATTTCCTTAAAGTGGGTTTTCTTGAAAGCATTTGTTTTGCTGGCTACACTTGGAATGAATTTAGGATATATCTGTGGATTTGCACTCAATAGCTTCGTTATCAGCCTTATCTGTGTAATTATTGTATTATTGAAAAGAGTTCTGAAGAACGAAAACCAAATAAAAACATATTTTCAATGTTGGTCTAATGACCTTAAAACCTCACCACTATTGTATTTGTTGTTGAGTTTTCCTATTCTGTTGATTATATATTTTTATCTGCCGCTCGTTTTTCAGATTTATTTTGAAGCTAAATCATTTCACCTTGATAACGCCAACGCACCGCATTTTTGGAGTCACCCTCTGAGAATTCTTCTTCCCTATTTCCCTAAAATTAACACAATTTATAATCCGTATAGGGAAATTTTGAAAGATATGCCCGAAGGAATGGGTTCGGGAAGCCCAGGCTGGTTCTGTCTTGGCTTAGGAATTATTGGTTTTTTTGGTAATCGAAAACAATTTTGGATGGTATTCTTACCTTTCTTGATACTTTTGGTAATTTCTACTTTTTATCATCCGAACAAAATTCCAACATTGAAGATTTTTCCTTGGGGAGCTTATAACCGTGTTCCATCAAGGTTCACTTCGCTTTTACCCGTCATTTTTTCGTGTTTTTTTCTGCCAACAGATTTAAAAATAATACCTTTTAAAAAAGTTTTTGTACTTCTCTTTACAACCTTTTTTGTGCTCGAACTGTCAGTAGTATATAGTTTCCGATTTGAGCGAAAACCTTATGAGTTTGATAAAAATTTTTTTGAATATGTTGAAAATTTAAAAAAACAAAAAGGTGAAGCGGTTATGGATTTTCCATTTTGTATTGTGGGAGGAGATGGCACAGGGTTGAGAGAAAATCTATGTCCGATTTTTCAGAAAACTTGTAATGTCTATGCTCTTAGTCGTTTTCATGGTAAAAAAGTAATAGGTGGTTATTATAGCCATGTCCATGAGTCTGCGGTAAAAGGATTTGTTGGTGTAGGAGTTGGGAGTTGGGCAAAACCAGATAATGATTCATACATAGAGGGATGGAAAAAGGCGACAAAAATTATCAACTCATTTGATGAGCAGCAACTGAAACACTTTGTGAAATATTTTCAATATAATGAATTTGCTGGTATCAATGTTTGTGTGGATTTAATTCCAAGCGAAATGTATCAGCAAATTGTAGAAGCTATTGGGCAACCGACCAATTCAACATATTTTCCTGGTGCGGGAAAAGTTGTATTTATTCCAAAACCAAAAGAATGGTTTAGATATACAAATACTGAAAAGGGGAAAAATATTAAATTTCCGTGCGGCTGTGATTGAATATTTGTTAAGCAATATTTCTATTCGTTGAGGTTGTTAATTTTGAAAGAATAGGTGGTTTTGAGTAGATCTTATTAAAAATTTTAAAATTATTTTAGAAAAGTTGCATGGCCAAGTTATTGGAGCTCCAAACATATTTGTCAGATAAGGGAAGTTTAACGGTATTTGAAAAAGTACTGAAGAAAGGAATTAAGCGTATATTTTATATCTATAATGCCCACAAGCAAGAACGAGGAGGTCATCGACATAAGTTAGCATACAATGCTCTTACTTGCGTAAGCGGCTCTTGTGAAGTTTATGTGCATAATGGCGAGAAAGAAGAAACTTTTATTCTTGACTCACCAGATCAATGCTTATTACTTGAACCAAGAGATTGGCATACAATGTATAATTTTTCTGAAAATTCCGTGCTTCTCGTACTTTCAGATAGATTCTATGAGAAGGAAGATTACATTTATGAAAAATATGAAGAGTTGATCGCAATAGTATAAAAATAAAAAGACGAACCTTGAAGATTCGTCTTTTTTGATATTGTACCTAAAGCGTTTCAATAATAATGTTATGATTGGTGTAGATGCAAATATCTGCTGCGATATTTAGGCTTTCTTGTACCATTTGCTCAGCAGTAAGGTTTTCTGCATGTCGTTTCAAAGCAATCGCTGCCGATTGGGCATACATACTACCAGAGCCAATTGAGGCAATCTGATTGTCAGGTTCAAGTACATCACCTGTTCCTGAAATAATGAGCATTTCTGCTTCATTTGCAACAATCAACATAGCCTCCAATTTTCTCAAAAAACGGTCAGTTCTCCAATCTTTTGCTAACTCTATGGCTGCACGTTTCATATTTCCACCAAAAGCATTGAGTTTTTCTTCAAATCGTTCAATTAATGTAAAAGCATCGGCAGTTGAGCCCGCAAATCCTGCCAGTATTTTACCACCATACAGTTTTCTAACTTTTCGAACATTGCTTTTGGCTACGGTGTTGCCCATTGTGGCTTGTCCATCAGCACCGAGAGCTACTTTACCGTTATGAATTACCCCCAAAACGGTGGTTGCGTGTATTTTTTGCATCTAATTATTTCGATTCAATTTTTGATAATTTCCAAACATTATTCTCCAAGTCTAAAGAATATATGTACGTAACTTTATATGGATTTTTTAAATTTACAACAACTTTGGCTTTATTTCCATTAATGGCTGATGTTGAGGTCTTATTTAAAGCAAACAACAGATCTTTTTCAGTTGGAGGGTCTTGCGACAATGTATATCTATCGTAGTCAATTCCTTCTGTAAAGCCTTTCTTTTTTATTTCAGATTGTTTAGATACAAATTCTTGTTGTAAACCTTTAATGTAAATGCTTGAGAATAAGCCAGTTGTTTCAATCGACTTGATGTATTTTTGAACACATTTTGTGTCAATTTTTGTAACATCTATACCGTCTGCCTCATAGCAATCTCCTTCAAAAGGAATAGTATCTGTTTTTCCATACCACTTATAAAAAGCCGCAATTCGTTGTTTGGGTGTTTCTTTTGCTTGTGCGAAAGTTTTAAAATGACATATAAAACAAATCCCCCATAGAGAGATTGTTAGCCAACTATACGGAGGATTTATCTTTTTCATTATTTCAGACCCTTTTAGGGAGTTTAGACCAATAATTTGTACGGCTCTTCGAGCAATTCTTTCAAGGTTACCAAGAACGCAGCACCCGTTGCACCGTCAACTACTCGGTGATCACAAGTGAGTGTAACTTTCATTACACTTGTTGCGTAAAACTGACCATTTTTAACAGCTACAATTTCTTTGATTCCACCAACCGAAAGGATACAAGACTCGTTTTTAGGATTATTGATAATCGAAGTAAATGACTCGATGCCAAACATTCCTAAATTACTTACTGTAAATGTATTTCCTTCCCAATCTTTAGGTTGAAGTTTGCCATTTTTAGCTTTTCCGCCTAAATCTTTTGTTGTTGCTGCTAAAACTGAGAGTGGGAGTGTATCAGCAAATCTGATTACTGGAACAACCAAGCCTTCAGCAATGGCCACTGCCATACCAATATGTACGTGAGCGTTGCGTCTGATGTGGTCTTCTCTCCAAGAAGAGTTTACGTTTGGATGTTTTTTAAGGGCGACACCACACGCTTTTAAAACCATATCATTGAAAGAAATCTTAACAGGAGATGCCTGATTCATTACTTCACGAGCCTGAATAGCTTTATCCATGCAGATTTCCATTGTTAATTGGAAATCAACTGCAGTCGATTGTGATTCTGCCAAGCTGCGTGCGATTGCTTTACGCATTTGTGTCAAGCCAATTTCTTCATAGCTTTCAACACCAGACACCGCTGCCACTTGAGCTGTTGCTGCTTTTACTTCTGGAACTTTCGGTGTGAAATTGTCAACATCAGATTTCACAATTCTACCACCTTCTCCAGAACCACTTAAGTCTGCTAATTTAATACCTTTTTCTTCGGCTAATTTTTTAGCGAGTGGTGAAGCTAAAATTCGTCCATTACTATTTGATGCCGACTGAACAGGTGCTGCTGTCGGAGCTGCCACCTGTGCAGAGGAAGAGGCTTTCGGAGCTTCTGCAGCAGCAGGAGTTGCTACTGGAGCTGCCGCAACTGGTGCGGCACCGAGTAGTGCTTGGTAATTTGCACCTTCTTCGCCAATAACTGCAATAACAGCATTCACTTTAGCTGCTTTACCCGCTTCTACACCAATATATAATAAAGTTCCATCTTCATAAGCTTCAAGTTCCATGGTAGCTTTATCGGTTTCGATTTCTGCTAAAATATCACCTGATTTTACTTTATCACCAACTTTTTTCAACCAAGTATGAATTACGCCCTCGGTCATGGTATCACTCAAAAGTGGCATTGTTACAACCTTTGCTTTGATATTTGACGTATCAACTACTGGTGCGGCAGCTACAGGAGCAGTAGCTTCGGCCACTGGTGCAGGCTCTGCAACTGGTGCTGTTGGAGTTCCACTCAATAAACTTTGAAAATCTTCTCCAGGTTTACCAATTACAGCCATGATAGCATCTACTGGAACGGCCTGGCCTTTTTCAACACCTATATAAAGTAGCGTTCCGTCGTAATATGACTCCATATCCATGGTAGCCTTATCGGTTTCGACTTCTGCCAAAATATCACCTGATTTTACAACGTCACCAACTTTCTTGTTCCATGCCGCAATTACACCTTCTGTCATGGTGTCGCTCATCTTGGGCATTCTGATTACTTCTGCCATTTTTTAAAATTTGCTTAGATTTTGGATAGTATCATTATTCAACCCTCAAAATTATAACAAAGTTTTGGATGTCCTTAAAAAACTAATGAGAAAGTTTATAATAAGTTTCATTTTGCCGTTTTTTATCCAAAAATTATCATAAAAATACCAAGTACCGATGATTGTGATAGATGATTATTAATTTATCCAAGTTGTTTAATATGTTTATGGTTTGTCATTCTTAAAAAACATTCTTTTAAGAATAATTTTCCTTTAAAAAATCTTGCCATTCATCAATTAATTTTCCTTTCAAAACTCTTGGAAACTTGTGTTGACCGCCCACTTTCCCCTTCTTTTTCATCCACTCGTAGAAGGCTTGTTGAGGAAGAACTTTGACAAAAATGTTTTTTAAACCGTGTCTTCGCTCTACGGCATAATCATCGTTGAGTTCGCAAAGTTTTTCGTCAAGTAATTTGCAGAATTGCTCTTCATCGACCTTTACATCAGAAGCAACATACCACTGATGAGCAAAAAGTGGCGGATGCTTAACTCCAATCACTGTAAATTCACGAATATCAAGTCCTAAATCTTTAGAAACTAACTCAATACCATTATTCATATTATCCACCGAAAGGTGTTCGCCACATAAACTCAAAAAATGCTTGGTTCTACCCGTAATTTTTATCTCCATGCGTTTTTTATCGGTGAATTTTACGGTATCGCCAATTAAATATCGCCATGCTCCCGAACAAGTTGAAATAAGTAGAGCATAATCAATATCTTCTTTTACATCTTGCACCATTAAGGTTTCGGGATTGCTCACGAGATTACCGTCTTCATCAAAGTTTTCCTCATTGAAAGGTATAAATTCAAAGAAAATACCACGATTTAGCACTAAACGCAAATTGCCATCTGGACGGTCTTGATAGGCCAAAAAACCTTCCGATGCCATATAAGTTTCAATATATATGACAGGCTTTCCGAATAATTTTTCAAGCCCTTGTTTATAAGGTTCAAGTGATACACCTCCCCACGCAAAAGCAGTAAGATTAGGCCACATATCGTGGATGTTTTTGAGGTTGTATCGCTTAATAATACGTTCCAACAAAATTGTGTGCCATGCAGGTACGCCCGCCAAGAAACCAATATCCCAATTGGGTGCATTCACTGTTATATCTTCAAGTTTATTTTCCCAGTCACGCAGAGCAGAGATTTTCTGACCGGGTTTATAAAAATTCTGAAACCAAATCGGAATTGTACCCGTGGTGATTCCACTCAAATCTCCTTCATAATGAGAGTCAACCTCATTGAGGGCTGTGCTTCCTCCGAGCATTAAATACCCTTTTTCAAATAAATCAGCGGGTAGTTCGGTATATTGTCCGAGTGTAATAATCTGATTAATACTGGTTCGCTGAATGGCCTTAATCATATCTTTCGTTACAGGAATTGCTTTTGAAGCTGCATCCGAAGTTCCCGAACTCAATGCAAAATATTTTACTTTTCCAGGCCAACAAACATTTTTTTCACCCAAACGAGCTTTGTACCACCATTCGTTGTAAATCCTGGTATAATCGTAAATCGGCACATTTTGAGTGAATTTTTCGTAAAATTCGTTTCCCTCTTCAAAAATTGCCGAACTGAGAATTTCCTCAAAATTGAATTTCTCACCAAATTGTGTATAGCGTGCTTTTGATAGCAATTTAGTGAATGCTTTTTTCTGCCATTTTGCAGGCTTTATTTTTCTAATTTGTTGAATCGTGCTTGTAAATTTGATACTACCCTTTAGTAGTCTTCCTAATACTGCCATATATTTTGTTTCGAATAAAGTAATCAAATAGGCTATATAATTTCAAAAATAATAGGTTTTCTTGTAAAAACATAAAATGCTTTTAGTCAATTGTTTAGTTTAACGTATAGGGCATTTTCTATTGCTAAATTTACAACTTCCAGCGTTTCAAATCTTTGATTGTTTTATGAGCGGTCATGTCATAATGTACAGGGACAATTGAGACATAATTGTTTTCGAGGGCGTGTAAATCTGTTCCTTCAATGTTTGGTTCACGGTTCACAAAATCGCCGCCCATCCAAAAATATGGTCTGCCATGTGGGTCAGTTCTGGCATCAAATTCTTCGTGCCAATATCCATTTGTTTGGCGACAAATTTTAATGCCTTTGATTGGATTCTCTGAATATTTTGGGAAATTGACATTTAGTGCAACATTTGCAGGAAATTCATTTGCTAAAGCTTTTTCAGTAATTCGTTTGATCCAACGTTTGATATGAGAGAACTCAGAATCATATTTAAAATCATCTAATGAGAAGCCAATTGATGGAATACCCTCGATTGCTCCCTCAACTGCTGCAGACATAGTTCCTGAATATATCACCGAAATAGAAGAATTTAGACCATGATTGATGCCACTCACAACTAAATCAATTTTGCGGTCTTTTAAGAAATGATGTTTGGCCAATTTCACGCAGTCGGCTGGTGTTCCTGAGCATTCGTAAGCCTCAACGTTTTTGTAAATTTTATTTTTCTTGACGTGAATAGTGCTATCAACCGTAATGGCGTGTCCCATTCCTGAGTTCGGACTGTCGGGAGCAACTACAAACACTTCTCCAATTTTTTTCATTACTTCAATCAATACCGAAATGCCTTTTGATGTAATGCCGTCGTCGTTTGTAACTAATATCAGTGGTTTCATAAATTGTGGAGCGAACCGAACTTCGGCCGCATCTTGTTTTCAATAAAATTAAAATGCAAATTAACAAAATGATATGCAGGCATACCATATATTTGCGGTCAAATTTGAAAAGATGATGGAATTATCGTACAGAGTTGCCACTCACAAAGATATTAAAGCGATTCGAGAAATCGCTAATAAAACTTGGTTTGTTACCTATGAACCAATATTGGGTAAAGAACAGCCAAAATTTATGTTTGATGAAATTTATAGTGAGGAAGCACTGGCAAAACAAATGGATGATGGACAAACATTTATTTTGCAGTTTTTGGGAGAAGATGTGGTGGCTTTTGCATCATATTCAATTAAAAAAGATGAGGAAATTACTTATAAATTGAATAAATTGTATCTGAATCCAGATTTTCAAGGCGGAGGATATGGCAAAAAGTTAATTTCGGTTGTAGAAGAAAATGTAAAAGCTCTGGGGGCAAAAATCTTAGATTTGAATGTAAATCGTTATAACAAAGCTCGTTTTTTCTACGAAAAAGTTGGTTTTGAAATTATAAAAGAAGAAGATATTCCGTTTGGAGAATATTGGATGAATGATTATGTGATGCGTAAAGTGTTAAGTTAATTGCTCAATTCGTGCAATGTAACGCTGAAAACGCTCTAAGTTTTGAGTAGGTTTACCCGATTCAATGTATTCAACCGAAAAAGGTGTTTCTCCTTTCAATGAGAGTAAATTTAGTTTACCTAAGATATTTTTCAGATGTCGTGCTGTACCTTCATTGCCGTCAAAAATGCTTAATTGTGGTGCCAATTGATAAAAAATTGGCTCAAAATAAGTAAAATGTGTGCAGCCAAGGACAATCGAACCAAATTTTTCAATATCAAGTTGGAGTAATGTTTCGGTGATATATTCTTCGGCAGCTTTGCCAAATTCCTCTCTTTCAGCGAGTTTTACTAATTCAGGCAAAGCCATTCTTTCAACTATTCCATCAGCATTGAGAGAGTCAACTAATCTTTGGAAACGAGCAGAGCGAAGTGTTATTGGAGTTGCACAAACCAAAATTTTCTTTCGTTGTGCATCAAGTTCGGCAGTATCATTATCAACCGCTACTTTCACGGCTGGCTGAATTGCTATGATTGGAATACTTAATCTGCTTCGTAAATCTTCGACACAAACATTTGTTGCTGTATTGCAAGCCAATACAATAGCTTTTACCTTTCGATCTAAGAAATAATTGATAGCTTCTTCAACAAATTCTTTGATTTGTTCCTCACTTTTAGTGCTGTATGGAACATTTTTGGTATCGGCATAATAGCAATATTGTTCATTAGGTAATTGTCTAATGATTTCGTGCAAAAGTGTAAGCCCGCCAATACCAGAATCAAAAACACCAATCATTACAAATACTTAAAGATTACGAGATTTTATTTCCTTTTCTATTTTATTTCTATAAATGAACTTTTGAGAAGCCGAATAAACAAAAAAGATTATTATGCCCGTTAGAATGAAACTAAATGTGTCTTTCAGAACATAAAGAGCCATCGAAATGCTTAGAATAGCTATGGAAATATGAGCAATGAAGGATTTAGGATTAAAAAAAGTGTCGAACAATTTCTTTTTCTCGGCATTAAGTTCCTCCAAAGTCATTTCTGAAAGTTTCTTTTTTGTATTCATTTTGCACTTTTTGAAAAAAATACAATTATATATCAATCAATTAGAAAGGAAAATCTGTTTCAGCATCCAAATTCCTTGGTTGATTTGCCTTACTTCCGAGTGTAACTGTACCACCACCAGTGTTTGGGCTCGGAGGTGCACTTCTCTCAAAGTTATCTAATGAGCCAGCAGTATTGATAGGTTTTGGCATATTAAAATCTCCAAAATTATCTTGTCCAGGAAGCGGCGTATAGAAACCATCTAAGTCAGTAAATTTGGTGTATTTACCAATAAATTTAAGTTTGACAGTATCGACATCTCCACTACGGTTTTTGGCAATAATTACCTCACCAACTCCTTCGGTTGAGTTTCCTTGTTCGTCCTGCGTAATTTTATAGTATTCTGGACGATACAAAAACATAACCATATCAGCATCTTGCTCAATTGATCCAGATTCACGTAAGTCAGAAAGTTGTGGGCGTTTATCACCTCCACGAGTTTCAACCGCACGACTCAACTGCGAAAGTGCAATTACTGGAACGTTGATTTCTTTTGCAAGGTTTTTCATCGCTCTCGAAATTGCCGCAATCTCTTGCTCACGGTTGCCTTTTCCGCCACCACCACTTTCAGCGGTCATTAGCTGTAAGTAATCAATAATTACCAAACCAATATCAAACTGGGCTTTCAAACGGCGGCATTTCGCACGCATTTCCAAAATTGAAAGGGCAGGGGTATCATCAATATAAATTGGAGCAGATGAAAGATTTTTGATTTTTTGGTGCAGTTGTACCCACTCATGGTTTTCGAGTTTTCCTTTGCGAAGTTTGTTACTATCGATTTCTGCTTCGGCCGAAATCAAACGTAGCATCAACTGGGTGGCCGACATCTCCAAAGAAAACATAGCCACAGGAATTCCCCACTCAACGGCCGCATTTCTCATGGCTGAGACTACGAAGGCCGTTTTACCCATCGCTGGCCTTGCAGCAATAATGGTAAGTTCGGTGTTTTGCCAACCACTTGTAATACGATCAAGTGCCGTAAAACCACTGGCTACACCGGTTAACCCATCTTTATTATTTTTCTTCTTTTCGAGTTCTTCGATGGTCGCACGCATGATGGTACTCGCATCTGCATAATTTTTACGAATATTACGCTCCGAAATTTCAAAGAAATTTTGTTCGATTTTATCTAATAGAGTAAATACGTCAGTTGTATCTTCGTATGCGTCTTTTAAAATATCGCCCGCAATTTTAATCATATCACGCTTGATAGCTGATTGTGTAATGATACGTGCATGATATTCGATATTAGCTGCCGAATTAACTTTATTTGTCAATTTTACAAGATACGATGCACCACCAATAAACTCAAGTTCGCCATTGCTACGAAGCTGAGTCGTTACGGTAAGCATATCAATCGGCTCTGATTTACCAAATAATTGAAGAATAGCGTTGTATATTCTTTGATGAGCCTCTTTATAGAAACTTGATGGTTGGAGAATATCTACAACCGAAGTTAGTGCATCTTTTTCAATCATTAACGCACCAAGAACTGCCTCTTCAAGTTCTAATGCTTGAGGAGGTAGTTTGCCCGATTCATTTCGGAAACTTTCTAAAAATAGATTTTTTCCGAAACCTCTTTGGCTATTTCTATCGCCAGTATTGCTATTTTGATAACTTTTTTCCATAATATTAATACAATGTTAAGAAGAAATTTACGGTTTTGAAATACATTGTATTTTAAAGTTTGGCTTTTAATTATTATAAAAGCCTGATAATCAGTCCTTCATCAAAGTTTTGAGTTTTTTTTGTGGAAAAATAAGCAAATTTGTGAATAATTTTTGAACTTTGGGAAACAAATAGCACCACTCAAAGGTCTTAATTTGTGAAATTAGCTATGTTTTACATTTAAACAATATAATTTTTATTTTGACAGATAAAGTATTCACATTAGAAGAAGAAATCTCATTGACCGATTTTCTTGGAGTAGAAAATATACACATCAGAGAGGTGGCAAGTGCATTTCCATTAAGCAAAATTATTTCTCGTGGAAATCAGATTTTAATCAAAGGAAATACCGAAGAGATTAATAGAATTTCGGAAGTGTTGGAAGCAATGATTGAGCATTTGCGAAAGTACGGAAGAATTTCAATTGACCAAGTAAAAAGTTATATCAAGGAAGATGCCGAGTCGGCCACACATGAAACCCCTGATGATGAACTGATTTTAGTAGGTACTAAGGGAAATGCAATCAAAGCAAAAACGGCCAATCAAAAGAAAATGGTCGAAGCCTGCAAAAACTTTGATATTATGTTTGCTACAGGTCCAGCTGGAACTGGTAAAACTTACACTGCTGTTGCATTGGCAGTAAGGGCCTTAAAAGATAAACAAGTAAAGAAAATCATTATTACTCGTCCAGCCGTTGAAGCAGGAGAGAATCTCGGTTTCTTGCCCGGTGATTTAAAAGAAAAAATTGATCCTTATTTACGTCCAATTTATGATGCTCTCGAAGATATGATACAGTCAGAAAAACTGAAGTTTTATATCGAAAACAGAACAATTGAGATTGCTCCTCTGGCTTATATGCGTGGACGTACCCTAAATAATGCCTTTATTCTGCTCGACGAAGCCCAAAATACTACTCCGATGCAAATTAAAATGTTTTTGACTCGTATGGGGCCGCTCTCAAAAGCCATTATCACTGGTGATAAAACACAAATAGATTTGCCATCGAAACAAAAATCTGGATTGGCTGATGCTCTTTATATTTTGAAGGATATTAAAGGAATTGGTTTTATTGAGTTAGATGATAGAGATGTTGTGAGACACAAGTTGGTCAGAGATATATTGAAAGCTTACGAAAAGGCCGAGGCTAACTAAAAAGCTTGTTGCGTTGCAACCAAATCCACTCAATGATTCGTCTTTATGGTTATGAAAAAGAACATTTACATTACAGTATTTTTTGCATTATTATATTGTAATTCAATGGCACAGAAATTTCGTTCGTGTGCCAATGAATTCTGTGATTCGGTGTCTAAAATTTCTGATGCACAATATCTTATCAGAAAAATGAGATATGAACAAGCTCTTGAGAATGAAGTGAATTTACGTAAAAACTTTCGAGTAGCGGCAGAAGTTATCCGAATTCCCGTTGTAGTGCACGTAATTCATAACCAAATTAATGGTCAAATCGCTGGGAGTAATATTCCTGATGAACAAATTTATTCACAGATTAAAGTTCTTAATGAAGATTACCGTAAAAAAGTAGGCACATTAGGCTTTAACACAAATCCTGTGGGTGCGGATACTGAAATTGAATTTTTCTTGGCAAGTATAGACCCTTCTGGTAATCCTACTTCAGGAATTAAACGAGTTTATTCACCAAGAGCGAGTTTTAATATTGTCAATGACAATGACCGACTGGCTATGTCAAATTTGTCTTATTGGGACAGTAATAAATATCTTAATATGTGGGTTGCTCCGCTGAGTTCAGGCTATATTGGGTATGGCGAATTTCCATATTCTGAATCTGTGGAAGGTTTAGATATTGATTCAGATGAAAGAACGGATGGTGTTTTTATTGACTACACAACTTTTGGAAGAAAATCGGGTACTAATCAGTCTGGAATTTATAGTTTTGGCAGAACAGTAACCCATGAAGTTGGGCACTGGATGGGACTTTACCATACCTGGGGCGATGAGCGTTGCGGAACTGATTATGTATCAGATACACCAGTTGCTACTACATCAAACAGTTCGGCTTTTTGCCGAGATGTGTTTTCCAATTGTACAGGAACACGCACCAGAAATATGATTGAAAACTACATGGATTATTCACCAGATTCATGTATGAATATTTTTACAGAAGGACAAAAACAACGCATGAGGGCAGCTCTTGACCTTAGTAAAAGACGTAAAAGGGTTTTGAACTATGCCAAATTTCAATTACCGCCTTCTACTTCTTTGCAAGTGAATTTTGAGAATCCTTTGCCTCTTACCAATCCACAGTTTCAAATATTATTGCCAGATTTTCAGGACTTTACTATTGTAATTCGTGATATTTTTGGAAGAATTGTTTACAATCAGTCTTATGTAGATTTACCAAGTACAGTCATTACATTACCAAAAGGAAATATTATACCCGGGGTTTATATTCTTAGTGTAACATCCAATCAACAATTGATACAGAAGAAATTAGTATTTTATTGAAAAGTTTTTTTAATGGTGCCACACCTGAGTGACACCATTAATTATAAATTAGTATTAATTCCTTCTCTTTTTTTTCTTTTTTGAGGTTTTTTCAACCTCTCCAATTTTCTGAATTGGAACCGATACTTTTACATTATCCCAGAGTAGAAGCATGTTAAACCCATTGTTCACATCTTCAAATTGAATAGTAAAACCTTCATAAATATCTGAGTTTGTACTTACTGATGCTTCATAAGTGAGCACGTTTTTACTGGCATCATAGGCAAAATCTCCCCATTGACCAAGTTCAGAATTTAGAATAATCGTCCATTTATCTTTATTAGGAATCGAAAAAAGCGTGTAAGTTCCTGCAAGAAGTTGAGTTTCTCCAATTTGGATATTTGTTGTAAATGTAACTTCGGTTGCTTCGTTTGCACCTGTTCGCCAAAGTTTACCATAAGGAACTAAATTGCCGAAAATTTCCCGTCCCTTCTTCAAAGGTTGTCCATAGGTACATTTTACGTAGTTATTTTCAGTAGTTTTTAAATTTGCAATCACAATCGGACTATTGCGTACTTGTGGTTTTACAATACTATCATTCAAGATACTTGCTGATGTTGATAACGGAAAAAGACAAATGAATACAAAAAGAAAACCTAAGGACAGCACTCCGTTTGAGTAAGATTTCATAATTTAGCGTTTTGATTTTTATAAGTAGCAAAAAGGGATTTTTGTTATATTTTTTACAAAGTAACGACCATTTTATGGAAAAAGTTGTAAAACAACGCCCAGATTTTGATGAAATTTTTATGGAATTAGCCGAAAACCTTGCCCTTCGCTCGCACTGCGTAAAGGCTCAAGTTGGAGCTGTTCTGACAAAAGATACACGAATTATTTCAATCGGATATAATGGACCACCTGCTGGAACTCATAATTGCGATGAGGAATTTCCAGAACATGGCTGTCCACGTGACTCTAAAGGAAGTTGTTCCTTAGCTCTTCATGCCGAACAAAACGCTATTTTATATGCTTCAAAAAATGGGGCGAATATTGAAGGTACAACTTTATATGTAACTCTTTCGCCTTGTATAGCTTGTGCAAGAGTCATTTACTCAATGAAGATAAAAAAAGTGTTTTATGCCAAATCGTATGCTCAATACAAAGGCATTCCGGTTGATGAAGGTGTAGAGTTTTTGAGAAAATTCGGTGTAGAGGTTATTCAATTTGGTGCTTAGTTGTTGATTACTTGTTATTAGTTACTGGTTATTAGTGAATTGCCACCAATAACCAGTAACCAATTTACTAATCACCATTTCAATGCACAACGCCACCTTCACCATGTACGTGTCCATGAGCTATTTCATCTTTGGTTGCATCTCTAACGGCCAATACTTTGCCCGAGAAATGCATATTTTGCCCTGCTAAAGGATGATTAAAATCTAAAATAACGAACTCTTCAGTAATTTCAACAATTCTTCCATTCATTCTATTTCCTTCGTCATTTGAGAATGGAATCATATTGCCAATTTCGAGCATCCCCTCAGGAATTTCTCCGTCTTCAATCTTGAAGTTTTCAATCGGAAAATCAATAATAGCTTCTGGGTCAGGATCACCATAACCTTCGGCCGCATCAATCGAAAACTTAAATTCGTCACCTGCTTGTAGTCCATTCAATTGGGCTTCAAAAGCTTCTGGTAAACCACTCATTCCTTGAATAAAAACCATTGGCTCGTCGTCTTGTACGATTTCGAGCATTTCTCTTTCATTTTCGCCGCCGATTTCTAATTCATAGATTATCTTTACTACTTTGTTTGCTTCAACTTTCATCAATCAATTTTTTTGATAGTTTATAGATGTTATTTTTCTAACTTTGTCGCAAACGTACGCATATTCGATTATTTTAATGAATTTTTTGGCACATTTATTTCTTTCTGGTAAAAACGAAGAGGTCATGGTGGGAAATCTTTTAGAAGATTTTGTAGTCGGTAGAATCGACCACCCAAGAAATGCAATTTATAATGATGAAATAAAAAATGGAATTTTACTTCACCGACTCATTGATAGCTTTACTGATACTCATCCTGCGGTAAGTGATTGTAAATCAGTATTATATGATAAGTACCATAAATATGCTGCTGTTTTAATTGATATTTTTTTCGACCATTTTTTAGCCGTTCATTGGGCAGAATATTCTACTGAACCTTTTGGTGATTTCAGGAAAAGAGTTCATTCTTCATTTGAAAATCATTGGTCAATACTTCCCGAAAAAATGAAGCCCATGATTGAGTCGATGATCAAACATGATTGGCTCAAAAATTACAGCGAATTTTGGGGAATTGAACGAGCTTTAATTGGAATTTCGAGGCGAACCACTTTTGAGTCGAACATGGAAAAAGCTACCGAAGATTTAAAGTTTCATTATCAACTATATGATGAAAAATTCGCAGTATTTTTTCCAAAAATGATTCTCGAATGCAATAAGTTTTTGATTGAGAAAGGTTATAGCGTAACCAATATGGATGCTTTCAGTAAAATCTAAAACTACTATTTTTAACAACAGTCAACGAGTAACTAATTTATAAACAACAGTGGCTTGCCACAATATAGTCGATGTCAGAGATTTTAAAGTCAATAAAAAAAGATTCTATAAAACCTTTGTATTTTTTACACGGTGAAGAACAATTTCATATTGAGCAGATTGTAGAAAAAATACAAAGTTTAGCTATACCTGCTCATGAAAAAGGTTTTAATGAGTTTGTTCTATTTGGAAAGGATTTAAACGTAGGTGCGTTGTTGAATTATGCCCGACGTTTTCCGATGATGGCTGAAAAACAACTGATTGTTGTCAAAGATGCCAATCAAATCCAAGGGATTGACTTAAAGGAAAATCAAAAGTTGATGGAGGATTATGCTCTAAATCCGTTGTCTTCAACAATTTTGGTTTTAAGTTTCTCAAATGCCCAAGATGAGCGTAAAACTTGGGTAAAGGCTTTTACAAAAAAAGGAGTCTTACAAAACTTTAAAAAATTGTATGATAATCAACTCCCAGAGTTTGTGGCAGCTTATTGTCATGGCCGAGGAGTGAAGATTAGCATGAAGGCCATTCAATTATTGATTGAACATATAGGAAATGACCTCAAAAGATTGACGGGCGAATTAGAAAAAGTAATTTTGAATGTTAAGTTGGGTGATGGAATTGATGCCGACGTGATTCAAAAATATGTTGGAATTAGCAAAGAATATAATGTTTTTGAGTTGCAAAAGGCACTTATTCAACGTGATGTAGTAAAAGCTAATCAAATAATTATCTACTTTGGTAATAACCCAAAAGACAATCCAATTCAACCTATTTTGATAATTTTATATAATTTTTTTAGCAAAGTTTTATTGATTCATGGCTCAAATGATAAATCTGAATCAGGTGTTGCGGCTTTATTGAAAGTAAATTCCTTTTTTGCAAAAGATTATTTAGCGGCTGCAAGAAATTATTCTTTGTCAAAATTAGCATTTGTGATACATTGTATTAAAATTGCTGATCTAAAGTCGAAAGGCGTTGAAGCAGGTGAAGAAAAAGAAAATGATATTTTACAAAAATTAGTTTTCGAGATTCTTCATTAAGCTGCGTGTAGAACTTATAATTTTCTTATTGAACTGTAAAATTTGCATAAAAAAAGAGTCTCAAAATAGAGACTCTTTGGAAGTTGCGGGAAGCGGAATCGAACCGCCGACCTTAGGGTTATGAATCCTACGCTCTAACCATCTGAGCTATCCCGCATTATTTTTAAATATTATTTGAGACTTTTGTTGTTGTCCCGAAGAATATGTTGCAAAATTACACAAAGTTTTCTTACATTGCAAAAAAAGAAACCGAAGTAAGTCAAGATTTCGTAAAAATTTATAGAAAATCTTGAAATAGTTATTTAATAAGGCTAAATCGAGTTCGATTTAGGTTGTATTTTTTTAAATTTTACGAATTATGGAAAAATTCAAATTTTCTCGTGAATACGAATTTAGGGCATCTCCCAAAGTTTTATATCAGTATTTTAGTACACCTGCGGGTTTACAACAATGGTTTGCTTCAAAGGTTAAATATACCAGTGACTCAAATTTTGATTTTATTTGGGACAACGAAAGCCACCCAGCTCGAATGTCAGTTCAGAGAGTCAATAAACTTGTAAAATTTGAATTTTTGAAAGATGAGCAGCGAGGAAATTACGTTGAATTTAAACTCGAACAGAGTGAACTTACCAATGCAACCTTCTTGAAAATTACAGATAATTCAGACAACCATGATGTTGAAGAATTAGAAGATATTTGGGATGATATGATTTATAAATTGAAGGAGATTGTAGGAGGTTGAAAAAGTAATTGTGTTAAATAAACTTAATGAACTTGTGAAAATGAATTTCCTGTCGGAATTTTGTGCCGTAGAATCATTATGTCTTGAATGAAGAAAATTGATATTTTAGTTATTAGGTCTTTCATTGGACCATTCATATTAACTACCTGTGTGGTAGTTTTTATTTTTTTGATGCGTTTCTTAATGCTTTACTTCAATGATTTTGTAGGTAAAGATTTAGGATATGATGTTTTTGGAAAACTCTTTGTTTATTTTTCTTTAATTACGGTTCCAATTGCACTTCCGCTGTCAGTTTTGTTGGCTTCATTGATGTGTTTCGGGAATTTGGGTGAATACACCGAATTAACTGCCATAAAGTCGGCAGGAGTTCCAATCTCAAGAGTTTTGCTGCCCGCAATGATTTTTGCTTTCTGTGTGAGTGTTTTTTCGTTGTGGTTCAATAATACAGTCAATCCGTGGGCGAACTTAAAAGGTTACAGTCTTTTGTATGATGTAAAAACAACAAAAGTTACCCTCAATGTAAAAGAAGGTATTTTCTACAAAGAAATCCCTGGTTATAGTATCAAGGTTTTAAAAAAGTTTTCAGATGGTAAAACGCTCAAAGGTGTAACAATATATAATCATTCAAGTAATAACGGCAATGTAAATGTTACGTTGGCCGATTCTGGTAAAATGTACACCATGTATGATAATACCTACTTGGTTTTTGAACTATTCAATGGCACAAATTATGTTGATTATAAGAGTAATGACGGAAATTATAATGAAACTCAGTTTGTGAAGAATAGTTTCAAGCAGAACAAAATGGTTTTTTCATTGGAATCTTTCGGTATGCGTCGAACAGACGAATCTCAGTTTAAATACCATGAGTATATGAAAAATATCACTCAGCTAAATAATCAAGCCGACTCTGTTGCAATTGATATTGATAAAACCCTGAAATCTCAAATCACTACGGTTTCGCAGATGTATAATTTTCAGTTTAAAAAATATCCAGTAGATACCTCAAAATTTGCCCGTGAAAAAAAGCCAATAGTTGCAGGAAAATGGGTGAATGATAAAATTAAGGATATTAGTAATAAATATGGTAATGAAGAAACTTTTGAAACGGCAATATCTCAATCCAAAAATATTCGTGACCAATTCTCAACTACAGTTGATATTTTGAAAAGTAAAAAACGTGATGGTATAAAAGCCCAAGTCGAAAAATGGCATAAGTTCACGATGGCTTTTGCATGTTTTGTGATGTTTTTGATTGGTTCTTCTCTCGGTTCTATCATTAAAAAAGGCGGTTTTGGAATGCCAGTTTTGCTTTCCATCACTTTTTTTATTCTGATGTATGTACTAATGCAATTGGGCGACAAGTACGCTAAAGAAGACATTTGGCCAGTCTTATTGGGTGTCTGGATGCCCGATGCTGTGCTTTTGTTTTTCGGTATTTATTTCTTGAATAAAGCTACCAATGATGCTCGTTTGTTTGAAAGCGATATTTATGATGTATATTTCGATAAGTTGAAAACCTATTGGAAAAATCGAAAATTTTTAAGGCCCAAAACAGTTGTTAATGTTTAAAAAAATGCCATGAAGTCAAACTTCATGGCATTTTTACTACAAAGGATTCCCTTGCTGTGTAAAATCGACAGTGATAATCTAAATATGCTGTATTTCAAGCTGCGTTCCCATACTTATATTTCGGTCGATTATTTCTACGATATGCTCGAAATCTTCGTTTCTTTCGGCATAGTCAAGGTTATTTACATCAACAATTATCAGTTTTCCATGAGTGTATAGATTCGCAAAGTCTTCGTAGAGTACATTTAGGCTCAACAGATAGTTTGGGTCAATGTTTTTTTCAAAATCTCGCCCACGTTTACTGATTTGCTTTTGTAACTTCGGAAGGTCAGCACGTAAATAAATCATCAAATCGGGGTGAGTTATTGCCTGTGTTATTGTATTGAACATACTTTTGTATGTCTGATAGTCAGTTTCATTAAATTTTCCTGACTCATAAAGGTTTCGGGCAAAAATATACGCATCTTCATAAATCGACCTATCTTGAATAATTGTTTTCTCTTCAGTCAGTTTCTTGATTTTCAAAATCTGCTCAAAACGGCTATTTAAAAAGTAAATCTGTAAATGAAATGCCCATTTTTCCATGTCGTCGTAAAAAGGTGGTAAATACGGATTTCCATCAACAGCTTCGTATAATACTTCCCATCCGTAATGATTTGCCAGTTTAGTAGCTAAGGTAGTTTTGCCGGCACCTATATTGCCCGTAATCGCAATGTGCATTGTTACTTTTTCGGAATTTACATTGATATAATTTACAAATTAAGGCTTTATCTGATAAAAATCATAGAATTAAAAAAATATGTTTCGTAATTTTGCATCAATTCAAATCAAGTTTACACCTTGAGAGATTGAAAATCAATGGAAAAACATACAAATACAATTACTGAAAGCTCAGTAGAAACAGCGATTGCTGCCCCAATTTATCACGTTTTGCTTTACTACATTTATTCGCCCATCGAAAACGTAGTTGAGTATCGAGACATTCATCATCAATTCTGCTTAGAAAATAACCTACTCGGACGTATCATCATTGCTCCCGAAGGACTCAACGGCACTGTTTCGGGTACACCAGCCGACACTGAAAAATACATGACTTGGGTAAAATCAGACCCAAGATTTACTAAAGTTGATTTTAAGGTTGAGAAAGTTTCTAAACACGCATTTACCAAACTTTATGTGCGTATCAAAAAAGAGATTGTACATTCTGAATTGCCCGTAAATCCCTTGGAACAAACTGGTAAGCATCTCGAACCAGCCGATTTTAAAGAATTACTGAAAAACGATCCAAATGTTGTTTTGGTTGATATGCGTTCAAATTATGAGCATTCGGTTGGAAAATTCAAAGGTGCAGTCACTTTTGATATGGAAAACCTCCGAGAATTGCCTGATCATGTCAATGAAATTGCTCATTTAAAAGATAAGAAAATCGTAACTTACTGTACAGGCGGAATTAAATGCGAAAAAGCCAGTGCTTATTTATTGTCGCAAGGTTTTTCGGATGTTTATCAACTACACGGAGGAATCATTAAATACGGTTTGGAAGAAGGTGGTGAAAATTTCGATGGAAAATGCTACGTTTTTGATAATCGCTTAACGACCGAGGTAAATTCGATTAACCCAGTTGTGATTTCAAAATGTCACATTTGTGGAACTGACTCTGACCGAATGGTCAATTGTGCCAATCCTGATTGCAATGAACATTTACCTATTTGCGAAAAATGTGGGCATGAAATGGAAGGTGCTTGTTCGGTAGCATGTAAAGAAAATCCAAGAAAACGTCCGTATGATGGTACTGGCTATTATGCCAAAACTACTGTTGGCTATAAACCCGAAATTGCTTTCAGAACTCGAAAAAATACCAAAACTCTTCACATTGTTGAAGAATTAGGGTTGAAATGATGAAAGTGCGAAGAATTATAGATTAAGGATTGCAAAATTAGAGATTGTTGATTGATGAGAAAAATCAAATATTATCAATCAACAATCTCTAATCTATATTTTTTTGTTTAAAAATTATTCTTCAAATCCAATCTCACCACATTTTCAACATGGTGTGTATGCGGAAACATATCCACTGGCTGAACTACCGAAATTGTATATTTTTCGCTTAAAATTGCCAAATCACGGGCTTGTGTTGCTGGGTTACAACTTACATAAACAATGCGTTTTGGAGCTGCTTCCATGAGCGTTCTTACAACAGGTTCGTCCATTCCTGCACGTGGAGGGTCGGTAATCACAACATCAGGTTTACCGTGTTGAGCAATAAATTCATTTGTCAAAAACTTACGCATATCACCAGCATAAAAGGTTGTGTTATGCAATTCGTTGACCTCTGAGTTTATTTTTGCATCTTCAATAGCTTCTGGCACATATTCAATTCCGATTACTTTTTTAGCCTTTTTCGCCACAAAATTGGCAATAGTGCCAGTGCCTGTATATAAATCATATACCAGTTCTTCACCTGTTAGACCCGCCAAATCTCTTGTAATTTTATACAGTTCATAAGCTTGTTCGGAGTTAGTTTGATAGAATGACTTTACTCCAATTCTGAAAATCAAACCTTCCATATTTTCTTCTATGTATGGTTTTCCTTGATAGGTATGTACATCTAAATCAAAAAAAGTATCGTTTCTTTTTTGATTCAAAATATAGTTTAATGAACTAATTTGCGGGAAATTGGTGTGCAAATGATTCATTGTTGCCTCAATGTCTTCTTTGTTATCTTGTGCAAATTGCACCATTACCATCAAATCGCCAGTAGTTGAGGTACGAATCATGACGTTTCGCAGAAAACCTTCATGAGCGATGTGGTCGTAATATGTATAATTATTGGCATCGGCAAAATCACGCAAGGCGAGACGAATGTCATTTGATGGGTCAGCTTGATGGTAACATTTTTCAATCGGTAGTACTTTTTCAAAACGTTTCGGCACGTGGAAACCCAAAGCATTTTTGCTCATGGCTTCTTCGGTATTGATTTCGTCTCTTGTGAACCATCTGCTATTCGAGAATGTATATTCCAATTTATTTCTATAAAATTGCGTTTTTGCCGAACCCAAAATTGGATTGATTTCTGGTAAATCAAGTTTTCCGATTCTCTTCAATTGGTCGCTTACTTGTGTGAACTTCAAATCAAGCTGTTTTTCATAAGGTACGTGTTGCCATTTGCAGCCCCCACAAACACCAAAATGCTTACAAAAAGGAGTAATCCTTTCACTCGAATATTCTAAAATCTCAAGTACATTTGCTTCTGCGTAGTTTTTCTTTCTGTTATTTACAAAAAGTTTTACTTTATCGCCTGGATGAACATTGCTTCCTTCAATAAATATTACTTGACCGTTGTGTTTTGCAATACATTTTCCTTCGGCTGCAAAGCTCTCAACTACAATTGACTCTATGACAAATGTCTTTACTTTTCCCATTATTTAATTTGCTTAACCATTTTGTTTAGAAATCGCATAATTTACGTTTTCTCTTTAGTTTTAAAACACAAAAGTATTTAACTTAGCTTGAAGTTCAAAATCCAACCTTTGCCTAAGAAATTTCGTCTATATAATTGATTCACTTGAATTGAATTTCTCCCTTCGAAACTTATTTGCTATGAAAAGATTTTACCTACTCGTTTATTTTCAGTTTTTAGTTTCAATATGTTTCGCTTCACACATAGTTGGTGGCGAGATTGAGGTTGTTCCCCTTAAAAGTCCTGTCGCTGGAAGCAGTACGCACCAAGTTACACTTAGTCTATATTTTGATGCAATCAATGGGCGTACTGCAGCCGAAGACTTATCAATCACGCTACAAATCTACCGCAAACGTGATTTAGCTCGCATGGGGCAAGTTACTTGCCCACAAGTCTATCGCCAACCTATCAAATATGTTGATCCTTCATGTCAAAAGGGCGATTTATCAACTTTATTAATGAAATACAGCAGTTCTGTAAACTTATCGGCAGAAAATTTTTCTGACCCTGACGGATACATGATTGTTTGGGAAAGATGTTGTAGAAATACTATTATTACTAATATTCAAAATCCAAGTAATGTAGGAATGGTTTTTTATACCGAATTTGCACCAGTAACTACTGTAAACACAACGCCACATTTTAGAGATATCATTGCGGATTATGTCTGTATGAACCAAAATTTCGAAATGGATTTTAGTGCTACCGATGCTGATGGCGATAGTTTGTCTTATGCTTTAGTTGTGCCGTGGATAGGTAATTCGTCACCTCAACAATCAAATCCCACAAATTCTCCAAGTAATAATTACCGTGAAGCAACTTGGGTTGCTGGAATTAGCCTGGATAATGTGATTCCGGGCGAAATTCCATTAAGAATTGATGCTCAAACTGGCGTTTTGAATGTGAAACCAAATAAACTGGGGCTTTACGTGTTTTCGGTAATGGTGGAAGAATTTCGTAAAGGTAAACGCATTGGA
The DNA here is from genome assembly GCF_040253585.1 of Emticicia sp. W12TSBA100-4. NCBI lineage: Bacteria > Pseudomonadati > Bacteroidota > Cytophagia > Cytophagales > Leadbetterellaceae > Emticicia > Emticicia sp. W12TSBA100-4. The sequence continues at coordinate 277,528 of NZ_JBELAU010000003.1, forward strand.
CGAATGAAAAGAGATTTTCAGTTAAAAGTAATTGATTGTATTTTCAATAGTCCGCCACAGGTAATGGTTGCGAATCAAAACTCAAAGAAACTTTTTAAAGATGGAGAAATCATAACCCTAAAAAAAGGTGAAAAAAGATGTTTTGACGTATTGTTTACTGATCCTGATATCAATCAGAAAGTTACAATTACAGCACGAGGAGTTAACTTTGATACCCGAAAAATCCTTTTACAGTCAAGTACTAACATTGAAATAAAGAGCAAAGATACGCTGAAAACATCGTTTTGTTTAGAGGAGTGTATTGTGACGAGAAATAACGTTCCAGCTGAGTTTTTTATTAATATCAGTGATAATGGTTGTCCTGTCCCTCAAAATAGGGCCTATCGAATGAAAATTCAATTTGAAGAAAACCAAAATACTCGACCGACTATTACAACCTCATTGCTCGCAAACCCTGTTGTGACTTATGGAGACACACTTAAATTTACAGTTTTTGGAAATGATATCGATAATGATACCCTAGCTTTGACCGGCAATGGTCGAAATTTTAATTTTGGAAGCTACGGTTTTAGTTTTCCATCTAAACAAGGTCAAGGAACTGTCAATTCTATTTTACAATTTATACCTAACTGCGAAGCTCTCAAACAAAAGCAAATGTTATTAGACTTTGTGGTGCGTGACCAGCGTTGTGGTGTAAGTACCCAAACACTTTATTCTGTACCCGTGGAAGTAAAAGGAAAGCAAAATAATTCTCCAACCGTACTTACAACTCTCACAAATAACACTGCCGAACTTATTTTGAATCCAAATATTAATAATGAACTAACTTTTAACGTTAATTCACAGGATATTGATAATGAACAACTTACACTTACGGGAGTACCAAGTGGATTCGATTTTAAGAATGTCTTAATGGCATTTGAAAATAAAGAAGGAAAAGGGAAAGTGAGTAGTGTATTTACATGGAAGCCAACTTGCTTTATGCTTGGCGGCAAAGAATCAAGAGAGTTCATCGTTAATTTTACGACAAAAGACAATAATTGTTTGCAGTTACAAGATTCAGTAAGTGTTAAACTTATCTTGAAAGATAATGTAGTCATTGATAACCCTGTTCCACCATTCAATACATTCACTCCAAATGGAGATGGTAAAAATGATTATTTTACTTTGGGTGCTATTGCAGAGGATAATTGTAAAAGGCAATTTAAAAAGTTTGAGGTGATGAATCGTTGGGGAAATTCGGTTTTTCAGACCACCGAACGAGACTTTAAATGGACAGGCGAAAATGCTTCAGCAGGTGATTATTTTTATGCCCTTACTTTTTCCGACCAAGTTTATAAAGGAATCATTCATTTGGTAAGGTGATTTTAATTTCGAGCTTCTCGATTTTAATTTTTATCGGGAACATTTTTACGAAAAAAAACATTTTAATATAAATATAGTTGTACCAGATATTGGTAATAATTTATTTTTTTAAATATTTTTTTCCATGCTAACAGATAAAGTTGTAATCATTACGGGTGGTTCGTCAGGTATTGGTAAGGCTCTTGCCTTTGAGCTTGGTAAAGAGCGTTGTAAGTTGATTATTACTGGTCGAAATCTCGACAATTTAGAACAAACCAGTCACGAACTTTCAATCCAAGGAATCGAAAACCATTATATTGTGGCCGATTCAAGTTTAGAGTACGATAATAAACGTATTGTTGCCGAAGCAATTTATCATTACGGTCGCATTGACATCGTAATAAATAATGCAGGTATCACGATGCGTTCAATGTTTGAGGATGCTGATATTGATGCTACCATTCGTAAGGTAATGGACATTAATTTTTTTGGTACAGTTTATCTCACACAAGCAGCTTTGCCTTACATAAAAAAAGCCAAAGGTACCATTGTGGGTATTTCCTCAATTGCAGGCTTTAGAGGCTTGCCAGTAAGAAGCGGATATTCAGCTTCAAAATTTGCGGTCAATGGTTTCCTCGAAGCAATTCGTACTGAATTACTACACACAGGTGTAAACGTACTTACAGCTTGTCCAGGGTTTACTTCATCGAATATTCGTTTTGCAGCCATTGACGCCCACGGAGAGGTGAGTCAGGAAACCGTGCGTGACGAACAAAAAATGATGTCATCGGAAGAATGTGCTATGCACATCGTAAAGGCAATTAAGAAAAGAAAACGCTCGATTATTTTGACGAATGAAGGGAAGCTCACCGTTTGGCTCAATAAATGGTTCCCTCGATGGGTCGATAAATTAGTATATACGACACTATCCAAAGAAAAGAATTCACCATTAAAACAAATCAGTGAAATTCATTGATTTGTTAAAAAAAGTCCATCTACAATCATAGATGGACTTTTTTATTTCACCACCCAAATATCACTTTCTTTTAAATAACAGAAATTCCCTTCCCATAAAACTTGGTACCAAATATCGTCTGTTTTTATAACATTTAATCTGTTCCCTTCACTAATACTTCCTACAATTTGTGAAGCTGCCGAAGGGTAATCTCTGAGATAAACCTTCTCATTTTTTATAATTACAGATTTATAGTTATTAGGTAGATTTATTAAGCTTGCTAAGAAGATTAGATAGATGAAAAATATAATCTTATGTTTGATAGGGGAGAACTGTTTATTTTTTTTCTTCAGTATCAGCACGGTGAAAATATAAATCCCTAAAAGCAAGAAACCCGCCCAAACATAATTTGAATATTGTCGGTAATAGAACAGAAAATAGTTCAAATCATTTTTTTCGTAACCCTTAAAACCGTTTTCGGTTGCTACCACGTACATTTTTTCAAAAACCTTTTCGTTGGGCTGTTTAAAAAAATATAGATTGAGGTAATATAACTCTTTCACAAATTCTCCCTTCGATTCCGAAATATTAGCGAGTTTCAAATAAATTTTGGGATTGATATTTTCCGAATTTTCTAAAACTTTTTCATAAATTGAGCGGGCTTCATCAAATTTTTTCTGAATAAATAAAGAATCTGCTTTTTTATTTAGAGACGTTTGTCCTTGACTATCAAGTACTTGAAGGATTATTAAAAAAAAAGTAAAAAATATTTTCAGAAATTTCAAAAAGTTTGTTTGCATCGTATTGTTAAAAGTACTAATTTTGCACCATGATTTAAGAACAACGGCACAGAAAAGCAAAGTTAGTACAAATTATTCTACTTTCAAATCTGTTTAATTGTTTAATATTTAAGTCGAAAAAATAATGATTCCGTAGCTCAGCTGGTAGAGCAATACACTTTTAATGTATGGGTCCTGGGTTCGAATCCCAGCGGGATCACAAGGGCTATCAGTGATAGTTCTTCTTCGTGTCAGAGGACACATCAAATATATACAAACAGAGGTTAATTCCAAAAGTTTGAAGATTCCGTAGCTCAGCTGGTAGAGCAATACACTTTTAATGTATGGGTCCTGGGTTCGAATCCCAGCGGGATCACAGAAGCCTCCAACAGAGGCTTTTATTTTTAAAGTACAAAGCAGAATAAAAATTTGGAAAAATCTTTGACCTTATTTAGTTTTGCAATAGAAAATAAATCTATCAATGGCGAGGTGGTGAAATTGGTAGACACGCTACTTTGAGGTGGTAGTGGGCGAAAGCCTGTGAGAGTTCGAATCTCTTCTTCGTCACATCAAGTTCATACTTGAAAAATTTTTAAGTTTAAGTTGAACATTTGTTATTTGAAAAGCCTTTCCGATTGAGAAAGGCTTTTTTGTTGTTCAAATTTTGGTTTAAATTAATAAAAAACGGGTGATTCTTCATTCATATTGTTGTTCGCCATTCGTCAATTGAATAATTCGTCATTTACTCTAATCTTTGTTCTTTATTTTCATTATTTATTGAAAATAAATTCTTACCTTTGCAGTTGTTTTTCATATTTATTAATCTAAGTTAACATCAAATGTATTTAACTACGGAAAAAAAGGAAGAAATCTTTGCTGCAAAAGGCTTCCAAAAAAAAGCGACTGATACTGGTTCTGCCGAGTCGCAAATTGCATTATTTACTTTTCGTATTGCTCACCTTACAGAACACTTGAAATCTCACAAACATGATTACTCTACAAGAGCGGGTTTGTTGAAATTGGTAGGTAAGCGTCGTAGATTGCTCGATTATTTGTACAAAACAGATATCACTCGTTACAGAGCAATTATTGCCGAATTAGGAATTCGTAAGTAATAATACATTTCAGGGAATTCTCTTTTGGGCATTCCCTGATTTTTTTATTTGAAAAAAAGACCTTCAATAATATTCAATTTTATCCCCGCGGAATTCGGATAACAAACTACCACGTCGAAAGCGGATACGTGGCTTTAATCTTAAACTAAAAAATGTTTAACATTCACACTAAGACCATCGAAATGCCCGATGGCAAAGTGATTACCCTTGAAACAGGAAAACTTGCAAGACAAGCCGATGGTTCAGTAGTGGTGAGAAGCGGCAACGCAATGCTTTTAGCAACTGTTGTAGCTGCTCAAGAACACAAAGAAGGAACTGACTTCTTACCTTTATCAGTTGATTATCAAGAAAAATTTGGTTCAGCGGGAAAAATTCCTGGAAGCTTCCAACGTCGTGAAGGAAGACTTTCTGACAATGAAATTCTAATCAGTCGTTTGATTGACCGTGCTTTACGCCCAATCTTCCCAGAAGATTATCATGCAGAAGTTCAGGTTATCGTTACTTTAATTTCGGCCGATGCTGAAATTCAACCAGATGCTCTTGCTGCATTAGCTGCATCAGCTGCAATTGCGGTTTCTGATATTCCATTCAATGGCCCAATTTCAGAAGTACGTGTAGCAAAAGTAAATGGTAACTACGTTGTAAACCCAACTTCAACTGAAATAAAATCTGCTTCTTTAGACTTAATCGTTGCGGGAACAGTTGATAATATCATCATGGTTGAGGGTGAGGCAGACCTTTGTACAGAAGAGGAAATGATTGAAGCAATTAAGATTGCTCATGAAGCCATCATAGTACAAGTAAATGCTCAAAAAGAATTTGGTATTGCCGTTGGAAAAACAGAAAAGCGTGTTTACAATCATGAGACACATGATGAAGAGCTACGTGAACGCATGAATAAAGAACTTTATGATAAAGTTTATGCGGTTTGTTTAGAAGGAAATAATAAGAAAGAAGTAAGAAAAGAAAAATTCGGAGCAATCCTTGATGAATTTATTGCTTCGCTTTCTGAAGAAGAGTTGGCTGCCAAAAAGCAATTTATCAAACCATATTTTGGCGATATTCAATATTATGCGTCAAGAAACATGGTTCTAGATGAGCGTACAAGACTTGATGGTCGTAAACTTGACGAGATTCGTCAGATTGTTTGCGAAGTAGATTTCTTGCCCTCAGCTCATGGTGCAGCATTGTTTACAAGAGGTGAAACCCAATCATTGACAACTGCAACGCTTGGTACTAAACTTGATGAAATGATTGTTGACCAAGTAATGCTTTCTGGATACAGTAAGTTTTTCTTGCACTATAATTTCCCTGGCTTCTCTACTGGAGAAATCAAGCCTAATCGTGGAGCAGGTCGTCGTGAGATTGGACATGGAAATTTAGCTCAACGTTCGTTGAAGAAAATTCTTCCGCCAGATTCTGAAAATCCATATACAATTCGTGTGGTTTCTGATATTCTTGAGTCGAATGGCTCGTCATCAATGGCAACTGTTTGTGCAGGATGTTTAGCTTTGATGGATGCAGGTGTGCCAATTAAAGCTCCAATTTCAGGTATTGCTATGGGTTTAATTACCGACAATGCTACTGGAAAGTGGGCGGTTTTATCTGACATCTTAGGCGATGAAGACCATTTAGGTGACATGGACTTTAAAGTAACTGGTACTGAAGATGGTATTACTGCTTGCCAAATGGATATTAAAATTGGTGGCTTATCGTTTGAAGTTTTAGAGCAAGCATTGATGCAAGCAAAACAAGGACGTATCCACATTCTTGGAAAAATGAAAGAATCAATCGCTGTGTCTCGACCAGAATTGAAACCTCATACTCCACGTGCCTTTACTATCGTTATTGATAAAGAATTTATTGGAGCTGTAATCGGACCAGGTGGTAAGATTGTTCAAGAGATTCAACGTGAATCTGGTGCAACCATCACTATCGAAGAAAAAGATGGAAAAGGTTATGTATCTATTTTCTCATCAAATGGTGAGAGCATGGACAAAGCTAAGAAGAGAGTTTACGGTATTGTAGCTACACCAGAAGTGGGCGAAGTTTACGATGCAAAAGTAAAATCAATTCAACCATTCGGAGCTTTCGTAGAGTTTATGCCAGGAAAAGAAGGTTTGCTTCATATTTCTGAAATCTCGTGGGAAAGATTACCAAGTATGGATGGTGTTTTAGAAATCGGTGAAGAATTACAAGTAAAATTACTTGAAGTTGACCCGAAAACTGGAAAATTCCGTTTGTCAAGAAAAGCCCTTTTACCAAGACCAGAGAAAAAGTAATTTGGATATTGGTTAATTAGTTATTTGTTACTGGTATTAGTAAAAAGTTTTTAGTAAGAAAGTTTTATACAATAACCAGTAACTAATTTCCCAATAACGAGTAACCATCCAAAGATGAACATTTAACAAATTTTATTTGTTCTATAAGTCAAGGTATTTAAGTTTTTTACGTTATAATAGAAATCTGTTGGGCAACTGCCCGTTAAAAATAAGATATGCGTCAGCTAAAAATTAGTAAGCAAATTACCAATCGTGAGAGTCAATCTCTCGATAAGTACCTCCAAGAAATTGGTAAAGTAGATTTGCTAACTCCCGATGAGGAAGTTATTCTTGCACAGAAAATTAGAGATGGAGACCAATACTCGTTAGAGCGTTTGACAAAAGCAAACTTACGTTTTGTGGTTTCGGTAGCGAAACAATATCAAAATCAAGGTTTGTCTTTGGGCGATTTAATTAATGAGGGGAACTTAGGTTTGATTAAGGCCGCACAAAGGTTTGATGAAACTCGTGGTTTTAAGTTTATCTCCTATGCCGTTTGGTGGATTCGTCAGTCAATCTTACAAGCTTTGGCCGAACAGTCACGTATTGTTCGTCTTCCATTAAACCGTGTTGGTTCATTAAATAAAATCTCAAAAACTTTCTCTGATTTAGAGCAAAAATTTGAGAGAGAGCCATCACCAGAAGAATTAGCCGAAGTTTTGGAAATTACAGCTGCTGAGGTAATTGATACCTTGAAAATTTCTGGTCGCCATGTATCGGTTGATGCTCCTTTTGTGCAAGGAGAAGAAAACAGTTTGTTGGATGTACTCGAAAATGATAGCGAAGTAAAACCTGACCAAGGCTTGATTGATGACTCACTTCGTAGAGAAGTTATGAGAGCATTGTCAACTTTGACACAACGTGAAGCGGAGGTTATCACATATTATTTCGGCTTGAATGGGGAACAAGCTATGACGCTCGAAGAAATTGGTGAAAAGTTTAATCTTACTCGTGAACGTGTACGTCAAATTAAAGAAAAAGCGATTCGCCGTTTACGTCAAACTTCAAGAAGTAAGGCTTTGAAAGCTTATTTAGGTTAAAATTAATTTTGAATGATTGAATGTTAACAATATAATTCAATGAATTCAAATGCAAAATAATATTAAAAAAGGTGCGTTTAACGTGCCTTTTTTTGTTTCTTTTCATAAAACCAATTTTTGAAATGGCGATTTTACAACCGATTCATAATATTGCAGAAGTTTTTTCAAAGAAAAATGTAAAAACAGCGATTCTTTGTCCAGGTTCTCGTAGTGCTGCTCTTACTATTTCGATGGTACGCCACCCTGATATTGAAACTTTTAGTATTAGTGATGAACGCTCAGCAGGATTTATTGGAATGGGTATGGCTCACGTAACTGGAGAAAGTGTTGCATTAGTTTGTACGTCAGGAACTGCGGCTTACAATTTCGCTCCAGCAGTGGCAGAAGCATATTTTCAGGAAATTCCATTAATCGTTCTTACTGCTGACCGTCCTGCTGAATGGATTCATCAGTATGATGGACAGACAATTTTTCAAAGGGAAATTTATGGTAAACATGTAAAGAAGAGTTTTGAATTACCCGCTGATTATACAAATGCGGACGCTGTTTGGCAAATTGAAAGGGTTTTGAATGAAGCATTAAATCTCGCACAAGTACATCCTAAAGGACCAGTCCATATTAACGTTCCGATTCGAGAACCTTTTTATCCGACAGCTGAGGAAGAAATTACTTTTGACAGAAATGTGAGAATTATTGCTAATGCTCAGATAGAGAAAAAACTATCGAATCAGTTTTGGAACGATTTCAAAGAAATTTGGCAAAGCTGCGAAAATAAACTAATTATAGTTGGGCATCGCCAAAGTTCGGAATTGAATAAAACTTTACAGAAATTTTCCGAAGAGCTGGGTGTTCCTGTAATTGCTGATGTTATTTCAAATGTAAATAATATTGACCCAATTTTGGCGGATGTATTTTTATCTTCTAAAAATGAAGAGTTTAAAAGAAAGCTGAAACCTAACTTACTGATAACTTGTGGGAAGTCAGTTATTTCTAAAAACTTGAAGATATTTATTCGGAACAACCGACCTACGTATCATTTTCACATACAAGAAAATCCAGATTTAATTGACCCGTTCCAAACGCTGACTCATAAAGTTGAAGTTTCACCTGAATATTTTTTTAAGCAACTTTTTGAAGATTTAGACTTTTTGAGTTTTAAAGAAGGTGATGAAGAAGCCGATAGTCAATACTTTGAATTTTGGAATGAGGCAAGTATAAAAGCAAAGCAAAAACTGAATAGTTTCTTGAATGAGACAGATTATTGTGAGTTTAAAGCAATTAGAAATGTGATTGACAAACTGCCTGAGAATTCGATATTTCACGTTGCTAACAGTATGGTAGTGCGATATTCAAATCTCATAGGCTTAGAAAAGGGTAAAAATGTAGAAGTTTTTGCTAATCGAGGTACAAGTGGCATTGATGGTTCACTAAGTGCTGCTGTTGGAAGTGCATTAAAAACTGATAAAATTGTCACTTGTTTGATAGGGGATATGTCATTTTTCTATGATAGAAATGCCTTTTGGAATTCGTATCTACCTGATAATCTGAGAGTTATCTTAATAAATAACCACGGAGGAAATATTTTTAGGATAATCGACGGCCCAAGTAAACAGCCAGAAGTTGGTGAATATTTTGAAACCAAACAAAACAGTTCGGCCGAGTATTTTTGTAAAGAAAATAATGTGGAATACTTTAAAGTTAATGATGAAACAAGTCTCGAAAATGCGTTAAACTTGCTTCACCAAAAAACGAACCGACCAGTTGTGATTGAAGTGGAAGTGGATGGTTCTCGAAATGTTCAAGTCTTTGCTGAATACAAAAAATTATTTGCAGACTTTGCTTAACATTTCAATCGACTTAACTTCATTAAGTTTCTGACCAATTGACCAATATTCACAAGCCTTGGATTTATTTCCGAGGCTTTGTTGTGTTAAGCCCAAGTAGTAATTCAATAATTCGACAGTCGGGTCAATTTTATCCGATTTCAAAAAGTTTTCATTAGCACTCGATAAATCATTAGTTTTCAGAAAATACACTCCGAGATTTCTGAAAGCCCAAGCACTATTTTTATTTTTTTCAAGAACCAAATCCAATAGTTTTTTTCCTTCTTCGAGTTTACCTAAATTTAATAAATAATAAGCTTTGTTATTTTGGTAGATTTCATTTTTGTTTATTTCAATCGCTTTTTCTACGGTTTCGAGTGCTTTTGCGTAGTTTTCTTTTTGGGCATAAATTAAACTTAAGTTATTAAGTGCAAAATCTTGCTTTGCATTTAAGCTGATAGCTTTTTCAAAGTTTTGTTTTGCTGCATCATAATTTTTATCAGTATATTGTATGTATCCTAAATTGGTGTAAGCTTTATCGTTCTTTGGATTTAATTTTAAAGCAACTGCGAGATTAGAATTAGCTTCCGCAAAGTTATTTTTTTGAATAAGTACATTACTGAGCGTAACATAATAGAATGAAGAATCTTTGTATTGATTTGAAATTTGTTTCAATAGCGTTAATGACTCTTCTAATTTATCCGTATTTGAGTAGGCTTCCGCTAAATTGAATTTTGCCATATAAAATTTATCATCAATCGAAACTGCTTTCTCAAAATCTTGTATTGCACCTTCCAAATTGTCTAATTCAAGTTTTACTCTTGCACGGTTATTATACGCATCCGCAAATTTTGGTGTTTTTTCAATTGCTTCAGTATAAAACTTTATGGCCTCTTCATAGTTTCCTTTCTTATAAGCCACATTTCCTTGTATAAAAAACAATTCTGTATCTTTTTTAGCTCTTCCACAGCCATATAACATAATAATAGGTAGGAAAATATAAAAAAATCTAAAAGTATTAAAAGTATTTTTCATTATTAATTTATAGTTTGTATAATAAAATATTTAAGTTTTGTTTTTTGAATTGGAAATACTTTCGTAACATTGCATTTCAATCAACAAATTATTCGAAAATGAAATTTATAAAAGAGATTCCCAATAATTTTTGTAAGGCTTCCCTCTTTGTATGGAACAATAAATTCATCATAAAGTTTGAAGCAGGTATGTACGAACAGACATACAAAGTTAGTGAATATGATGTGTCGGGCGAAGATGAAATTGAAGAAATGCTTGGTGATACCTTTATGGAAAGAGTGGTGACAAGATTTAAAGAGATGGCCGATGATTTTGAATTGATATTAGATTCAGTAGATTAACAAAAAAAGCTCGCAGAAATGCGAGCTTTTTTGTTCGAAAAAATTATTTTATGAATAACCACTTCTTATAGAGTGCTTCTTGTTCTGCTGATGGGTTTTGTACTTTTTCAAGTTTAAACTTAATCGCTGGATTGGCTTTTAGAACAACATCATAAGTAAATTCTTGACCGAAACGTTTTACTTTTACAGCAATTTTATCTCCAACTTTTTTGTCAGAAATTGCAGCTGTTGGGTTCATTGTTCGCATACCATTGATTTCCAAGATTTCATCATTTACATTTAATCCTCCATCATAAGCAGAAGTTCCTCGTTGAACACTTGCGATTCTACCGTTTGCAATTGTTACTCCCAAAAATGGAGTATTTGTGTCAATTTCTTTGGTAAGAGTCATTCCAACATATTTATAGAACTCATTGTAATCAATTGGTTCGGCTTTCCAAACATATTTGTTGAAGAAGGAATCCATGTTTTTACCTGCAATTAATTCACATGCTTTCTGGAATTCTTCATCTTTAAATCCTCTTTTTTGTTTTTTATAATATTCATTCCACAAGTAACGAAATACATCATCAAGTGATTTTTGACCTTTAGTCTCTCCCAAAATATAAACGTTTAATAAAGCTCCTAATACGCCACCTTTATCGTAATAAGAAATTGTACTATTTCTTGAGTTTTCATTTGGTCGATAATATTTTATCCAAGCATCCCAACTTGCTTCTGCAACTGGTTGAACTGCATTTCCCGCTTGATTTTCAATGCCGCTAATGGCAATTTGCTCACGTTTGATGTAATCGTCTGGGGTATAAATTCCAGCACGTAACAAAATATTGTCTTCGTAAAAAGAAGTAATCCCTTCCGAAACCCAAAGCATGTGTGTGTAATTTTCGTTTTCATAATCGAATGGTCCGAGTGCTATCGGACGAATACGCTTTACATTCCAAAGATGAAAATATTCATGAGCAATCAAACTCATCGAATTTTTCATTGTCCCTTCATTCATGTAGGCACTCGGCGAAGTTTGACAAGTTGTAGAATTTAGGTGTTCGAGTCCGCCACCGATGCCAGGTAATTGATGAATAATAAACGTATAGTCTTCACATGGATGTTCGCCAACTACACTTGCCGCCGCTTCGGTTACTTTTTTGAATGTTTCAACCGTCAATTTTTCATCTGCCAAAAGTGGAGCATTACTATACAAGGCAATAGCGTGTGGAATTCCTAAAGCTTTGAAATTCAAAACTTTATGTGTGCCAATTTCGATGGGGCTATCAACCAAAATATCAAAATCTGGTGAGAAGTAAGTGAAGTCTTTATCAGAAACTCGTTTAAGTCCAGTCGAAATGGTATTCCAGTTTTTGTATGGTTTGATTGTCAAAACTGATGGCGACATTTTCAATTCGGGTACATATAAGAACATACTCGCACCGTTCAGATAACCGTGAGAATCATCCAAAAAACTATTTCTTACGCTCAGCTCAAAAGAATATACTTTATAGCTAATTATAATTTTTGAATTTTTACCGTAAACTCGCCATGTGTTTTTACTAATCTTTTCAAACTTTAAATCTTTTTTGCCATCGGAGACTTTTACCGATTCTACATTTTTTGCGTATTCTCTAATCAAATAAGAACCCGGAGTCCAGACTGGCATTTTGAAATCTACATAATCTTTTTTGCTTAGAGCTTCAATTTTTTCAATATCGCTAAGAGTCATGCTTACTTCAAAATAGTGTGTCCAAGGTTCAGACATACCAAGTTCATAAGCAATATTGGTTTTTGGAATTGTAGTTTCTTCAGGAGTTTTTGCAAAACTAAATTTGATACCAATCAGTAATAGAAAAAGTGGGAGTTGCCTAAAAAGTGTTTTTTTCATCGAAAATTAAGGATTTGTTTGTTGTTGAAACTTGATAAACAATTTTTTTATAAAAATATCGTTTTTTGCATGAAATTACTTCATTTTTCTCGCAAATATAAAATTGGCATCCTGTTTGATTTAATATTTTTACCTAACTTGGTTTTTGTTATACTATCCTTAATTCCATGAATAAATTTATTGTTTCAGGGCGACGTCTCGCTTTGCTAGTCGGTACATTATTGCAAGTCAGTTATTCTTCGCATTCGCAAAATACGCTTGCATATACCGACCCCGAATCTCACTACAACAAAGGAATTGAACTTTTTCAGAAAAAAGTTTACACTGCTTCTCGTGAAGAGTTCAAACATTATATTCAGCTTACAGAAAAAACACTCAAAGAAAATGAGTTTAATTTGACAAACGCTGAATACTATTCAGCGTTATCGGGTTTATATGCTAAAGCCATTGATGCCGATATTGAAATTGAACGTTTTGTGGTTAATCATTCCGACCACCCCAAAGCCAAAGTTATCTACAATGATTTAGGAAAATATTTTTACGACCAAGGAGACTATAACAAAGCTATCGTCTATCTCGAAAAAGCCACCTCTGATGCGAGTGATAGTCAACAATCGCTCGAACTGAAATATAAATTGGCGGTATCTTATTATCAGACTAATAATTTTCAGCGTGCGTTACCAATTTTTAATGAGGTAAAAGCAGTTGCTTCTGATTATCAATCACATTCTGCCTATTACGCAGGCGTGATTAACTACAAAAATGAAAATTATGATGCTGCACTTACTGATTTAAAGAGGGTTGAAAATGTGAATCCTTATAGAATAGAAATCCCGAATTGGATTGCTAATATTTTATATGTCCAAAAGAAGAATGATGAGCTTTTGGCCTATACCGAACCAATCATTGAAAAACCGAATGGAAAAAAAATAGATGATATTTGTTTAGTAACGGCTGAGGTTTGCTATTTCAAAGATGATTTTGTGAAAGCGGCAAAATATTATGATAAATTCAGAAATTTTAAACGTGGAGCAGTCTCAAATCAAGTTACCTTCCGACACGCTTACAGTTTATATAAAACCAATGTTTTTGATAAAGCCGTAGAGAATTTCAAGAAAATTGCTGCTCAAAATACAGAAATCGGTCAACAAGCGGCTTATTATTTAGGCATTTCTTCATTAAAAGTCAATGATTTGAATGCGGCATTGGCAGCATTTGACCGTGCGAAAACCGCTAACTTTGATAAAGTAATTAAAGAAGAAGCTCAATTCAATTATGCTAAAGTTGCCATTGACTTAGGTAATAATCAGCAGGGAATAAATGAATTACAAGATTATCTAAAAAATTATCCAACCGGAAAATATGAAGATGAAGTAAATGAAATTTTGAGCGATGTTCTATTCGATTCAAACAATTATTCACAAGCAATTTCATACATAGAAGGCTTAAAGAAACGTACTAGCAAAATCAACTTGGCATACCAACGCCTATGCTACAATCAAGGAGTATTAGATTTTAATGCAGAGCGATATACCCGAGCCATTCAGTATTTTGATAAATCATTGTCGCAATCAATTGATGGTGAACTAAAGAATAACGCACAGTTTTGGAAAGCTGAAGCTGCTTATGCTGTAAAATCTCCTGAAGCTGAGGCTTTGTATAAAGATGTTATCAATGGTTCAAATGAAGTTCTCAGACAAAAGAGTCGCTATGGCTTGGCTTACTTAAATTACAATAATAAAGACTATAAACAAGCGAGTAATTATTTCAAAGAGTTTTTGAAAGGAAAACGTGATGAAAGCAGTCGACAAAATTTTGAAGATGCATTGGTAAGAATCGGAGATTGTTATTTGGCAACCAAAAATTATAATGATGCCATCACGTATTATGACCAAGCAATCAAAGAAAACAAAACCGAGAAAGATTATGCGATGTACCAAAAGGCACTTACATTAACCTTTTTGGGCAAAAATCAAGAAGCTCAACAACTTTTTGATAGACTTTCTGCACAATATCCAAATTCTCGTTTAGTTGACGATGCTCTTTATCAAAGTGGTGCTTTAGAACTTGACAAAGGAAATAACCAAAGTGCTATTACGATTTTGAGTAAAATGGTTCGTGACCGTCCGAAAAGTGCTTTAATGCCTAAAGCTTTAGCAAAAAGAGCCTTGGCGTATTCAAATATGAAAAACTTTGAAGCTGCAATTATTGATTATAAGGTTATTTTACAACGCTACGGAAGTTCAGATGAAGCTGATAATGCTTTATTGGGTTTACAAGAAAGCCTAAATTCTGTTGGTCGTCCAGAAGATTTTTCTACGGTAGTTGATGAATACAAAAAAGTAAACCCAGCCAACGGTTCAGTTGAAAACTTGGAATATGAGTCGGCTAAAAACCTTTATTTGAATGAAAAATACGATAAAGCGATTGCCGCACTTCAAAAATACATCAGGAACTACCCAAATAGTACCAATAGCTTTGAAGCAAAATATTACATTGCTGATTCATATTATATTTCAAATGATAAACCAAATGCTTTGAAGTTTTATAGTCAAGTCATTGCCGATAACCGTACAACCTTTGTTACTAAATCTGCGTTAAGAGCAGCGGCTATCGAAGTATCAAATAAAAGCTACCGAAATGCAATTACAAATTATAAAACTGTATTAGTCACTTCTCAGAACAAAAGAGATATTGTGACGGCATGGCAAGGTTTAGCGGATTCATATTATACAACGGGTAATCAAGACTCTGTAATGGTATTCTGTCGTGAAATTATCAATAATGGCGGAAGCATTGTTATGGGAGCCACTAACAAAGCCCAACTTCAACTCGGAAAAGCGTATATGCAAAAAGCTGATTATCAAAAAGCCGAAGAAGAATTTAAGAAAACGATTGCAATGGCCAAAGATAACAATGGAGCGGAGGCAAAATACTTCATCGGTGAAATGCAGTATAAATCGAGAAAATATAAAGAGTCGATAAAAACTTTACAAGAATTAGCCCAAGATTTCTCAGAATTTGTGTATTGGTATGAGAAAAGTTTCTTGCTTATTACGGAAAATTATATTGGTTTGGACGATTATTTTATGGCTAAAGCAACGCTTAAATCAGTCATTGAAAATTCGGATACTCCCGATACTATCGATGCTGCTAAGAAGAAACTAAAAGAAATCGAAAACAAAGATTAAGCTGTTAGTTGTCTTTTTCTTAAAGTCTCATAATCAATAAGTTAAGTGGGTAAACTTAAAAAAAACTTAAAAACATGAATTTTCTCAAAATTAATAACTCGTTACCGCTCAATAATTTTATGGTTTTTAGAATTATGTCAATTTTTGGCGTAGTTTTAATAAAAAGTACAAGTGTTTTTGCACAATTAGATGATGACATCGTAATCACAAAAGACCGTAAAGTGGAGCTTCCACCAGCCAATCGTGTCTTTGAAAAAATTCCTCCCATAAAACAAAATCCTGAAGACCGTCAGATGAAATATTCTTTCTTCGACCGTAAGTTAAAGGGAATAGAAGAGGTTAAATTTAATCCAACTGTGGTTTCTCCCGATGGAGGAAAAAAGAAAGAAGAGCAAGAAAAATACAATAATTATGTAAGTCTCGGAGCTGGTAATTTTGGAAGAATTTTTGGAGAATTGTATGTCAATTCTGCTCAAGATAGTAAAATGATTTTTGGGGTTCATGCCATGCACAACTCAACAAGTCGTGGCCCTGTCGATGATAAAAACTCTGCAAATATGTATGACAAAGCTGAGTTGACAGGAAAATATTTGGCTGAGAAATTTCAAATTAATGGCGGCCTTTCCTACAATCGTGACCAATATTATTTTTATGGATACAAGCGTCCAAGAGTTGAGTTTGACCGTAAAGAAATACGTCAGATTCTGAACACATTAAACTTCAATGTTGGTTTTGAAAACATTGCTCCAAATCCAAGAGTCGATTATGCTCTGAAAACAAATATTCGTTCGTTAAAAGACAACTACGCTGCTCAAGAAACCGATTGGACAACCACTTTCAATGCTTATTTCCCGATTATCGAAGATAAATTTATTGCTGTCGTAGATGCAGATGCCAATATGGCTCAACGCAGTGACGGGGAAGTTGATAAAAGAAATTTGTTCAGAGTTGAGCCATCTTTCAAAGTCAATCTCAATCGTTTTGGAGCAAGTTTCGGTTATAAAGCGGTCAATGAATTTGATGAAGTCAAGAAAATCAATCGTACAAAAGGATATCCAACGGTTGAACTTACCTATAAATTCCCAAGTTTAATTTACGTTTTTGCAGGTTATGATGGCGATATTATTCGTAATACACTGGGTAGTTTCTTGACAGAAAACCCATACTTAAAACCTCAAACTCAATTATTAAATACTGAAAAACTGCAAGAGTACTACGTCGGTGGTAAAGGCGACATTGTTTCGGGGCTAAGTTTTAATTTTAGAGGCTCAATGGGATATTACAAAAACTTGTATTATTTCAATAATTATGCTCCAAAAGC
Source organism: Emticicia sp. W12TSBA100-4 (assembly GCF_040253585.1). Lineage (NCBI taxonomy): Bacteria > Pseudomonadati > Bacteroidota > Cytophagia > Cytophagales > Leadbetterellaceae > Emticicia > Emticicia sp. W12TSBA100-4. The sequence continues at coordinate 294,666 of NZ_JBELAU010000003.1, forward strand.
CAACGAAATTTTGGCTGATACTGCAAAATTTACTGTTTTGTACGATAGTCTAAAAACGCAATATCTGAATGTTAATGTGCAATTAAATTACCAACCAGCTCAGATCTGGCGTACATATCTTCGCACTGAAATCAATCATTATCAAAGAAGAGCCTACGAAAAACCATTCCATCGTCCACTCCTTACTGTTAAGTGGGGAAATACTTTAATCGTTTCGGATAGGCTCATCGCAAATTTAGATTTGGCTTACATCGGAAAAACTTTTGCTAAAAATCCGACTACAAATGCACTCGTGACCAACAAAGCGATTTTTGATATGAATGCCGAGTTTGATTATCTGTTCGGGAAGCAATTCACCGCTTTTGTTAAATTGAATAACATTTTAGGGAAGAAATACGAACGCTATCTCTATTATCCGCAACAAGGTTTGAATTTTCTTGTAGGAGTCAATTTTTCGTTTTAACTTAGCATTACAAAGGACTCCAAATTTATAATATCTCTCATGAGACCAGTTGCTGACCATATCCGTACCTTATTATACGAACACGATTACGTGACCGTACCAAACTTTGGGGCTTTTATCGCAAATTATTTACCCTCAAGTTTCAATGAAATTAGTGGCTCATTGATGCCACCACAAAAAAGAATTGCTTTCAATGAGATTTTAAAACAAGATGATGGGTTGTTGGCTACACACATTTCTCGCCGTGAGAGTGTAACCATTGATGAAGCAAAAAGAAAAATTCAATCTTTCGTAACCGACATCAAAGATTCATTGGCCACCGAAAAAACATTTAGTTTTGATAAAGTTGGAAATTTTGTGTTGAATGAAGAAAACAGTTTAGTTTTCGAGCCAGATAGAAAGAATAATTTTTACAGTGAAAGTTTCGGTTTTGATAGTTTATTTCCACGCCAAATTGCTAAAGAGAAATATACTTATAGTCAAAATTTTGAAGAAGATGCCGAGGAACTTTTGATTCATAAGTCATCGTATTCGAGTACAGCCGTAAGAAAATCGACTGGTTGGACTTACGCACTTTATTCTATTCCGATTTTACTTTTATCAACTGGCTTATTTGTTGTTCTTTTTGCAGGGCCAAAAAGTAATAGCGATACTGCAAAAAGTAGTTTTAATCCTCTCGACTATATTCCTAAAAAAGAGGAAGTTGTTCAGAAAGTTGCCTTTAAAACTCCAATTACAGAAACCGAAATCATCAAACCGAATTTTGATGAAAAACCATTAACTACAACTGAGTTAAAACCAGAACCTGCAAATCCAGTTGCAAAAATTGAGATTGCTCCAAAACCAGTGGAGGCTAAACCAGAAGTTACGAAACCAGTTGTAAAACCAACAGTTGAGACAGTAGTTTCAACAATAAATAATACTGAAAAGCGTTATTTGATTGTTTCAGGTGTTTTTAAAAGTTTAGAAAACGTAGAAAAATTGCAATTTATTCTTCAAAAGAATGGATTCTCTCCAAGTGTTGTTAAAGTAGGTGAATTATCAAAAGTAGTTGCTGCCGAAGCCAGTTCTTATGCTGAAGCGACACAGCTTGCCGAAAAACACACGAAATTAATTGGAGAACGACCAGCAATTATCAAAGCTAACTAATTCTATTCGATTGATACAAAAAACCTGTAAGCAGCACTTACAGGTTTTTTTATGAATATTTGTTATAGCAAAATAGGTAGATAAATCTTTATAATTCGTCAATCATCATTCGATTTATTCGTCATTTAAAATAAAATTCTATGCAATCAGCATCGCTCGATAACGAAAATAAGCAAAATCAGACTACTGCTTTTTTATTGAGTTTAGTAATCTATGCTCTATTTTTGGGTTTACTGTTTTTTTTAGAATTGATGTACACACCGCCAGAAGAGGCAGAGGGTGTCGAACTCAATTATGGTGTTGACTTAGTTGGGAGTGGCGATATTCAAACAACCAACAAAGCCAATGTCTCACCAAATAACTATGATGTAAAACCTTCAGAAAAAGATGAGGCCGAAGCAAAACCACTGAAAACAAAGCCAATCGTTACGCCACCACCTGTCGAGAAAGTTGAAAAGGTGAAAGTGAAGGAAGCTCCTGCAAAACCCGTGATTACGGCTGATGATGAGAAAAGTCCAGTAACTGAAAAAGAAAATAATAAGCCAGTAAAAAAGGTTGAGACTAAGCCAGTAGTTAAGCCTACTCCAGTAGAGACAAAAGCTAAACCAGAACCAGTGAAGCGTTCAGTTGAAGAAGGTTCGATAATGAAAAAAGGTGGAACGGGTTCTGGAAGTGGAGCGAAATCTAATAGTTCATCAAACGGAACAATCGGTACACGAGATGGAGTTGGTGGTAATAATAATGGTGATGGTAAAAAAGGAGAAGTCGGTGATAAAGGAGACCCAAGAGGAACGCCCGATGGAAAAAGTATGATGGGCAAGCCTGGTAAAGGTGGAGGCTCTGGTGCTTCAATTGGTGGACTTAGTGGATGGAGTAAAAGAAAATTATCATTACCCAATGATGGTTCTTCCGAAACTGGCAAAATTGTTTTTAAAGTTACAGTTGACGATTCAGGAGATGTGGTTGGTATTAGCGTTATTTCATCAACGGTTAGTCCATCAGTACAGAACTTTTACAAAAATTATATTCAACAAAAACTTAGCTCAGTGCTTTCTCCCGAAGGAACGCCACCGCCAAGAGCAACGGGAACAATTACAATTAATATACAATCGGGTAATTAATCTAATTCAAGATAAAATCAAAGGGCATCCATCGGATGTCCTTTTTTATTTGTCCATTTATTCAACTAAATACATTTTCTGTTTTGCCACTATCTTCTTAGCTTTGCACTAAAGTTTATTTCTCGAATGACGTACAAAGAAACCATAGATTATTTATATTCACTACTCCCAGTTTTTCATCGAGATGGTGAAAAGGCATTTAAAGGGGATTTGACAAACATTTTAAAAATTTCCGAATATTTAGGAAATCCACATTTAAAGTTCAAAACAATTCATGTGGCAGGCACTAACGGAAAAGGCAGTACATCTCATTTTTTATCAGCAATTTTGCAGAGTGCGGGATACAAAACAGGGCTTTATACCTCTCCACATTTGAAAGATTATACAGAAAGGTTCAGAATAGATGGTGTATCAATTCAAAAGGCGAATATAATTTCCTTCGTTCAAGAGCATAAGGACTTTATTGAACAACTACAACCATCTTTTTTTGAATTGAGTGTCGGAATTGCATTTGATTTTTTTGCTAAAGAAAGAGTAGATATAGCTGTAATTGAAGTTGGTCTCGGTGGTCGTCTTGATTCAACCAATATCATTACACCTGAACTCAGTGTCATAACAAACATTGGCTTTGACCATGTAAATATTTTGGGGGATACATTACCAAAGATTGCCAGCGAAAAAGCCGGTATTATTAAACCAAAAGTACCAGTTGTAATTTCAGAATATAATGATGAAACGAAGCCAGTTTTTTTAGAAAAGGCACAATTGACAGACTCTGAAATTTATTTTGCCTCAGAAAATCTCAACATTATTGAAAAGGAAAGCCAATCAACTAAGTTGATAGTTGATGTTTTTGCAGTAGATGGTGCAGAGGAAACTTTGTTGTATGAAAATTTATCGTCACAATTGATTGGTAAATATCAGTTAAAAAATATTGCTGGAGTGATTCAAAGCATTCAAGTACTCAATAAAATCGGTTTTAAAATTTCAGATAAAGCTCTCAAAAATGGTATTTCAAATGTTGTAGATTTAACTGGTTTGAAAGGCAGATGGCAAATCTTATCAGAATCTCCATTGACCATTTGTGATACTGGTCACAACGAGAATGGAATAAAAAGTGTTTTAGCTCAAATCTCAAAGCTTAAAGTTAAGAATAAGTATTTTATTCTTGGCTTTGTGAAAGATAAAAACATAGATGAAATTCTTGATTTATTTCCAAAAGATGGAATTTACTATTTTTGTCAAGCTAAAAACCCCCGTTTTACGCCCGCTGAGAATTTGATAAAAATAGCTGATTCGCATGGATTATCAGGCTATTCAATTCTCAGCGTGAATGAAGCACTTGAATTTGTTAAGAATTTGGCTCAAAAAGATGATTTTATTTATGTAGGTGGAAGTACTTACGTTGTAGCCGAGTTAGATGAGATATAATTTAAAATGTATAGTTTTATTAAAAGTATATTTAATTTAATAAAATTATTTTAAATATAAATACTAAAAGTATTATAAGAAAAAGTATATAAGTGTTTGATAATTAATAATTTGTAAATAAAGTAGGAGAGTGGCAAGAAGAAAATTACCAAGATTTCAGCATAATGCAGAATCTGAAAATGTTGTCGAAAGAGGCAAAGAATTATACACTACCATCAAAGGGAAATGGAGAGAAAAATATTTCAAAAATTCTAATCCAATTGTTCTTGAACTGGCCTGTGGTAAAGGAGAATATACAACTGGTTTAGCAAAAGAATTTTCTGATAAAAATTTCATTGGAATTGATATAAAAGGCGACAGAATTGCTCGTGGGAGTAAACGTGCCAATGATTGGGGACTCACAAATATCGCTTTTTTGCGAACTTCAATGGCTTTTTTAGAAGAGTTTTTTGAAGATAACGAAGTTGACGAGATTTGGTTAATTCATCCCGACCCTCAACCACGAGATAAAGAAGAACGGAAACGTCTTACTAACAGTCGCTATTTAGGTCTTTATAAAAAAGTCCTAAAAAATGATGGAGATTTCTTTTTCAAAACTGATAATTACCCTCTTTTTGAGTACTCTCTCGATACTATTCCAGCAGCTGGATTTGAAATTTTAAGGCAGACAACCGATTTATATACTTCACCGTTACTTGCCGAACACTTCGGAATTGAGACTCATTATGAAAAATTGTTTGTTTCTAAAGGGTATAAAATCAATTATTTAGCGTCTAAAAATCGAAAATAAGTAATAAAAAAAAGGGCTGTAAAAGCCCTTTTTTTTATTATAAGTAGTCCAGAGACTACAAATTATTTTGAAATCAATGTTGCAAAATACTTAACAGTTCTTACAAGTTGACTTACATAACTCATTTCGTTGTCATACCAGCTAACAGTTTTTACTAATTGGCTATCACCAACCGTTACAACTTTAGTTTGTGTGGCATCAAATAAGCTACCGAAAGTTGTTCCGATAATATCGCTACTAACGATTTCGTCAGTGTTGTATCCAAAACTTTCAGTTGCGGCTGCTTTCATTGCATCATTTACTTCATCAAGCGTAACTTTTTTGCTCAAAATACAAGTCAATTCTGTCAAGCTACCAGTAATTGTTGGAACACGCTGAGCACCACCGTCTAATTTACCTTTCAATTCTGGTAAAACTAAACCAATTGCTTTTGCCGCACCAGTACTATTAGGGATGATATTAGCAGCAGCAGCTCTTGCTCTACGTAAATCACCTTTAGCATGAGGAGCATCGAGCGTATTTTGATCGTTAGTATAAGCGTGAACTGTTGTCATGCTACCAGCTACAATTCCAAAGCTATCATTCAATACTTTAGCCATTGGAGCTAAACAGTTAGTAGTACAACTTGCACAGCTAATGATTGTTTCACTACCATCTAAGATATTATGATTTACATTGAAAACGATTGTTTTCAAATCGCCAGTTGCAGGGGCACTGATAATAACTCTTTTTGCACCAGCAGTTAAGTGAGCAGCAGCTTTATCTTTATCAGTAAAAAAACCTGTACATTCCAATACTACATCAACATCATGCTCTCCCCAAGGAATATCCGCTGGATTTTTTTGAGCATAAATTCTGATTTCATCACCATTAACAATAATGCTATTTTCAGTCGATGTAACAGTAGCGTTAAATCTTCCTTGAGCACTATCATACTTTAATAAATGAGCGAGTGTAGAAGGACTTGTTAAGTCATTGATTGCTACTACATCAATTCCTTCCATGTTATAAATTTGACGATAGGCTAATTTACCGATACGTCCGAATCCATTAATTGCTACTTTAACTTTTGACATTTACGTAAAATTTTGGTTTAAGTAATACGATGCAAGTTAATAAATTTATTGTGAAATATAAATATAAAACGATTAAGAAGTTTAGAATCATATATTTGTAATCCTTGGTTAGTAATACAAAATATAAATACTAATATAATTAGTATTACTAACTAAAAACTCAATTATATTTTAGCAAAAATTGCTAAAATATATAGTAATATTTTACTCTTTCATTCACAATGTCGAGTATAAATTCTATATATTTCGCCTCCTTACTAAAGTATTTAACTTTAAAATAGCAGCCTTAGCTTATTTTCAAAGTTTTAAATTGACTATCATTATACAAAGTTTATTAATCCCAGATGGTGGAAGGTAGGGAAGGAGTCTTTATCCTCCTCAATAACCATTATTAAATACACTCTCTACTTGCAAATAAACTTCTACCTATGTATCTTTGAGTATTATAAATTTAGATCAAAACAAAGGATATCTTAATATCTGCCAAATTTTATTTGCCTTAGAAAAGTACAAGGATTTTAAATAAATATAAAACTTAAAAAAACCTTAAACTAAACACGTAAACACCTTATAATTAACCATTTACACCAAATAAAGCAAACAAATACTTTATATACTTATTTTATAATGAATCAAAGAGAAATCATCGAACAAGCATGGGATAACCGTGAATTATTAAAAGAACAAAGTACACAAGATACTATTAAAGAAATAGTTGATTTGGTTGATAAAGGAGAACTTAGAGTGGCTGAGCCAACAGCAGATGGATGGCAAACTAATGACTGGGTAAAGAAAGCTATTATCCTCTACTTCCCAATGCAACAAATGTCGGTACAAGAAGTTGGTATTTTTGAATACCACGATAAAATGAAACTAAAAACTGGCTACGATAAATTAGGTGTACGAGTTGTACCTCCAGCCGTGGCTCGTTATGGTGCTTTTTTAGCAAAAGGTGTTATCATGATGCCATCTTATGTAAATATAGGAGCTTATGTGGATAGTGGTACAATGGTTGACACTTGGGCGACAGTAGGAAGTTGTGCTCAAATCGGTAAAGATGTTCACCTTAGTGGTGGCGTTGGTATCGGTGGAGTGCTTGAACCACCTCAGGCTTCACCAGTAATTATCGAAGATGGTGCATTTATTGGTTCAAGATGCATCGTTGTAGAAGGTGCAAGAGTTGGAAAAAGAGCAGTTCTTGGTGCTGGTGTAACAATTACAGGCAGTTCAAAGATAATTGATGTAAATACTGGTACTGAATATATTGGATATGTACCTGATAACTCTGTTGTTATTCCAGGAATGTTACCAAAAAAATATCCTGCTGGAGAGTTTGGAGTTCCGTGTGCTTTAATTATTGGCCAAAGAAAGGCAAGCACTGACTTAAAAACATCACTCAATGAAGCTTTAAGAGAAAATAATGTTTCGGTTTAAGATAAAAACAACGAATTATCTGATACCAATAACAAACACAAAATGCCCATTCAAACTAATTTGAATGGGCATTTTTGATTAATGCTGTCTATTTACCAAAAACATATATATTATCCTCTTCAACTTACTCTGTCTTATTCATTTTTAAGCTCTTAGAGACCTCTACACGCTGCGAGTGATAAATTCCCTTACTGCCACTAAAATAATACGCCACAACACATGAAATAGCGTAAAACAGGATATATTCACCGCCAAATAATTCAACTCCAAGTATGATACTTGCCAAAGGAGTATTGGTAGCAGCGGCAAAGACCGCAATAAAGCCTAATCCCGCCAAAAGGTCAATCGGACAACCTAACAAAACAGCCAATGTATTCCCCAGAGTTGCTCCAATGAAGAAAAGAGGTGTTACTTCTCCACCCTTAAAGCCCATACTTAGGGTAATTGCAGTAAGTAACAATTTCCAAAACCAACTAAATGCCTCTACACCATCTTTATTAAATGCTGATACAATACTAACACCACTTCCACTTTGAGTCTTTACACCCAATCCAAGATAATCAGTTGTGCCAAGCAAATAACTTATCGCTAAAACTAATCCTCCGCCAACAATGGGTAGAATCCATTTTAGTTTGATAAACTTACTACTTGTTTCTTTAATCATATCTGAGGTTTTCACAAACAGCATGGCTACTAAACCAAAGGCAATACCTGATAATGTAACTTTTGCAACCAAAACAAAATCAACAGAAGGTTTTAACCACGAAACAGATTGATGATAGTTGATATAATATTCTGTATGCGTAATTCCACAGGCAGTACAAACAACATCGGCCACGATAGCAGCAAACAGACACGGCAATAAAGCATCATACTTGATACGCCCAATAGATAAAACTTCTAAGGCAAAAACTGCTCCTGCAATTGGGGTTCCAAAAACTGCCCCAAAACCTGCTGCAATTCCAGCCATGAGCAATACGCTATTATCACTTTTTGAAAGTCTAATGATTCTCGAAAAAAAAGAAGCAATACTTCCACCAATTTGAACTGCCGTTCCTTCTCTGCCAGCCGAACCACCAAACAAATGAGTAAAGACTGTGGTGAAAATAATGATAGGTGTCATTCTCAAAGGAACCCCATTTTCAGTGCTTTCGTGTATCTCATTAATGATTAAATTGTTTCCAGCCTCTGTGCCTTTTCCATAAAACTGATATAACATCGTGATTACAATCCCTGATAACGGTAATAGATAAATCAGCCAATTATTATTCCATCTAAGTTCAGTTGCAAAATCAAGCATCCACAAAAAAAATGCAACTAACAATCCAATTACAACAGCAACGGGTGTAACCAATAAAATGCTTCGGAATATATGTCGTATTAGTTCTATCTGCTCTCTTGTATTATTGTTCTTTACCATATAGTTCTGTTTAATCTCTCCTGTGTAGGGGAGAAGACTTAGATTATAAATTAAAAAGTTTTTGTTGCGAATGCGTTGGGTAGTTAATTGGCGAATATGTAGTTCATTTTTACCCGTATTTCAACGCTCGCTCTAAATTACGAGTAATTTGTTAGGTGTTGCGAATGAGTCGGGTAAAATAATGGCGAATACGTCGCTACATCAAAATCCAGAAGTACCAAAAAACACATGTTTAGATTAAGCCAGAAATATTTTTTGCGAATCCGAAGGCAAATAGACGAATCTGACGATTATTAATTTGCATGGAATAATAGGCAGCAAATACAAACATGAAAGACAAAATGACAGATTAAGTAAAGAATAGATCGTTAGTAAAATAAAAACTCCTACCTCAGAAAGATAGGAGTTTATGACGATTGAATCCCAAATTGTTGGTATTGCTACCCTCAATGTAAACCTTTACTTAAATTTTTCTTAAAATTCTTTTAATTAGAAAAGCAACGTAAGCCGATAGTTTTTTAATTTATTTAGAAAAGCACTTGTTAATACCTCTGAGTTTGTGTTTACAAAGATAAAGACATTTGTATTAAAAACAAAACATTTGGCAATTATTTTTAAATTTTATTTACTTATGTACTTTCTCTCATATTGTTCATTTAAATCAAATAATTGCTATTATTCTCAATTTCACAAAATTCAAATCGAGAATCTGGACTTTACTTGAGCCAACTTTTAAAAATTACGAAAGCACCTAAAATACAATATAAACAACTGATAATCAATTGGTTAATATTTGTAAACACCCTGTAAACAGCCTCTATTTACAAATATAAAAATATATTTACAAAAGTATTTGGTTTACAATCTCAAACAATTTATATTTGTACATAATCAGTTTATAATTGTAACTATTTACTCTTTTATACTGTTTCATTATGTAAAATTCATAATTTAACTTTGTGACAAAATGAACCTCAACGAAAAGATCAGACGCTTCATAAGTGAGCAAGATTTAACATCCACCAAGTTTGCTGACGAGATAGGTGTGCCTCGTCCGAGTATTTCACACATTTTATCTGATAGAAACAAGCCAAGTTTGGAAATTGTACAGAAAATGTACCGTAGATACCCCGAATTAGGTTTCAATTGGTTTTTGGAAGAAGATGAAACAACGATTAAAACACCCACTCAAGTATCTGGTAATCAAGCACTTACGAGCATAAAACGCCCAGAGTATTCGCCACGAGAATCGAATGAAAGAAAAATGCCAGAGCTTAATACAGCACAACAAAATCTGAATCCTGCCATTTTGTCAAATCTGAACCAAAACCATGGAAGCATTGCTCGTATCATGGTTGTCTTTACAGATGGAACAATTCAGGAGTTCAAGACCAACTGAAAAAATATTATCCCAAATTGAGATTCATTATAAAATGTCTTAACGGCCAAAACACATTACGTTTGTTTTGGCCGTTTTTTTATCCTCTACAATTACAAATCATATCTTCTGTTTTCAGAATCAATTTTATTCTATTACCTTTGTTTATGAATTACGGTGCTATCGGTAAAACTTCTTTTTGCTTTTAGCTTAATAGGGAATCTCGTCCAGCAGTAATGCTCCAATCGAGAACTGTCCCCGCAACTGTAAACCTCCTCAGAATTTCGGTTCTGAAAACTGATTGCCTTGTCTATGGCATACTTAGCTTTACCACTGCTTCTAACCAAGCGGGAAGGTGTCGCAATCAGTGAGGTGAGTCAGGAGACCTGCCGTATTTCGTATGTATCATTTGCTTTCGGAGGAAGAGCAATGTTGCGAATCATTTTCAAAATCCTTGTTTTTTATTAGTCGAAAAGCACCGACTTGACTAACCTTTATTTGGGTTTGAAGTGTGCTTTTTGAAGAATAATTTTATTCTATTTTCAAATGCAAAATCCTGCGAACGCTGCCTTACGGCGTATCAAGAAACTGGCCCAAAAAAGCCAGAATAATATTCCCAAAATTTTACTTTTGGGCTGGAGTTTTGGTATCTCAGTAGGGGCTTTTTCTCAAGAAATTTCATCACCCGATTGCAAGGATTGTAAGCAATTAAACGAAGTTCAGGTGTTCGGATTTTCGCCAGAAAAATTCATGGCGGGATTAAAAGTACAGAAGATTGACTCCATAAATTTGGCTCGATTTCAGTACCAAAACTTGTCAGATTTTTTGCAGTTCCAAGCACCCATAGCCCTAAAATCTTACGGCTCTGGCCAGCTCACAACCATCTCTTTTCGAGGAACCTCTGCAAATCATACAGCAGTACTTTGGAACGGTCTAAACATCAATTCACCAACAGTCGGGCTATCAGATTTATCTACAATCCCACTAATGGGTTTCGACCAAATGGCTATTCAGTATGGTTCGTCGGCAAGTTGTGTGGGTAGCGATGCAGTTGGAGGAAGCATTTTACTAAGCTCTGTACCTAACTGGAACAACAAAGGAGTGAATGCAGTGGTTGGCGGACAATACGGAAGTTTTAGAAGTGGAAATCTGAATGCAGGATTACGCTTCAGCAAAATCTATAAAAATGGCGTCCTCAACGGAAAAACACTTTTCTATGGTGGAAACATCCGAAACTTTGACGGTAAAACTCCAGCACTCAATGAATCAAGAATTGACAGGAATGGTCGTGAATACGCTATTGAACCTTCCGAAACTACTCAAAAAGGACTCGTACAAGATTTATATTTTAGATTTAATACGAATAAAAAATCTTCCTATCGACTTATTTACCTCAATGCTTGGCTTACTGATAATAAACTAACAATTCAACCGAGTATCATTGATTTTAGAGAAATTACTCAAACACAAGCATTAAGATTTATTGGCGGAACACAACTCGATAATACTTCAATAAAGCTTGGTTTCATCAGAGATATTTTAGATTATGGCAAAGGTGATTTCTTAAATCCAAGCAATGCCTCAACTGACCGATACATCATAAGAACCGAACATGACTTTATTAGCCATAAAAACCACGCCGGTTTGACCGTCAGAGCTGGTGGTGAATTCGTTCATTATGCCACCAGAGTTGATGGTTACGGGCCTGATATCATCCATGAAAACCGTGGCGATATATTTGCTCTTATCCGTAAATCATTTGAATGGAATAATCAACCAAATAAAATTATTACGACGCTTAACCTAAGACAAGCACTTTCAAGTCGATACAAAGCTCCATTCACCCCCGCATTTGGATTAATTTTAAATCTTTTTACGAATAAATCTCAACAATTGGAGTTCTTAGGAAATGTAGCTCGTAGTTATAGACTTCCTACTTTAAACGAACGGTACTGGAAAGTTTTGGGCAATATTGATATTCAACCAGAAAATGGTTTCAATAAAGAAATAGGTTTGGAGTATAAACAACTGCACGGACAATATTTCAAATCTTCTTTTTCGGTCAATGCTTTCCATAACCTCATCGACAACTGGACGTATTGGAATCCTGAGAAAAACTATAGGGTAGAAAATCTACAACAGGTTTTGAGCAAAGGAATAGAGTTTAGTTCTTCTCTCAAATACAATGATTTCATTCAGCAGAAAACTGCGGGTTTAATTTTGGCATATTCACTCACCTATGCTTCACAACAAAAAGTGTATGATGTCTATGCTCAAGACCTCATCGGTAAGCAACTTATCTATGTGCCTCGCCATGCGGTTTCTGGCAGTATTTATTACAGCAAAAAACGTTGGAATGCCAGCCTACAAGGGGTGTTCAATTCTGAACGCTATTTCACTTTCGACCACTCAGGTCAGCCTTTCCCGTCATACTTTATCCTTAACTCAACTTTTACACACAAAATCAAAATTATGTCGCAAGATGCTAACTTGATTTTTCAAGCTAATAATCTTACGAACACAGTTTATCCGAATGTCAAACGCAATGCGATGCCAGGTATCAATTTTCAATTGGCAGCAGTATTCAATTTTCATTAGACGCCCTAATATACTGCTAAGTGTATCACGGTATAGAGAAACTTTAGACAACATTATTCTCAACATCAGCAAACAGTCAAAAAGCATTAATAGTAAATTTTCAAACTAAAATTGCGGTAGGCCCGCCCAAAGAAAAATGACAAACAATTTTTTATCAACACGCACACTCAGAAATCTAAGTTTAATTTCATTAACAGCCATCGCATTTAGTTCATGCGAGAAAACAGAAAGTACTCCAGCACAACCTTATGATGATGGCGTCTTCATTATTAACTCAGGAAACTTTTTTGATAATAACGGAACGCTCTCTTTAGTGAACAGAAGTAGCAAAACCGCCTCGACTGACATTTTCTTAAAAGAGAATAACACTTCGATAGCAGGCGGTATTACAGATTATTCAGAGATTGACGAAAAAGGCATTATATTGGTAGATAATTCAACCGATGGAAAAGACGCCATTGAAATAGTCAACGCTCGTACATTCAAAAGTATAGCAAGTATTAAAGGAGAAATAGATAACCCAAGAAAAGTAGTTAAGGCAGGAGCTAACAAAGCCTACATAACCTGCTGGGATACATTTAATCCTGACTATTCATACAAACAAGGCTTCGTGGCAGTGCTTGACTTATCCACTAATAAAATCACAAAAAAGATTCCAGTTGATAAAGGAGCAGAGAGTATCTTAGTAATTGGTACAACGGCTTACGTTGGTAATGTTGGCAGTCAGAAAACAATTAAGGTAATTGATACACAGAAGGACGAAGTAACGACTACGATTGAAGTAGGTGCGAATCCAAGTAATTTTACTTTAGATGCGTCAAATAAAATTTGGATGATTGCCGAAAAAGAATTGAAGTTGTTTAATCCAACGACTAAAATAGTGGAAACAAAATTGAAAGCTGGTACGAATGATAAAAAATCTCCGAGCAGTTTAAGCATCAGTAAAGATAAAAAAACACTTTATTGTACCTACAATTTTTATGATGCAGCCGATGGTTATAAACTTAAAGGAGAAGTAAATGCAATTGATATTGCTACTGGCACAAGCAAAACTTTTATCAATAGAACATTTACAGCTGTTGGCTTCGACACTGAAAGTGACATTATTTACACAAGTCTGATTCCGTCATACAAACAAGCTGGTTATATTTTCAGATACCAAACCTCAGGAACATTAATAGATTCAGTAAAAGCTGAGATAGCTCCGAGCGGATTTTATTTTAAATAAAAGAAAAAACGAATCAGACATTTTATAAGGAGGAAGGCAACTTTCTCCTTTTTTGTTTTATAATTTATACTAAAATTTATCCCTAAAATTCATTTTTAGCGTCCAAATTTGAAAATGCACCACATTATTGGATAAATGAAATTTTCCCATCCATATTACAAACTAATGCTACCTAATTTTAAGCCCCAAATAACTCCATTGAAGCCATCCAAGATTACAGATAAGGTAGTTTATCATTTCTTAAAAAACACACCGCTTAAAAACGATTTTCAAGACCTTTTGAAACCCAAACCTTTTCTATAATATTATACTATTCGTACATATTTATATACTTATAAAATATTTTTCATACACAACAAACAATACTTTTAATACTTTCTTATATTTTTATTTATATAATACTATAAGAACTTTAAATTATATATAATTTTTACTTTTAAATTTACACATATAAATTGGTTTATTATATAAATAAGTTTTATATTTTTAATTAAGTATATAAATATTATTATTTTGAAATGTATTTTTTAAATATATACTTAACAATATTTTTATACATATTTTTTTGTTATTAAATATTAATCATTAAGATTTTAACAATAAATATTTAACAATTAATAAGTACTATTACAAAATATAAGTATATTTTGTTAGATATTAACTTATTAAAAAATACTGTGGATAAAATTAATAACAACGATATTGCTGATATATTTTATTTGACCTATATTGCGGGTAAATATTATTCTTTCATATCCAATGATTATTAGCGTAGTTAACAACAAGGGGGGGGTTGGCAAAACCACTTCAACTCAAAACTTAGGAGCGGCGTTTCAAAAATTTGCAGGAGCAAGAGTCCTGTTTATTGACCTGGATGGACAAGCGAGTTTGACTCGTTGCTTCGGAGTACAAGAAGCTCAAGTAGGAAAAAATCACGTAGGAAATTATTTGACTGGTGAATTATCATTCGATACCGTAGCCATTGAAACACCCATTGGTGATTTACTACCAAGCTCTGCTGAACTGAATGCTAAAGAGGATACCATCAAGGCATCGCCTGTATTTCCATTCAACTTAAAATTATTACTTGATAAGGTCAAGAAAAATTATGAGTTCATCATGATAGACTGTCCGCCAACACTTTCGGGTATGACACGAATTGCACTCATTGCTTGCGATATGTATTTGGTTCCGCTTCAAGCCGAATTTTTGAGTTATGAGGGTTTGCGTAATTTCTTGATTTACTCATCGGAGCTTCAACAGATAAGTCCAAATACACATTTGGGTGGAGTATTTGCAACTCGATACAATCCGAAGATAAACAAAAAATTAAGTAACGACTTAGTTGAAGCAACCAAACAGCAGCTTGGCGATAAGTTTTTCAAAACTACGATTCGTGATAACATTGCAGTTTCGGAAGCACAAGCCAATGGCACGGATATTTTTTCTTACTCGCCAGATAGTAATGGAGCAATGGACTATTATAACCTGACCAAAGAAATTTTGGAAAGTATAAAACAGTAGATTGTTCATAGAGCACCTAAAAGATTTTGAATATACTAATAAGATAGTATCCTAAAGTAAAATTTAAGACAATGGCAAAAAATAAAAATTTCACATTTGAAAGTTTAGTTCCAGCAGGCAAAACCGCTGAAAGTGCAGCAGCAACTCAAGCAAATACGATACTAAATGCTATGCAAGAATCTGGGCCATCAACCAAAGTCACTTTTGACTGCCCGAATGAACTTGTTGAACAAATGAAAGACTATGGGTACTGGGAAGGCATGTCACAAAAAGATATTATAATAGAAGCACTTGGTGTATTCTTTGAAGACAAAAAGATAAAAGAACGCCCAGAAAAAGTAAAAATGCGTAAGAAAGTTGGTCGTAAGCCGAAAGCATTAAAGGCTTTTATGAGTTAAATATAATAAATTTCCTCTGTAAGTTTCAAATCCTGAAACTACGTATCAGAGCATAGTAGCCATTAATTCTCAAAGAAACTGGTATACTATGCTCTTACAACTATTATCAGCATTCTCCAATAAGAGGTATATAATGAAGACTTAATTTAGAATTATTCAGTAGGGGACTCAATTACTTTAGATATTCTCAACACATATTCACAAAATATTTCACTTTTTCCACAAATGTTCCACGTGGATTTTTCTGCATTTGTGGATTTATTTTTCCGAAAATAGTCAATTTGAAGAAATGAAATACTACTTATCAACACTCTACAACTGGCAAGTAAGAAAAATTATCCATACGTTTCAGAAACTACAAATTTATTATTCCCTGATTGAGAATACTCTAACTTAATTTTCGTTTGAAAAATCATTCTAATTTCTGTAAGCAATCATACATGAGATTAAATCTATTTAACGCAATTTGTTCAAAATAGCCTTAACAATAACAGCAGTTTCTTAAAAAATTATATTAATTTAATTGTAGATTTATTCGAAAACCTTGTTTTTAAGCTTTGCGAGAATTGAATATTTACCGACAATCTATCAGGAAACATTTTTCATTCAATTCTCAGCCACAACAAAAATGAGCAAATCATTGAATTAGTCGATAAAATTTAAATGTACTAAACGGAGCAATTTGAATTTTGAAGAGTGTAGTAAGGTGAGAAGTGAGTGAAGGGGTCGAGTAGAAAAGAACACCAATAGGGTTTATATTTAATACTAATTTTACTTATTAAATATAAAGAAAGTATATTATATATACGTATGCTACGAAGATAGCTTGACAGCATTCAATCATCCCGAATTTACAGGTTTTCTAATCACATTAGAAAACCTTATTTTTTTATACGGATACCACCTAAGTCTTTGACTACCAATAGATTGATGAGCCTGCTTAGGCGTTTTGTAATCTAATGAGGCATGCGGACGGTAATCATTATAAGTCTTGATTACTCGTTCAATTACCTCCGAAGCCTCACAAAAAGAAATAAATCCCTTCACATTAAAATCCTCTTTTAAAGTACGATTCAGGCGTTCAGCCATCGAATTTTCATTGGGTTCGGCCGCAGAACACATACTAATTTTCACATTTGCATCCCTTAATAAATCCACATACGCCCACGAGCAGTACTGTACACCTCTGTCAGAATGGTGGATTAATTGTGTGGCTTTAGTGCGGGACTGTAACGCCATTTTTAGAGCTAAAACAGGCCCCTTAGCATCCAACTTTTTTTGTAAAGACCAACCAACAATTTTTCGAGAAAAAGCATCCATAATCAACGATAAATAAGCAAAGCCACGACCACACGAAAGATAAGTCATGTCGGACACCCACAACGATTCTGTTTCGGTTGGAATAATATCTTTTACTAAATTTGGATACTTTTTCAAGCAATGGTCAGAATTGGTCGTAACCACTCTACGACCTTTCTTTTTGACCAATAAACCCTCTTTTTTTAACAAAAGATGAACCTTATCTCGACCCATTTTAATGAAATGGGAAAACAAAAAGGGCTTTAAAAGCTCATACAATTTAGCCGTGCCAATACCAGGTATTCGCTTACGAATAGCCAAGATTTCAGCCAAAACAGCATCAAATTCAAACGAAACCTTTTCTTTCTGCTTGATAGCCGCATACCAAGCTTGACGACTAAACCCAAACAACGAACAGAGCAAACTCATACCCAGCAATGGGTAACGACAAGTCAGCTTTTCAACCGTTTGGGTGCGAACTTTTTTTTGATGGAAATATTCATAGTTTCTTCGGCCACATCGACCAAAGTTTCCCACGCAACAGCCTTCAATTTGAAGAATTCTTTTTCTTTTTCAAGCAACTTGATTTTTGCTTCAAGTTCTTTGATTCGAGCATTGTCTGATTTCATTTTCTTAGTCTTTTTAGGTTTAAGAAGGGGCAAAATTCGATGCTTAAAATACCATCTGTTAAGATGTCGGACACGCTTAAAATCCATCTGTAAACCAGTCTTCAATTCAGTAGAAGAGACCAGTCCAGCACGGTAGCTTTCTACTACTTTTCGTAAGTAGGGTATGAAGTTACGATTTTTTTTATTTCTTTGTAAGTCCTTGATTATCATATATTTATAAGATATATGTCAAGTCAATTTAGTAGCATATGATATGTTTTATAATTTACATTATGTTAAATAATAATTTCCTATTCCCCCATATATACTTGCGATATACATAATAAAAAAAGCCTGCTAAGAAATTTCTTAGCAGGCTTTTTTTATTATAATTCACAAATAAATAATTGATAATCAATTATTTACGTTTAGCACATTGCTCAAGTACTCCTTTCAAATTTTCGAGATTTGAATTTGTATCTTGGTCATCAGCTTTCAATGACTTACATTTATCAAAATATATTTTTGACTGCGTAAAAGTTGCACAAACTTGCTCTTCGATGGCTTTACCTTTCTCATTATAAGTTTTCATATCCATTCTATCTACAGCTCCTTTAGCTACAACGGCAGAGTTAAAATAAAACACTCCTAAGTTATAGTTTGCATCAAAATTACTTGGGTCGATTTCAAGAGCTTTTTTATAATTTGAAACGGCCAAATCTTTCAATTCTGTTTCTTTTGCTCTTAAACTATTTAATTCAGCTTCATTTTTGCTGTTATTTTGTGCTACTTGAGCTGCTTTTTCAATTTTCTTTTTGGCAGCATCAACTTCTGCTCCTGCTGCTGCAATCATTTGATTTACAGAAGCAATGCTACCTTTAATTGAAGCTGCATTTTTAGGCTCTTTTTTCAATCGGTCAGTTAAACGCTTTAATTCTT
Source organism: Emticicia sp. W12TSBA100-4 (assembly GCF_040253585.1). Taxonomy (NCBI): domain Bacteria; kingdom Pseudomonadati; phylum Bacteroidota; class Cytophagia; order Cytophagales; family Leadbetterellaceae; genus Emticicia; species Emticicia sp. W12TSBA100-4. The sequence goes on from NZ_JBELAU010000003.1 coordinate 313,522, forward strand.
CTTCTTGAGCAGATTTCTTTCCTTCTACATTTGCTAATTCTTTCTCAGCCTCAATTTTATCTTTAGCAGCTTGAGTTACATCATGTTCAAGTGGACGGATTTTCTTTTCGTATTCTCCAGCACCATTTTCATATAAAGTTCCCAAGTTTTTGAAGTCTTCAGCTAAATTCTTAGCATTCTCAGGTGTATTCGGTGTGCTCGCAACTCTTTGTTTCATCATTTCAATAGCTTCATTCATCATACCACCACCTAAATAAGCATTGATAAGTGAGCTTTGTAAATCTTTATCTTTCGGATTTACGGCAATACCTTTCTTTAAGATTTCTACTGCTTTCGCATGTTCTTTATCGTTTCTGTATAATTCAGACAAACCATAAAATACTGCTACGTCTTTTCCACCTTGGTCGATAAATTTTCCAAAATATGTTTTGGCATCATCCATTGCCTGCCCTTGTTGTGCTACAATACCTGCATATAAAGTTGCGATTGTATCTTTAGGACTTGTTGTCGATGCTAATTTGAAAAGATTAAGGGCTTTACTGTAATTCTTTAGGTTATAATAGCCGGCACCTTGTTGCATCAAAGAAGTGTATAATCTTGATGTTGAACCTGTCATTGCTGCTTCAATATCTTTCACGCCCTTCCCTCCTGCTGCTTTATCTACTTCCAAAGCTTTCAAATAAGTATTGTACGCTTTTTCTGATGCTGTTGAGTCTTTGCCACAATCAATAGCCATTTCAAGTTGAGACTCAGCGAGTTTTACCCATGTTGCTGATTTCAATGCTTTCTTGGCATCTTGAGTTGCTTTTTCTGCTTTAGCTATATTATCAGTAGCGGTTTTACATTGGGCTTCTTTTAGTTGGGCATCAATTGCACCCTGTGCATAAACGCCTGTTGTAAATACTGTCATTACAGACGCTAAAATGATTTTTTTCATTTGATAAATTCGGTTTTGGTGATAATTATTTTCAATTTAGGGTTTTGACTATTTTTTTAGTCGAAAATATGAAATTTCTGAGCAATTAACAAAAGTTTAACATTATCAGTTAATAAACTTCAATAAACAATTATCATCTATTTTCTTGTATTCTAATGTAACCTATTGACGAATAGACATTTATGTAAATCTTTAGGTGAATGATAATTGTTTATTGAAAGCCTCTTCTCTCCTACTCTATTCTAAATTTCTTACTCTACAGTTGGCGTTTCTGACGAACCTGAAACTTCAGTTGCTGAAGATCCATCAACTGCACCATCTGCTGAATTTTCAACTTCTTCTTCCTCTTCTCTGATAATTCGAGTTACGGATGCGATATCGTCGGTATCGCTCATGCGAATGAGTTTAACACCTTGGGTATTACGCCCCATTACACGCAAATCAGAAACCTTGATACGGATAGCAACTCCTTTTTTTGTGATAATCATTAAATCATCATCATCGGTCACTTCTTTGATGGCTACCAAAGCACCCGTTTTATCAGTAATATTGAGCGTTTTAACACCCTTCGCTCCTCTCGACGTTACTCGGTAATCTTCAACATCAGAACGTTTTCCGTAGCCTTTATCCGATACAACTAAGAGTTGCGTATCTTCTCTCGACACACAGACCATTCCAATTACTCGGTCGCCTTCTTCGAGATTAATACCACGAACACCAGTTGCCGTACGGCCCATCGGACGAGTACCTGATTCATGGAAGCGAACTACTTTACCATTACGAGCTGCGATGACGATATTGTTATCGCCGTTAGTCAGAGCAACATCTAAGAGATTATCGCCTTCGGCGATATTGATGGCAATGATACCACCTTGACGTGGACGAGAGTAAGCCTCCAAAAGAGTCTTTTTCACTGTTCCGTCTTCGGTACACATTACGATGTAGTTATTTTTTATGTAATCTTCATCAACGAGCGTTTTGACATTCAATACTGCTTGAATCTTATCATCGGCTTCGATATTGATAAGGTTTTGAATAGCTCTACCTTTTGATGTTTTTGCTCCTTCGGGTGCTTCAAATACACGCATCCAAAATAAACGACCTTTGCGTGTAAAGAATAATAAGTAATTGTGATTGGTTGCAGCAAAAAGATGTTCGGTATAATCTTCATCTTTGGTTTTTACACCACGTGAACCAGTACCTCCACGCCCTTGTGTTCGATATTCTTGCAGTGGTGTACGTTTGATATACCCTTGATGTGAAATGGTTACGAGCATTTCATCATCTGGAATCATATCTTCAATACTAAATTCACCAGCAGCCATCTCAATTTTAGAACGACGTGCATCGCCATAACGAGCTTTCAATTCAGCCAACTCATCTTTGATGATAGTACGTTTACGTTCTTCTGATGCCAAAATTGCTCTCAAATCATCAATAATTGCTTTGATTTCGTTGTATTCAGCAATAATTTTATCACGTTCTAAACCTGTGAGGCGTTGCAAACGCATATCTAAGATAGCTTTTGCTTGAATTTCGCTCAATATAATTCCACTGGCAGCGTCATTGTCGTAAGTTCCTTCGATTTGAAGGCGTTGAACACCCGAACTTAGGAACTCATCTTTTTCTTTAGCCGTCATAAAATTACCTGCCATCAATCCAGCTTTTGCTTCATCGGCATCTTTCGACTTACGGATGAGTGCAATTACGGCATCGAGATAATCTAAGGCAATTAATAAACCAACTAAGATATGAGCTCGTTTTTGTGCTTCACGGAGATCATATTGAGTACGACGAGTGATAATCTCCATGCGGTGGTCAACGTAGAAGCGAATCATATCTTTGAGGTTGACCGTTACGGGGCGACCTTTAGATAATGCTACGTTGTTGATACTAAATGAAGATTGAAGCTCAGTATATTTAAATAAATTATTCAAAACTACATTTGGCACGGCATCCTTACGGAGGTCATATACGATACGCATACCATCACGGTCTGACTCGTCACGCATGTCGGAGATTCCTTCAATCTTCTTATCATTAATCAAAGAAGCAGTTTTCTCAATCATTGCTGCCTTATTGACCATATATGGAATTTCAGTAACAACGATTTGGTCTTTGCCTGTTTTTGACACTTCAAAATTAGCAACAGCTCTAATGACGATACGGCCACGCCCAGTCTCAAACGCAGATTTAACACCATTGTAGCCATAGATAATTCCTCCTGTAGGAAAATCAGGTGCTTTGATGTGTTGCATCAACTCCTCAACCGTAATTTCGTTATTATCAACGTAAGCAGTGATACCATCTACTACTTCCGACAAATTATGCGGAGCCATATTGGTAGCCATACCAACGGCAATACCAGACGAACCATTTAGAAGCAAGTTTGGTATTTTACCAGGCATTACTGATGGTTCTTCGAGGGAATCATCAAAGTTAGGTTGAAAGTCAACCGTTTCTTTGTTGATGTCAGCCAAAAGTTCTTCGGCAATACGCTTTAAACGTGCCTCGGTATAACGCATGGCAGCGGGTGAGTCGCCGTCAATTGAGCCAAAGTTACCCTGTCCGTCAACGAGCATATAACGCAACGACCAAGGTTGGGCCATACGCACCATTGTACCGTAAACTGATGAATCGCCGTGTGGGTGGAATTTACCCAGTACCTCTCCTACGATACGGGCTGATTTTTTGTAAGCACGATTGTGATAAACGCCTAGCTCTGCCATACCGTAAAGCACACGACGGTGAACGGGTTTTAGACCATCTCTAACATCAGGTAAAGCACGTGAGATGATAACAGACATTGAATAATCAATGTACGCACCACGCATTTCGTCTTCGATGTTAATTGGGATAATTGTGCCGTTGTTGGAAGATTGCGAATCGTCGCCAATTGGAGTTAAATTTTCTGTTTCCTCAGCCATTAGCCTTTAATTTTACTTAAATGAAGATAATTATATAATTTTTTTAGGTTTTTATTGTACTTTTCTACCTGTATCATATACAAATTTACTATTTTTTTATGGATTTTGCAAGGAAAATGCGGTGTTTAAAGGTAAAAATAGGGGTTTGATAATATATTAACTATACTTTTTAATAATATATATCTTTTTATTTTATATTATTAGTTTGTTTTGCATAATACTAAATATAATTTTCATAAATATTATTTATGATCAGTAAGCTCTCTATTTAGAATGGTAAAGCTTGATAAAGTAACTTTCTTATCACGATGCAATATTTTTATTACTCTGTAAGTGAGGTTTTGAATATTAAATTGCTTGAACTCAACTGAATAACTTAATGCCATATAAGACAATTCTTACCACGGAGGTACACGAAGTATAAGACTAATTTATACAAAGAAAAAAAAGAAAACTCATTGATTTTTTAACTATAGGCAAATATCTTTGAATAAACACAAAGAAACACTAAATTATCAATTGTGAACCAATAGTCGAAAACTCAACGGCTACAACCGTCTGAATTTATCTTTCTACTCGTAATTAGTGTAAACTGTGAACTTGTGTTTTTCAAAATGTCTGCTTCTACAGTCAATATGTTAGTATTCTAAACTTAATTAATTGTAAAATACATTAAGTCTATATAAGGATTTTGCAAAACTGAGGCGAAAGTATTAAATTTGACCTGTGTACTTCTATCGAACTGTGTGCTTCTAATAAACTGCGTTGATAAATTGAACTTTTATGTTCCAAATACCTCAACTTCTCAAAGCCCCAGACTGTTGTGAGTCATGCTCAAAGGGCTAACCCTATTTAAACTAATGATTAATTACTGATAAACGAATGCTATTTAATTCTCTACAATTTGCTATATTCTTACCTATTGTTTTTGCTCTTTATTGGTTCGTAACAAATAAAAGACTTTACTTACAAAATGCTCTATTGCTCATATCAAGCTATTTCTTCTATGCCTGTTGGGACTGGAGATTTATGTTTTTACTTATGTTTTCAACTTTACTTGATTATTTCACGGGCTTAGAGATGCAGCATGCCAAAAATCTTCAAGTAAAAAAGTTTTGGTTTTGGTTAAGTATTATTGTAAATCTTGGTTTTCTTGGAATTTTCAAGTATTACAATTTTTTCACCGAATCATTTGCTTCGGCGATGTCATCTATCGGATGGCAAGTCAATCCTTTGATGATAAAAGTCATTTTACCTGTTGGAATTTCTTTTTATACTTTTCATGGGCTGTCGTATGTAATTGATATTTATAAAGATAGAATCAAGGCTGAGCAGAGTTTCGTGGATTATGCAGTATTTGTAAGCTTTTTCCCTCTATTAGTTGCTGGTCCAATCGAGCGAGCCACTCATTTACTACCACAAATAAAAAAACAAAGGATATTTGACTATAAGAAATCCGTTGATGGCTTACGACAAATACTTTGGGGCTTATTTAAAAAAATAGTGATTGCTGATAATTGTGCAGAATTTGCGAATCAAATTTTCAATAATTCAACCGAAATGAGTGGAAGTACACTTTTTTTGGGAGCAATATTTTTTACTTTTCAGATTTATGGAGATTTCTCTGGGTATTCAGACATCGCCTTAGGTACTGCTCGATTATTTGGCATTGAATTGTTACGCAACTTTTCCTATCCGTACTTTTCAAGAGACATAGCTGAATTTTGGAGACGTTGGCACATTTCTTTATCGTCTTGGTTCAAAGATTACTTATATATCCCGTTAGGAGGAAGTAGTGGTGGCAATTGGATGCGAATTCGTAATACATTTATTATCTTTATTGTAAGTGGCTTTTGGCACGGTGCTAACTGGACTTTTATTACTTGGGGAGCATTGAATGCTCTTTTCATCATGCCTGCTATTATTATGAAGACCAACCGCAACTATATTGACATCGTTGCTAAAGGCAGGCAATGGCCAAGCATTAAAGAGTTTTCTCAGATAATTATCACTTTTCTTTTAACTGTATTTGCGTGGATATTTTTTAGGGCAGAAAGTATCCATCACGCAACAAATTACATCTCTGGTATTTTTTCTTCTTCAATTTTATCAATTCCACAGTTCGAAGAAACAAAACAAGCATATATTACATTAGCTTTGATAGGTATTTTTGTTTTAATCGAATGGTTTGGAAGAGAAGAACAATACGCTATTGCAAAATTAGGCCACAACTGGAAACGTTCGTTGAGATATGCCTTCTACTACGCAATTATCATTACAATATTCACAAAAATATTCTTATTTTCAGGCCAAGACCAACAATTTATCTATTTTCAGTTTTAGGATTTACATGAAAAAATTTATACTCAAAACATTAGTATTTCTTTCACCAATACCACTTGCATTTATCTTGGGAATATTGCTACCCACAACTCCTCGTGCTTCAAAATCACTTTTAATGGCCAGCATTGGAAAGAATTCATTATTACAAAATACGCCATCGCCACGAATAATTTTTGTTGGTGGTTCAAATCTTTGTTTTGGCTTAGATAGTAAAACTATAAAGGATTCCTTAAAATTAAATCCGATTAATACTGCTATTCATGCTCTGATAGGTATAAAATATATGATTGATAATACAAGCGAATATATACAGAAAGGTGATATTGTAATTCTTGTTCCCGAATACGGTCATTATTATAGAGGCCTTGATGCGGGATCTGAAGAGCTAATGAGAACAGTTTTTGATGTAGATTTTATGAATATAAAGCATTTAAATCTGCCTCAACTTTCGAATATAGTTCCGTTTTTACCAAAATACATCTTAACAAAGTTTAAGATAAGTGAATATCATAATTTTAAAGACAGTGATATTTATTCCGTAAATTCGTTTAATCAATATGGAGATACCTACACACATTTAGAAAAAGAGCAAGAACATTTTGACCCCTATTCTACCATCGGTGGTGAATTTAACGATGACGTGGTACGGTATTTTGAAAAATTCCAGATCGAGCTCAATAAAAAAGGAGCATCACTGTATGTTTCATTTCCTTGCTATCAGGAAGCATCCTATAATAATTCGATTATTCAAATTAGAAAAGTTCAAGAAGAATTGAGAAAATCAAAACTACAAATTATAGGCTCAGCTGAGAAATATAAAATGCCTGATTCACTTCTATACAATACCCCATATCATTTGAACAAAAAGGGAATTGAATACAGAACAATGATGATGATTGAAGACATAAAAAAAGCCCAAAATAACAAAAAATAGCCTTAGTAAATACGGAAGGAATTACAGTAACAAAAAAGACTTGACCTTAAAGTCAAGTCTTTTTTGTTACTGTAATAAATCTGGTCGACGCTCTTGGGTGCGTTTAATAGATTGCTCCATTCGCCAATCATTGATTTTTTTCTCGTGGCCAGAAAGTAAAACCTCTGGCACTTTCCAACCCTCAAAATCGGCTGGTCGAGTATATACTGGCGGAGCCAAAAGATTATCTTGAAAAGAATCTGTAAGGGCTGATGTTTCATCGTTTAGCACGCCAGGTATAAGACGAATAAGAGCATCGCTCACAACAGCTGCGGGCAACTCTCCACCTGACAAAACGTAGTCTCCTATTGATATTTCTTTAGTAATAAAGTGTTCTCTAACACGCTCATCAATTCCTTTATAATGCCCACACAAAATCATAAGATTTTTGCTCATCGAAAGGCGATTGGCCATCTTTTGTTGAAAGCGTTCGCCATCGGGAGTCATATATATTATATCGTCATAAACTCTAATACTTTGTAAATTACGAATACATCGAGCAATTGTCTCGATTCCGAGTACCATTCCAGCCCCACCACCGAAGGCATAATCATCAATCTGTTTTTGCTTCTGGATTGAGTAGTCACGGAGGTCATGAATCACTACTTCGGCATGACCAGCATCTTTGGCACGCTTCAAAATCGAGTGGTCGAAAAAGCTATCCAACAAGCGAGGGACACACGAAATGATGTCAATTCTTAGTCCAGAATTTGGGGTATCTTCAATAGTTATTTTTTCTGCTTCCATCATTTCAAAACTTCTTATTCTTCCTCGTCGGCATCATCGGGTGTTCCAGCTTCATCTAAATAAACTTCAATTAAGCCCGCTGGTAAATTTGTATAAAGTTCTTTTTTTTCACGGTCAATCGTCTTCACGATTTCATCACTCACCGGAATTAATATTTCTTGGTTCTGATAATTCATCGCAATCAAGTCTTGAGCCTCGGCGGTATAAACGGCCGTCACTTTACCCAATTTTCCTTGCGTATCATCCACTATATCAAAACCTATAATTTCGTGGTAATAGAATTGATCGTCGTCCAATTCTTCCAAATTTTCATTTGGCAAATATAAATCACAATTGACGAGTTTTTGTGCCGCTTCAATCGAATCTACATCTTCAAACTTAATGATTGATTTATTGGCTCTGATTTGAATCTCTTCTACGAAGTAAGGTATCAACTCTCCCTTCATTTCTACCAGAATAGATTCTAAGTCTTCGTATTCTTCGGGGTAGTCAACATCTAACCAAATGGCCATTTCGCCTTTTAGTCCGTGGGTTTTGGTTAGTTTACCCACTAAATAACAATCTTCTTTTGTCATAGTAAGCGAATTATTGAATTAAATAAAAATCCTCGCTTTTGGGGCGAGGATTCTTTATAAATGACTGCAACTGTAAGAATTAAGCTTCTGCAGGTGTTTCCTCAGTAGTTTCTGCTACTGGAGCTTCTTCTGTGGCTTCTGCTTCTTGAGCAGCAACCTCAGCTTCTGCTTCAGCTATTGCTTTTTGTTGAGCGGCTTCCATATCAGCACGTTTTTTCTTTTCTGCATCAAATGCTGCTTTCTTAGCTGCATCTTTCCCTTCAGTTAACTTTGCTATCTTAACTTCTCTTTTTGCGTCTTTTTCTTTAGACCAAGCCTCGAAACGAGCATCAGCTACTTCTTGTGTGATAGCACCTTTTGCTACACCTACTTGTAAGTGTTTTTTCAACATAACACCTCTTACTGACAAGATTTTTCTTGTAGTATCTGTTGGCTCTGCTCCAACCATTAACCAATACACAGCTCTATCATCTTTCAATGAAATTCCTGCTGGAGTTGATTGTGGGTTGTACTGACCTAATTTCTCGATGAATTTACCATCACGAGGTGAGCGAGAGTCAGCTACTACGATGTCATAAACTGGTGCTTGCTTGCGTCCTCTTCTTGCTAATCTGATTTTAACTGCCATTTCTTTTGTTTTATTTAAAGTTGGGGAACTCGTCCCCTGTTTTATTTGGACTGCAAAGGTATAACTATTGCATTGAAAATCAAATATTTAGCAGAAATTTTATTGAATGGTAAATAGTAAAAGGCTGTTTTTAAGGAATTTTCTATCCGAATTTGAAGTTTTGTAAAAGAAAAAATAAGCCTATAAGCCGAATTCTGTATTTCGATTTCTCGAAATTCTTATCATTTATCTCGAACAAGTATCGCTACTTGCCTCTATCAACCTACCCTCCGACTCAGACGAGCAGCCTTAGTCCCGAAGGACTGTCGGTTTATTTGGTCTTTCAGCTCATGAGGTTTACCGTGCCTCGTTTGTCACCAACCGAGCGGTAGGCTCTTACCCTACCTTTTCACCTTTTCCGTATGACTACGGTAGTTTATTTTCTGTTGCACTGGCTGTAAATAATCAGTCGCCCAATTACTCCCTACCCGTTAGGTAGCATGATGCTCTTTGCTGTTCGGACTTTCCTCAATTCTCTAAAGAATCGCGATAAGACGGCTTACTTTTTCTGATGCAAAGGTAGAAAAAAAACCTGTAAGGCCTTGAATACCTTACAGGTTTTATATTTAACGTCAATGTATGTTTTTCTTATAAACCTTCTACTTTTACTTCTACTTTACCCTTTGCCATCACGAGTGCAACTATACTTGTTGGAGTAAGATATACTTTATCAGGTTGAACAGCATCAATTTTCCCGCTTAGTTTTACACCTTTTTTGTATTCGGTATTCATGGCAGTTTCTATATTCTGTTTGGCATAGGTGATTAGTTCATCAACTGGCAAACCATATTCATCTTCAATCATCTTCACGAGTTTACCTTCTAAAAGCCAAGCAGCAGCTTTTGCTAAGATATTTTTTGTCTGAATATCAAATTGCGAATTCGATAATACGATTTTTTTCTTTATTGGGTCATACACAGGAATACCTTTAATATATACAGCACCTTTTAGACTACCTTTAATATCAGCCTTGATTACCAAAAACTCATTGCTTCCATAAATGTCAATTTCGGTAATCTCGATTTTATATTTTCCTTCTTGAAACTCATATTTCTGCCCTACAAACATCTTTTTTGCCTGTGCGGCAGCTTCTGTAAACAAAACATCGCTCATTAAACCTACTTGAAAATCATTTGGAATACCTGTGACAATCTTTAGGTTAGGCACAGAACTCACCGAAAAAGGAGCAAAAGGGCGGTCGCCAGTAAGTGTTTCGGTGAATGCTTTAATACCAATAACTGACTTTATATTACGCCCTACGGTTCTTAATGGTACCATCGAAATCTCCAAAGGGGTAATTTTCACCCAAGTGTGATATTCTTCTGATACTAAATAAGGTTGCATAGCCGCATTCCACGCTTGTATAACATAAGGCTTGATTGTCATATTCTTTGCAACGGCATCATCAAGCGATTTAGCGAATTTGGTGTGGTTATTATCAATTATTTTTCCGACAATGAAATCAAGAGGTACATCGAAACCAACATTTACCTTTGGTTTTGTAATCCATTCATAGCCATTTGGCGTGGTAAAAGTTTGCACTGACCAATCGGGTTTTATGGTAAAACGGGTCGAAAATTTCAGATTCATCTCAAATTCAAGTGGAATATACTTCATAATACCGAATGCTCCTATACCTTTTTCAGCCCAAACTTTAATCGGAACAGTGAAATCAAAGACATCATTTGTAGCAGCAGTAATAAGGATATTAGACTTTTTCCAAACTTTACATTTAAAATTATCATTATTATCATCGGTATAACTATTATCTTCGAAAATCAAACCCGTGACTGTTGCATTAATTTGCTTCTCGATGTCGCTCATGGCAATATCGAACGGAATACTAATATTTGAAGGTATCTTCTGCACGAGTACGGTATCTTGTAAATAGTTTTCGACTGGAGCTTCGGGGTTTGATTTCTGCCCGATGGCATAGAATGATGTAAAAAAGGCAGTAAAAAAGGCAATAGCAACAAAATTGAGACTCGCTAACTTACTTTTCATTGATTAATTTAATAATGGTTTGGTTATATTTGACAAATAACTTCAAAAAGTATCATTTTATTTTAATTCGAGTAGCTCCGTAGCCAAATTTTTCTTTTTGAGCATCTTGAAACCAAGCTACATTTTTATGTCCTGCTAATTTCTTCTGAATCTCTTGCTTCAAGACACCATTTCCTACACCATGAATAAATACGATTTCATCCATACCAGATGCAATGGCATTTTCAAATTTTGCTTCAAAAGTTCGCATTTGTAGGTCGAGCATTTGTGCATTATTCATACTCAGAGCATTTGTGGTGAGTTGCTCAATATGCAAATCAATGGTTGCAGCAGGTTTTTCAATGGTTTTGAGAGGAATTTCTTCCGTTTTTGACTGCATCATTTTCTCTTTCAGTTCCGCTGGGTTGATTACAAGTGGCAAATCATCTGCATCTAACTGAAATAAATAACAGTCTTTGGCAAGAATAGGTGCTGACTTTTTGTGGCTGAAGAAAGTATTGGCACGCAGCCGCATTTTCTTTATAAAAGTTGGCCGCTCAATGAAATAACCCAAATTATAGTAAAATGCTTGAAAAGTTAAATTTCCCCAATCGTCAAAGTCTATTAAGTCTAAATCTTTAGGATATTTCTGGAAACTTCGAGCCGTGAGAAAACCACCAAGCAAGCCTCGATGTGTTTTTTCTGAGCCTGTAGTCAATGAAAACGGCAAATCCCAATCACTATTGTTAATGATGTGCAATGAAACCAATTTTTCATTGATCGGCAAAAATGCTAAGTAGATACCTTTATCGGCTTTTACGTGTGAACTACTTCTTTCAGCAACAGGTCTCTGTGGTGGTATCGTTTCTTGTACTCTCGACTGCGGCTTGAAAGCCTTATCTTCTGCTTTTGAAACGACTGCCAATTCTTTGCGTAAAACAGGCAATTTAAAACCTTCTTCAATTTCAACCTCTACGACATCATTCTTCAAAAAACGGGTTACTATACCTTCTTCTTTTGAGTGTATGAGCCTTACCTTATCTCCTATATTCATTATTTTGGTTATCCTAAAATTATGTTAAACTTAATGTATTCTGCAAAATTAGCTGAAAATAAAGCAGGATTGAAGATAAATGAATAATTTGTAATAATGACCATAAAAAATTCGCCATACGATTTTAAACAAACTGTATGGCGAATTAAATGAAGAGATAAAATTATTGCTCTTTAGTAACTTCCAAGGTATTTACGTATGCCCCATTCTACGGTGGCAAGTACCAATAATAGAAAGAAAAACCACTTCAGATTGATAAACTCATTCATCTCCTCGACACTCGTCACTTTATCTGGAGCTTTATTTGAAGATAAGAAGTCTTTCAATTTTTCAAGTTGATTCGCCACAAAGAATTTACCATTATTTTGAGTGGCCAAAGTACGCAACATATTAAAATCAGCAGTTGTATTGAGACTTTCCAAGTCAGTATTACGAACAATAAACTGCCCATCAACAACTTCGCCTTTACCCAAAACTTGCGTAGATGCCTTGTAACGATAGACTCCTTCGGGCAAGCCAGTAATCTCAAAACGGCTATTATCTTTCGTTGTAGTGTAGCTAAAGCTTCTTACTTTACCTTTTTCATCAGTGATATCCAATTTAATATCTTGGTTGTAGATTCTCTCATAAATATCATTATATGCCTCGTTTTCAAAGATAACTTTTTCATCAATTGAGAAATCGGGCGAGATTGGATAAACTCTAAGTTTACGTTTATCATCTTTTACTGAAATCAATTGAAGGGTTTTCATCACCACTTCATCAATAATTTCTTGTTTATCGGTCAACGAAAACTCTTCGAGACGCCAAAGCCAAAGACCTTCGCCAGCCAAAACTGCTGATTTTCGAGCGGAAGTTGTATTGGCAATCAACAATGGTTTAGGTGTGGTGAGTGAACCGACTCTCTGATAAAGGATAATTTCGCTACCAGCCGTTGGTTTATAATCACCAAAAGGAGCCAAAATAGGCGGAAGTCGTTCTAAAAGGCTCAGTTTATCCCCATCGAGATTAAATAAATTGAAATTAGTATTAAACTTTGCGGTCACTTTATCGGCCTTTCCTGCTTGGGCAGCAATCGAAAGTGTTTGCTGCATTCCATTAAAGCTTGTGATATTCGTTTGATTTCCGAGTACGAATAAGGTCGGTTTCGCTTGTGCCAATAATCGACTTACCACATTGCCGCCCATTCCATAAATATCAGGCAATTGATGTAAAATCAAAACATCGAACGGTTGAGAACCAATTTGACTTAAATCATCGCTTTGAATAATCTTAATTGTCAATTCATACAAATCATTTTTTTCGATGATACTTTTCAATGCTTTTACATCGGGATGTGGAGCAAGTGCCACAAGCAAAACTTTTTCTTTCCCATCAACAATATCAATATAGGCATCTTTTGCGTTATTTTTAGTCGAAAACTCTGCATTTAGCGGTACAACTTCTACCGTAAAGCGTTGCATTCCTTTTTGTTGAGCAGTTACATAAAATGTAATTTGCTTCAAATCATCTTGCTTATCGAAGCTAACTATTTGTTTATCAACGACATTTCCTGCTTGTTTCAATAAAACTGTTGTTGATTTCCCTTGAAAACCATAGCTCGACACCTCGGCTTGAATTGGGAATTTATTACTCAAATAAGCAATTCTGTTGGCATAAATAGCATTTAGTTTCACATCTCGTTTCTGAGTTGTATCACCTAATCCGACTGCATGAATATTAAAGTTATATTTGCCGTAAGTTGGAGAAATACCTTCATTAGCAATACCGTCAGATACCAAAATTAAATCAGTGAGGTTTCTACCTTCATAACTCGACTTGATATTTGCCAGCATTTGCGATAAATCTGACCTCTTTTTATTGAATTTTATATCACTAATATTCTTATTATCAGCTTCTTCATCAAGGCTTTGAATTTCGACACTCGCACCTTTTGCTTCGATAGACTCTTTTAGTTGTTGTAGATTTTTCTTTAATGCTTCTAATTTTGCTTGTCCGCCATGCATCATCGACGATGAATTATCAACAGCCAATACCACTGTTGGCTTCTCTATCGTAGATTTATTATTGCGTAAAAGCGGGTTTATTAACAAAAAAGCCAATAAGCTAACCAAAAGACCACGAATGATGGTCAGCATTCGATTTTGTACAGGACTGAAAGTTTTTTTGTTTTGATAAAGTACGAAAGCGTAAATCCCACCAGCCAACAAGCATAGTAAAATAAACCAAGGTGAAGATTGAAAAATAAATTCTGATTTCATTTATATATAAGGTCGATGGTCTATTAGGTGCTACTATATTCCAAGTCGAAGAGTATTTCAAAATTGTGATATAGCACTCAATTATAACAAGAATAGCTGTTCAAATATTCTGCCAAGATACAAAAAAATGTCGTCAAGCAGAAGAAAACTTCTACCTGACGACACTTATTATGAGCTTTTCGTCTATTCTTTTCTTACATTAACATTCCACCATCTACTTGGAGGGTTTGACCTGTAATATATTTCGACATATCAGAAGCCAAGAAAACGCACGCATTTGCCACATCCTCGCCTTGTCCTGCACGTTTAAGCGGAATATTTTTCAACCAATCTTCCAAAGCTTTCTCATTCAATTCGCCTGTCATTTCAGTTTCGATAAAACCTGGAGCAATAGCATTTGAGCGAATGTTTCTTGAACCTAATTCTTTAGCTACTGATTTGGTAAAGCCAAGAATACCAGCTTTTGATGCCGAATAATTTGCCTGACCAGCATTTCCCATTAAGCCAACTACCGAAGTCATGTTGATGATTGAACCACTTTTAGCTCTCATCATTGGCTTTGTGGCAGCTTTTGTAAGGTTAAAAACTGACTTTAAATTTACTCTTAACACTTCGTCCCATTGTTCCTCAGACATTCGCATTAAGAGTGTATCACGAGTAATACCCGCATTATTAACTAAAATATCAAGCGTTCCGAAGTCAGCTACTACATCTGTTACTAATTGCTCGGCAGCAGCAAAATCAGAGGCATCCGAACGATAACCTTTAGCTTTGATTCCATAAGCAGCAAGTTCGGCCTCAAGAGCTTGACCCTTTTCAATGCTTGATAAATATGTAAAGGCAACGTTTGCTCCTTGTTCAGCAAATTTCTTAGCAATTTCACGTCCGATACCACGTGAAGCACCTGTAACTAAGGCTACTTTGTTCTGTAATAAAGTCATTATTAAGAGAATATTAAATTACACGATTACGGTTCAAAATTACGGTTTAATCATTTGAGATTTCAGAAAAACTTCGTAAATTTTCATAGAAATCAAACAACACAGCCTATGACAGACAAAGAAATGGAATTATTTGAGAAAATTCAAGCCTTTGAATTAGACGATAATTCTGCCAATTTCAAATTCTCCGAGCGACTCGCAAGAGAAAATGGTTGGAACAAAATTTACACCCTAAGAGTAATTGACGAGTACAAAAAGTTTATTTTCCTCTGCTGCATTACTGATTCGGGTGTTACTCCCTCCGACCCCGTTGACCAAGCTTGGCATTTACATCTTACCTTCACAAAATCCTACTGGATTGATTTCTGTCAAAACACTCTCAGTCAGCAAATTCACCATAATCCAACAAAAGGAGGAACTAACGAAAGAGAAAAATTTAAAAGCTACTACAATTCATCTGAAAGTCTCTACAAAGAAAAGTTTGGCATTTATCCACCCGATGATATTTGGCATAATACTCAAAAACGCTTTTCAGAAATAAACTTCCAGAGAGTAAATCTTCACAAAAACTGGGTTATACCAAAACCAAACTTTGAACTTATCTCTAAAACACTACTTTTTTCTTGTATTCCGTTTATCATTCTACAAGCAAACCCAACAAAAACAGTCCTGATAGCAATTTTAATTTTTGGAGTGTTTTCCATAATTGTTTACGCAGTGGTTAAGGCTTCACAAAATCAATCAAGTCCAAATGATAGCACTGGTGGCAGTGGTTGCTCTTCCTGCGGCACTTCACATGATACTGACAGCGGTGGTGATAGTGGATGTTGTGGCGATAGCGGTTGCTCAGGTTGTGGCGGATGCGGTGGTGGCGATTAAGCCTCTACTCGTTCCTTAGCTAACTCTTCTCGCAATTCTTTACTTGTTTTCGTGCTACCATCTGGTGACCAGCCAGGTGGCATCAAAAGTAATTTAATTTTAGTTGAAAAGTTTGATGGCTTTCGGAGGTCATTCCACAAATCTACCCAAGCATGAAAAACAATATTTACGGCTCCCCGATTCTCTAATGGATAAGTTAGTCCGTACCTGATTGGTAAATCATCAATTTCTTCTTGAAAAGTACCAAACAACCTATCCCAAATAGATAAACACATACCCATATTCTTATCTAAATACTCAGTATTTGATGCGTGATGAACTCGGTGCTGAGAAGGAGTTACAAATACGTATTCCAAGAGCTTATAAGGCATTTTACGAAGTTTTGGAACATAGCTTGTATGAACTAAAATTCCATAAATTTGAGTAATCGAATACATCACTGCCATATCTACAACCTTGAAACCAAGCAATGAAAGTGGAATAAAATAAATAAAACGATATAGCGGCTGAAACACCGAAGACCTAAACCCAACTGTTAGATTAAACTGTTCAGAAGAATGATGTGTAACGTGAGAAGCCCAAAAAAAACGAGTATAATGGTCAACCACATGAAGCAGATAGTACACAAAATCTTCGGCAACAAAAAGTAAAAACCAGTATAAAATAGGGTTTTGAATCTCAATAAAATGATATTGATAGACCCATGCCAAAATTCCCCAAGTAATTCCTCGTGAAAGCAAATCGAGACCACCGTTCAAAATCATTAGATAAAGATTCGTAATTGTATCTTTAAATGTATAAAAATGACGATGCTGAAAATTACTCAAAAGTATCTCGCCAACGATTAAAATCGTATAAAGTGGCGTTGTAGTAAAAATAATAAACTGCTCTAAGGTAAGGTTTTTAATGGTTTCAAACATTCTAAAACTCAATTATAGGTTATGTAATGGTTATTCTTTCCCTGCAACAACTATAACAATTTCACCTTTTACCGTACGATTGGCAAAACTTGCAATAATTTCGGGTAATGTCCCACGCACATTTTCTTCAAACATCTTTGTGATTTCTCTCGAAACACATGCTTGACGCTCTGCTCCAAAATATTCAATAAACTGTTCTAAAGTTTTTATTAATCTGAAGGGTGATTCATAGAAAATCATCGTTCTATCTTCTTCAGCCAATGCTTTCATTCGAGTTTGTCTTCCTTTTTTTACAGGTAAAAAACCTTCAAAAACGAATTTATCACATGGTAAACCCGAATTTACTAAAGCAGGAACAAATGCTGTCGGACCAGGTAAACACTCTACTTCTATCTCATTACGCAGGCATTCTCTTACTAATAAAAACCCAGGGTCGGAAATTGCGGGGGTCCCAGCATCTGAAACTAAGACGATTTTTTCACCTTTTTTAATCCTTTCTATAACTTTATTGAGCGTTTGATGCTCATTAAAAGCATGATGGCTTTGAAGTGGCTTCGAGATTTCGAGGTGTTTTAGTAAAAATCCAGTATTGCGAGTATCTTCTGCTAAAATCAAGTCAGCTGATTTTAAAACATTAATTGCTCGTAAGGTTATATCTTCTAAATTGCCAATTGGCGTTGGTACTAATACAAGTTTCACAGTGTTTTTTTCGACAAAAGTACAAATTTTTATAGCTATTAACGCAAGATCGCAGTAAAATATCAAAACTTAATCACATAAAATCAAGACATTTTTCTCCTAAAATATATTGCATGACACCGTTCAATAAGATTTATTATTCAAAAGTTATATAATTTTCAAAATTTTCTGAAAATACTTGACAAATAAATATTTAATACTTACTTTTGAATCAATTATTTCCCTTTAATCCTAATAAATCCCATAAAGCCATGTTATTAGCAGCATTAGCACTCGCAATCGGCGGAATCATGATGACTAAAGTTCGTGAAACCGAAGAACTTTACGCTCCCAAAGGTTATTTAGCAAGTTTACAATCTCGCCCACGTAATGTTTATTACTATTAGAATGGATTAAAAATAGTTTTTATTGAAAGATTCCACTAAAAATCATCTCTTTAAAAAATATTTTAACATTTTTTCTAATCATCGAGTGTATTTTTTCAGGTTTTACGATAAAAAAATCTGATAATCAATACTTGCTTTTTAATTGGCATTGTTTTTAATAAAGTAAATAACAAATATTACACCATAAAACGTGCAAAACTATGTTATTACTCACAATTGCCTCACTCGCTATCGGTGGTCTTTTAATGACCCGCATGAACGAAGAAAAAGAATTGTATGCTCCAAAAGGTTATTTGGTAAACTTACAATCTCGTCCTCGTAATGTTTATTCATGGTATTAAGATTTATCTTTCATCTTAATTGAAACAATACATATTTCAAAATATGTATCCTTGAATGCTTTTGCTTATTTTTTGATTAGATTTATGGCTTTTTAGCTATAATATTGCTAAATTTTTGTCTAAATCTTCTATAATTGTGCTGGCTTCTTCTAATCCGATATAAAATCGGAGCATATTAACTTGTGGATCATTGGCTTCTACAAATGCACATTTAGGCATTATTAAAGATTCGTGTCCTCCCCAAGAGACTGCGATTAGAAAGTTTTGTAAGGATTCACAAAATTTCTTGATTGCAGATACATTTCTATTCTTCAAAGCTATAGTAAACATACCCATCGGCATCTTCATTTGCTTTTGGGCGAGAGTTTTTTGTGGGTTATCATCGTTAAAAGGATACCAAATATGTTCAATTTTATCTGAATTTTTCAGATACTCCAATACTTTAAGAGTTGTTTCTGATGATTGTTTCAATCTTATTGGCAAAGTTCGTAAGCTACGGAGCATCAACCAAGCATTATGCGGGGCCAGAATATTACCAAAAGTCATAAATTCATTATGAAATATTTGAGTAATTTTCTCTTTTAAACCACAAATTGCACCAGCTACCACATCACTATGCCCGTTATAATACTTTGTTGCCGAATAAATTACCAAATCAATGCCAAAATCTATCGGTCTTTGGCATAATGCTGTACAATAACTATTATCAATGACGGTTGTAATTCCTCTACTTTTGGCAAAATCTGCAATTTGAGCTAAATCTTGTAATTCAAATGTCCATGAACTTGGAGATTCTAAATAAATTAACTTCGTTTCTGGCTTACAAGCCATTACAAAATTTTCAAAATCTGTTCCATCAACAAATGTTGTTTCAACTTTAAATCTTGGCAAAATCTTAGTCATCAAATGATTAGCCCACGAATATGGGTTCTTCACACTCACTATATGTTCACCAGCATTTACCTGCGAAATCACTGCATTGCTGATTGCAGCAGCACCACTACCCACCATTAGGCAATCTTCACTCCCTTCGAGTGCCGCCATTTTTTTACAAAGCATATCTACCGTCGGGTTATTTCCTCGTGTATATATGTGCTGGTCTTTTTCATTTTCTATGGCAAATTTAAATTCATCAACGGTTGGATAGGCAAAATTGCTGGTTTGAATAATTGGTGGAGCGACTGCATGAAAATAATTTTCTCGGTCTTCAGCTAACTGATTTAGGATAAAGGATTGGTTCATTTTTTATCAATAATTGGATTTAAAAATCTTATTATCAGGCATTTACATACTTGCTAATGTACTTCACTTAATATTTTTCTTTTTAAAATATAGAAAAACTACTGAGCCGATAGCTAAAAAAATAATACCAGCTATGGCTTGTTGTGGCTTTTCAATAAGTGTGTTTAAAACAATGAAGCTACACATTGCTATAAATACTATAGCTGTAAGTTTACCAATAAGTGTTTTTTGTTTGATAAGTTTAAAGTATGTAGCTGCTGTTAATAGAAAGAAAGCTGTATCTACAAAAACTACATAAGTAATTAAATTTGAGAAGGTTTTCCAGAAAATTAATAATAATATAGTCCATATTGATTGAAAAATGATGGCCCAAAATGGTGTATGGTATTTAGGATGTATCTCAGCAAACTTCTTAAAAAATAGACCATCATCGGCCATTGCAAAATAAATGCGAGGAGCTGTTAAAATATAAATTCCAATTGTTCCTAAAACAGATAAAACAATCAAAAAAGATATAAATTTACCTCCGAGAGTCCAAACAGTACTAATCGCATCTGAGGCTAAACTACCTGAACTCGCAATCTGAGTAATTGGAATAAGCTTAAGATAAGCAAAATTGATAAATAGATAAGCGGTACAAACCGCAATTATACCTAAAATCAGAGCTTTTGGCACAATTCTACTGGCATCTTTTACCTCTGCTGCAATAAAAGTTGCATGTTGATACCCTCCATAAGAAAAACTTACGCCAATTAAAGCAAGCCCAAAAGCTGAAATAAGTGATAAATTATTCATATTTGTTGGGAAATCAATGTTAGTAAAACTCACATCAGTGTTTGTGCCAAACAAAAATCCAATAAAAATAACTGATATGATACCGAGTAATTTGGCAGAAGTAAAAATGCTGGCAAAAAGGCTACCTAATTTTACACCTAAAATATTCATTATGGTAAGTAATGTAATCGAACCAATTGCGATTACGAGTTCCATACTTTCGGAAACGGGAAAAAATACTTTTAAATAAGAGGTAAAAACTAAACTTAGGGCAGCTAACGAACCAGTATTAATGACAATCAACATTGACCAACCATATAAAAATGCGGGTAGTTCGCCGTAAGCTTCTTTCAAATAAACATAAAATCCACCAACTTTTGAAAAATGTTCTGCAATTTTAGCAAAGGTTAATGCTCCACATAATGCAATTGTTCCGCCCAAAATCCAAACTGACAGCATTAATCCTTCGCTTGGTAAATATCCAGCGATTTCGGATGGAGTACGAAAAATACCCGACCCAATACTTGAACCAATCGCTATCATAGTCAGACTGAATAGACTTATTTGTTTTTTTAGCAGATTCGACATTTTATAGTTTTAGTTAGGATGAAAAGTATATCAGAATTATAGGTTTTAGGATTTTTTTATACGATTATGTACGTTTTATTACCACTGAGAATCAAATATCCTTGACTAAATACAAGGAAATGCATTTATATTCAATTCTCAGGCGTTTTAAACCGTATTTTTAGGCCCGTTTTTTGCAACTTTCGTATAAAAAAATCCTTTAATGTGGGTTTTAATACTTATAGTAAAAGCAAAAATAGACATAACTATCTGATTATCAACAAGTTACAAACACAGGTGGATAAGTTTTTTTGCTGCCTCTCAATCAATTAATTTATCAATTGCAGCGGCCAGTTTTCTGTCTTTTTCAGTAATTGTATTTCCAGAATCGTGAGTAGTTAACTCAATTTTTACAATATTCCAAACATTTGACCAATTAGGATGATGAGCTTGCTGCTCAGCCAACATTGCGACTCTTGTCATGAATGAAAAAGCTTCGGAGAAATCTTTGAAAGTAAATGTGCGAGTGAGTCGATTATCTTGTTCTTGCCACATAAAGTTTGAGATGATTGAGTTTATATGAAAGTAAAGATACAAAAAAAAGCCGAATCTTTCGATTCGGCTTTCGGTGCAGAGAGAGAGGGATTCGAACCCCCGGACCCTTGCGAGTCAACGGTTTTCAAGACCGCCGCATTCGACCACTCTGCCATCTCTCTATATTGTTGGTCACTGCCTTATTGTGATACAAAAGTACGGCGTTTTTTTCTAAATGTCAATAGCGTCGCAAAAAAAAACATATTTTTTTTCAACTTTTTTTCGTACGAAACTATATCTGGTTGACTATCAATATTTTATAAATTATTTTTTTTAAAGTTTTTTCATAAGTACTAAAAATAAAGAACTTCCAAAAAAACCTTTTTTAAGCAGCTTTTCCTCAAGCTTCACAACTCGATAAAAGAATGTATTTACAAAATCAGAAGGTACAGTAACGTCTGATTTAATATTATTCAGGTTGATTAATTTCAGCTTCAATTGTATTTGTTGTATGAGCCTAACTGCCAAAATGAGTGGAGATATCAACACACTCCAATAAGTGTAGTGCGTGATTTTAAGTTGAAGATTTGAGAAAATCTTCTCAAAATCAGATAGTGTAAATCGTTGCTTTCCTCCTACTGCAATATCGTGCGTTCCATAAAAAATACTGAATGCATTATTATTTGTAATGATGATTCCACCTGACTTTAGAATTGTTTGAAAAGTATGAAAAATATTCGTAATAGTGGAGTTATCAAATTGATATACGACATCATCATTGACAATTACATCAAAACTTTCTTTCTCAAACACACTTTCAAAATTAGTTATGTCGGTTTGTTGAACATTGAGGTTTCGCTCTTTACAAAAACTTACAGCATCGGATGAATAATCAAAACCTTGAATATTTTGGTATCCGTGCTTTATTAAAAAACTCATTAGTCCACCCGTTCCGCAGCCAGCATCAAGAATTTTGATTTGCTTATTTTCTTGAAATTTAATTTGAATTTCATCCAAGACTTTTTCATGTAGAATTTTGTACCACCAAAGTTTTTCTTCGGCTTCATACATCATTCGATACTCGCCATAATTGATAAGCATTTGCTATTTAGGGTTTGATTAGATAGTCTTAAATTATTTCTCAATAAACTGTGGTGTTTGGTTTTGTGATAAAAATGCTTTTGATACATATTCACCAATGATACCGAGTGACGTAAGCTGAATTCCGCCAAAAAAAATAAAAATTGCAATTCCCCAATCTGGTATAATTCTGAGAATATATAAAATGACTAACAATATAGAAAGAATCAACGAAGCAATTCCCAGCGACAAAATTATACGAACAGGTAAGATTGAGTATCCGAAAAGGATTGTCATAAAAAGAGTAATCAATCTTTTGAGTGTATAGTTTGATTCTCCTTCCATTCGAGCATTATGCTCTACTTGAATTTTGTCTACATTGTTTGTCACCCGAAAAATGAGTGCATCAATATACGGATATGGCCCTTTATATTTTATTATTTCCTGGATTACCTCAAAATTAATAAGTTTGAAACTCGACAAATATAAATCGGCTGGTTTTTGAAGTAATGAGGTAGTAAGTCGATTGACGAGCCAACTTCCAAAGTTTCTGAAAAAATGATGTTTCTTTTCGGCATAATAACTATACACAACATCAAAATTTCCTGACTGGGCTTTCTCAACTAATTTAATAATCTCAGAGGGTGGATTTTGAAAATCATCATCGATGATAACTGCGTAATTTCCTTCTACATGATTTAGGCCACACATAACGGCGTTGAACTCCCCAAAATTTTTCCGTAGAGAATAAAACTTTAGGTTTGAGTTTTGGGTTTCTAAAATCTTACATACTTTTTCAGAATCATCGGGACTTCCATCATTGACTAAAATTATTTCAAAATCGTATTGTTTCAGTTCTACCTGCAAAGTTTCTACAAGATGAGCAATGGTTTTTGCTCCTTTATATACAGGTATTACGACTGAGAGTAACTTTGTTTTTTCGTTAATCATTCAATAATTTTCTTCTTTTGGACAATTAATATTTGTTTATTTTCTCAATAATGTAACTTACTTCTTTTTCGGATAAAACAACATTGAGTGGGATACTGACAATCTCTTCATGGATTTGTTCGGCAATCGGAAATGTACGATTATTCCATTCTCGATAAGCGAGTTGCTTATGAGGTGCAATCGGATAATGAATATCTGAACCAATTCCATTATCAGTCAGATATTTCCTAAACTTATCTCTATTTTCAACTCTCACCACAAACAAATGCCAAGCATCTTGATTAGCAGTATCAGCTGGAGGAAGAATAATTTTTGTGTTATTTATTTCGGATAAATATCTGTTTGCAATTTTTTGGCGAATAAAATTCTCTGATTCAAGATGTGGAAACTTTACATTGAGGATAGTCGCTTGCAATTCATCCAGACGGCTATTCAATCCTTGATAATCAAAAACATACTTTTTACCCGAACCATAATTTCGTTTTGCTCTAAGTCTTTCAGCCAGTGCATCATCATTTGTTGTGATTGCTCCAGCATCGCCCATTGCTCCCAAATTTTTTGTTGGGTAAAAACTAAAACCTGCACCATCGGCCAAATTACCAGCTCTCTTACCTTGGTAAATTGCTCCGTGAGCTTGAGCTGCATCTTCAAAAACTTTTAAGTCGTATCGGTGAGCAACCCTCATAACAGACTCCATGTCACAACATTTGCCATAGAGATGTACTACCAAAATAGCTTTGGTATTTCGGGTAATTTTTTCCTCAATTTTTGCTGGGTCAATTAAGTAGGTATCTAAATCTGGTTCAACCAATATTGGTTTAAAACCAGCCAAAGTGACTGCTAAGATTGAAGCAATGTAAGTATTTGATGGAACTATAATTTCGGAGTCGGGTGGAAAATTTGATGCCTTTAACAAAAGCACCAACGCATCGAGTCCATTGGCAACTCCTATACAGTGCTTCACTCTACAAAACTCGGCAAAAGTTTTTTCAAATTTCTTTACCTCATCGCCCAATATAAACCAACCAGAGGCAACTGCATTTTTCAATGCAGCATTTATTCCTTTTTCATAAGGTCGGTTTATCAACTTTAGGTCGAGAAATGGAATATTTTTAATTCCCTTAGATGAAGTCTTAATGTTAGTTTTCAAAATACACTAATTTTATTTACCACAAATCCCTTTGAAATCGCATCTTTCGCAAGTTTTGATTTCTGTAGTTTGGACAAATGGTATTTCTGGATTCAATAAATCGGTAATGATCTGAGTCAGAATTTCTTCTGACTTTTCTATAAAACCAAAAATCGTTGGGTTACTTTCAAAACTCAAATTTACTTCTAATTTTTCCTTTAAATTACGGAATGAATAAATTTTAGCTGTCACGCCATAATTTTCAAACTTTTCTCCACCAATGATTAGCTTTCGCTCGTTCATTGATTTTGTGACAAGGTATTGATACAGCCAAAGCTGGCGTAATTTTTCTTTATCTGGGTCGTGTAGTACTTCTTCCAAAGTTAGGTCTTTCGGAGTTTCTAAATCTTTAGCCACTACTTTTCCAGTTTTATAGTCGATTACTTTCAGCATTTTCCCTTCTCTTTCAATACGGTCAATGCGTCCAGCAATTTTAATTTTCTGAAGTTTGCCCCAAATTAATTTTTCGTAAACAACTTCAATCAACTGCTCGGCTTCAATTACTTCTATTGGAAAACTTTGTGTTTCTTTTTGACTCTCAAAAAAATCTTTTAGTAATTGTTCAGCTACTTGTTTCAATAAATAATTCATACCTGACTCTACCACAAAACCTCCAAACTTTTCTTGATAGGCATAATCAAGTCGCTCTTCTAATTCACTTATAATTTTTTCAATATTTTCTTCAAAAATTATTGGCCCATAATCTTTGTCAATTTTTTCTAAAGTATTATGAATCCAAGTTCCGAAAACATCCGCCCCGAAATTTTCATCTATTTCTTCACGCTTTGAAATCTTGGCTACTTTATCAAAATAAAATTGAAGCGAACATTTCAGATAATTGCTAAGCGATGTTGGATATATCCCTTTCTCAGAAATTAACTTACTAATACTTTGAAGAATCTCCTCATTCTTGAAGATCTCAATTTTATTAAAAACTTCAATGTCAGTATCCTTCCCGAAACTAATTTTTGGGTACGACAATTTAATATTTTTATTCTCTTTTACCAACTCATTTTCTATTTGTAAAATAAATCTACTTTTCTCACTGCTTCCTCCTCCAAGTCCTTCGCCATTTGGAATCACATATAAAATATCAATTTCTTTGGCTCTTTGCAATAATCTAAAAAAGTGATACGACGTCACAGCATCTTGGTCGGAATGCACAGGAAGGTGATACTCAATACAAGCATCAAACGGAATAAGTGAGTTGACATGTTTAGCAGCTGGCAAAGTTCCCTCATTGACCGACAAAATAATCACTCGTTCAAAATCCAAACAACGAGTTTCGAGCATACCCATTATTTGTAGATTTGAAACAGGTTCACCACTAAACGGGATTTTCTCTTGTTTAATTAATTCATATAGAAAATGCTTGAAACTTCTAAGACTTAACTCTCGATTTTGAAATAGTATTTTTTCAAGACGATGCAGAATAGTCAGAAATAAATATAGATACTCTGTTTCAATAGCGTCGTTTGAGTCTCGGTAAACATTACGGAGTTCATCTATTAAATCATAAAATGCAAAAAGTGCTTTTTGCGGATTATCTCCCCAGCGAGAAAACAGAATTTTGAAAATAGGTTCGTTTTCGCCCAGCTCCAACATTTCGTCTTGACTTAGGTAAACCTTATTGGCTCTTAAAATTTCAGAAAGAGTTTTTCTAAAAACTGTTCGCTCCTGAGATTTTGATTGAATTTCCGCCGCATATTTAATTTGTTCGTAACGGCGAATAAAAGGATGATTCAGAACTTTGAATATATGACGGTGACTAAATTTTGGCATTTTTACTGTCCCACCATCTTTGGTTTTAAACTCAGCAATATTTTGTTGAAGTTCAAAAACTGCGTCAATTAATGTAAACAACATTGAACCACGCAATGAAAGTCCCATCGTAATATTGAAATCAGAGATTCGTTCGTTGAGTGAGTACATCACTGGCTGCAACAAATTTTCATCAGCCAATACAATCACAGTTGGTACATCAGGGTTTTCAGCAACTGCATCAGCGTAGAGGTGTCCCGCAATTTTTGTTTGGAGTGTTGCATTTTCTACTCCAATAATTCGCATTTCTTTTTCACCTTTGAGCAACTCATCCGTTTGCCAATTCCACTTACCAAATCTTCCACTATTTTTATATGACCGCAAAAGTGTTCCTGCTTTATGGTTATATTCAGGACTCATAAAATAAGTATCTGCATCCCAGAGAGTTTCGGCTCTATTGGTTTTTACGAGTGTTTCTATAATTTTTTCTTCGGATGCACTTAAAGCATTGAAACCTACAAAATAGTATTTTTCAAAGATTATCGAATTTTCATTTTTCTCAATGAGAAGTTGTTTTACCGATTCTGCTAAAATACGATAGGCCATTCCACGATAAGCCAAGCCTTTTTCGGTTAGAGCTTTTTGTAAATCAGCATAAACATTGTAAATATTCTCGAAAAGCTTGAAGTATTTATCAATCGTAGGAGTTATCTGATATTCGGGTTTCCCATTTTGAAGTTGGGCAGGGTTCCATCTTTCCAAAACCTTCGCCTCACTCATGTACTCAAAAATTGACTTTGGATTATCAACTAAATATAAATCAATCGTATCAAAATCTCGGAGAAGCGTTGGAGCCCACGAAATGAATCTTTCAAATTTTACTTCGGGGTCATATTTCTTAAAAGTTTCATAGAGCTCAAACAGCAAACTTACTGCATCAATTTGGTTGACACCAGACATCTGCATAACAAAATCATCGATGGCAAGAATCTCAGGTGAGATAAATGGAGCATCCGATAATTTTGCTAAGGCTTGTTTAAAATAAAAAACCGCTCTACGACTCGGCAACACCACACAAATATTTTTCAGTTGTGCGAGTGGGTGCTTATCAAAAATATACTGAGCCGATTGATTAAGAAATGTCATCTTTGTTGGATTACTAATGATTTAGGGCGAGAACCCTCAACCAAAAATACACACTTCGGCTCGAAGTAGCAAATCATTCTACTTTTTATCTAAGGCATCTTTGTAAGCTTTCAATACTCGTTCACGGGCAAATGTATGGTCAACAATCGGACGAGGATATTCAAAACTATTCAATTCGGGAATCCACTTTTTTATGTACTTCAATTCGGGGTCAAATTTCTGAGTTTGTGACGTTGGGTTGAAAATCCTGAAATACGGAGCGGCATCACAGCCACTACTCGATGCCCATTGCCAACCACCATTATTTGCTGAAAAGTCAAAGTCCATTAATTTTTCAGCAAAATATGCTTCGCCCCAACGCCAATCAATCAGTAAATGTTTTATCAAAAAACTGGCGGTTATCATTCTGACTCGATTGTGCATAAAACCAGTTGCGTTGAGTTCACGCATTCCAGCATCTACAATCGGATAACCAGTTTTTCCTTCGCACCATTTTTTAAATTCTACTTCGCTGTTTCGCCAAACAATAGTATCGTATTCTTTTCTGAAAGAATGCCCATCGCTGATATGCGGAAAATGAAAAAGAATATTCATATAAAAATCTCGCCAAATGAGTTCATTCAACCATTTTTCATTCAAAGCGATTGCTTTCTGAGTTAGTTTTCTGATACTGACAGTTCCGAATCGAAGATGTACACTTAATCGGCTTGTTCCGAGAATGGATGGAATGTCTCTTACTTCATCATATTTTTTAATCAACTCTTCACGCAAATCTTTCTTCGGAAAAATGCTACCCGTTTCAACGAATCCAATTTCTGTCAAAGTTGGAAATTTGAATGGTTCTGTTTTTATGAAGTTCTGAAAATAATTTTCAGTTGGATATGATTTCAAGTAAAACTCATTGAGGGTTTCTTTCCATTTTCGGCTGTATGGTGTAAAAACCGTGTAGGGTGTACCTGCTCCACTCAAAACTTCATTTTTCTCAAAAATCGTTTGGTCTTTAAAAGTATAAAAAGCAGTACCATTGGCATTGAGCATCTCTCCTATTTGCTTGTCTCGTTCAATGGCATATTTCTCATAATCATGATTGGTATAAACCTCGGCAATTTCAAAATCTGAAATTAAATTTTTCCAAATCTCAAAAGGGTATCCAAACTTCACTAATAATGACGAACCAAAACTCAATAGTTGCTCATTTACGTCAGCCAATGCATTATAAATAAATTCAACTCGTTGGTCTTTCTTGTTTTCGAGTTTATCCAAGATATTTTTATCAAAAATAAAAATCGGCAAAACTTTATATCCACTCTTCAAAGCATGGTAAAGTCCAGCATTATCTTCTAAACGGAGGTCACGGCGAAACCAAAAAATGGCCACTTTTTCTTTTGTCATTATTTATCAGTTTTTTATATACTTCTATCCTTTTTTTGTATGCACATTAAAATAAAAACTTTACATTTGGGTAAATTGTTTGTCTAAACATCAAATTCAATCAAAATTAAAAAACAATGAAAAAACTAATTGTAACCGCATTTTCTTTAATCACTTTCGGGGCTTTTGCACAAGATACACCAAGTGCCGATGCAATCATAGAGAAATATTTAACAGCCATCGGTGGTAAAGATGCTATCGCAAAAATTCAAGATTTAACCATCAGTAGCACAAGCGAAACCCAAAGAGGTACATCAGAAACCGAAATGAAATTCAAATTTCCAGACCGCTACGCAATGTCAGTTTATGCAAACGGTAACGAAGTGATGAGCACAATTTATGATGGAAACAAAATGAAAAGTGGTAGTAGTTTTGGTGGAGGGAATCGCCCACCGATGGAAGGGAAAGAAGCTCAAATGGCGGCAATGAGAAGCAACCCATTTTCTGAAACATTGTATGACAAAATGGGAATCACTCGTACAGTTGTTGGCAAAGAAAAAGTTGGAGACAAAGATGCTTACAAACTTGAACTTGCAACTGCCGACGGAAAAAAATGGAATGATTTTTATGATGTTGAATCGGGTTTAAAGGTAAAAACTTATTCAATGAACGAAACTCCAAGAGGAAAATTTGAGAATAATGTTTATTACCTAAACTACAAAAAATTCAAAGGAGTTGATGTAATGTTGCCATCGCAAACCAAAAGAAGTGCAGGACAAATGGGAGACATTACCTCGGAAGTACAATCTGTTAAGGTCAATAAGGGTCTCAAGGATTCAGATTTCGTGATAAAGGAGTAAGTTGATTTCAAATATTCAATTCTCAGTGCCGATAATTCTTGGGAGATATTACCTCAGAATTACAATCTATCAAAGCAAATAAGAGTCTCAAGGATTCAGATTTCGTAATACATGAGTAAGTTGATTTCAAATATTCAATTCTCAGGGCAGATAATTTTACGGTTATCTGCTCTTTTTTTGCCATTTAAGCCAATAATTCGTTAATTTTGAAGAAAATTATCATCAATTCAATGGAGGAACGCAGAAAAATCAGAGAAAACGAACGAAATTTAATCATATTTTTATTGGAAAAATTGGGGCTAAATACAGAACAATACCCAATCAATGAAGACGTTGAAGAATATGAAGGAGGGAAAATGGGAAGTATCAGCATGGGAAACCCTGATATTTCACCTTATAAAGATGACCTCATTCAAGCAAAATATATAGATTCAGATGGAACTGAAGTTATAATTACACTCACACAATGTATTAATAATCAATTACTTGACTTAGATTTTTGGAAAGTTGATTTCTCAAAATTGATTACTTTCCCAAAGCCTGAAGATTTGACTTTTGCAGACTAAACATTTTTTTTAACAAGTTGAAAACCTGTGCTAAAATCACGCAAAATGATATTAAAAAAATCACTTATTTACTTTCTATTTTTTGGTTATCTATCTTTTCAAAATTCATTTGGACAAGATAAAACTATCTTATCGAATCAAATTGACTCTTTGATAAATACAAAATCAACGAAACCTTTTAATGGAATCATCACAATTGTAAATCACGGAAAAATACAATATTTTAAAATAAAAGGTTTTGCTGATAATGAAAAGAAAACTCTGCTAAAACGCAATGACCAATTTGTCATTGGTTCAATCAGTAAGCAATTTACGGCAGCCTTAATGCTACGTACATTTGATGCAGGAAAGGTTGAACTACACAAACCTATCAAAAGCTATCTGCCTAATTTAATGGCTACTTGGTCAGATTCAGTCACAATTCATCAACTTTTGACTCATACGCACGGAATTACGGCATTGAATAAACCTCTTTCATTTAAGGCAGGCACACAATATGCGTATTCACAAATTGGCTATGATTTGCTGGCACAGATTCTTGAAAGTGTCACACAGCAATCATTTGCACAACTTGCAGACGAACTTTTCAAGAAGTGTGGAATGCTAAACACATTTCACCCAAACTTAAAAAAGTACAAAAATTTAGTTAAAGGATATTCTGAGCAAGAAAACGGAAATTTAGTATTTGAGACAGCGACTTTTGAAAATTATCCAGCTGCGGGCGGATTTATTTCTACTATTGATGATTTAGTAAAATGGAACGAATGGCTGTATTCAGGGAAACTATTTAAACCAGCTACATTTCAGATGATGAAAACCAAACAACCAGTAGCTGTGCGTCAACATCCACTATTTGGAAAAACTGAATATGGCTACGGAATTACGGTTGATGATAAAGAAGGATTACTTCAACTCGGACAAACTGGATATACTCCAGGTTTTATTTCGATGAATTTTTATTTTCCTGAAACGCAAACGAGCCTTGTTATCTTAGATAATTTTGTTTGGCATCCAGAAGAATTAGACAAAGCATTCAGATACCATACCGAAATACTTAACTATGTGAGAAAATCACTCAAATAAATTTATTTTGACGTAAGGGTTCCTGTACTACTGATTACATACTCATTACTATTAATCAATAATACCACACGGGCTGGCGAAAACGAATCGTCAAGGCTGACTAAGATTTTTTCTTTTCCATCGATGTAGCCTTTTTTCTTGTCGAGTTTGGCCAAAACTATGTTGCTTTCTTCGTCATACTTTGGGTCGAGCGGAGAAGTATAAACAATTCTACCTTGTAAATCTATGTAATGAAAATTACCATTGAGTTTAACAGCGGCCATTCCTTGGTCGAATGCACTGGCTTTATCGAAAGTAGCAGGAATAAACTCATAACCTTGTTGATTTACAAAACCATATTTTTTGTTGGCTTTAAAAACCGCAATACCGTCTTCAAAATCATCCAATAAATCGTAACGTGGTGATATTATTTCTTTCCCTTGGTGGTCAATTACGCCAAATTTATTGTTTTTCATCACCACCGCAACACCTTCTTTAAAACTACGAACAGTCTGATAACTGGGTTTTACTACAAAATTTCCTTTTTTATCAATGGCTCCAGCTACGTTATCCAACTTCACAGAAGCAACTCCTTCGTGAAACGAACTTGCCAAATCATACTTCGGTTCGATTACGACCTTACCTTTTTTATTAATGTACCCAAACTTACCATTTTTCATAAATACTGCATAATCTTCTGAAAATGGCAATGAAAACTCAAATTGATAATCAATAACTAATTTTCCTTTAGCATCTATATATCCGTTGTGACCATCTTTGCCAACTAAGCCCAAACCTTCGCTGAAGCCCATTGCAAAATCATGGCGTGGATAAACTACAATTTTTCCATTTTTATCAATAAAACCATATTTATTTTGGAAACTTACCATTGCAAAACCATTGAAGAAAGGCTCGCATTTATCAAAAATCAAGGGCGTGAGTAACGAGCCATCTGTACGAATAAAACTATGACGATTATTTTCGGTGACAATTGCGAGTCCGTCTTTAAAATCTGATACTTTATCAAACTGACAAGGAATCTGCAAAATACCTTGGCGGTTAATAAAACCAAATTTTCCTCCGATATTTACTTTGGCCATTCCATCATAGAAAAAAAGGCCGATACTTTC
Source organism: Emticicia sp. W12TSBA100-4 (assembly GCF_040253585.1). NCBI lineage: Bacteria > Pseudomonadati > Bacteroidota > Cytophagia > Cytophagales > Leadbetterellaceae > Emticicia > Emticicia sp. W12TSBA100-4. The sequence continues at coordinate 346,388 of NZ_JBELAU010000003.1, forward strand.
TCTTTTAGGAGCAATCGGTTCTTCAATGTGTTCTTTTTGAGCTAAAGTATTGAAACACAAGCTACCAAAAACACTAATCAAACCTATAAATACACTTATTCTCATAGCAAAATATTGTAATAGTCAACCTAAAAACCTTTCAGGTGCTTTTATTTGATATGCCAAACATTATGCCAAATGTATCCGCTTAATAATTTTTTAATTTTTACTAAGCACAAAAAAGCCTCATAATTCTAAGAATATGAGGCTTTTAAAAACTATTTTATTGAAATCACTTCAATTATTCGTATCTCAAAGATTCAATCGGGTCAAGTTTTGAGGCTTTGTAAGCGGGATAAAATCCAGATAAAATACCCACAAATACGCACACAACAAAGCCCATCATTATCCAAGCCCACGGAATTATGAAACTACTTTTATCGCTTATAAGCTTGGCAATCACGTTTCCAATACCAATTCCCATGATAATCCCTGCAATTCCACCTAAAATACAAATCACAATTGCTTCCATCAAGAACTGCAAACGAATCTTGAATGGAGTAGCTCCAATGGCTTTTCTGATTCCTATTTCACGAGTTCGTTCCGTAACCGAAACCATCATAATATTCATCAGAGCAATGGCTGCTCCCAAGAGCGTGATAATTCCGATTCCAAACCCACCTACTCGTAAATAGCCAGTTACCTCTTCAAAATCTTTTGCCAGTGCATCAGAACGCTCAATTTCAAACGAAGCAGATTTTCCGATTGCATCTTTCCGAACTCTACGCATGACAGCTTCGGCTTCACCAATAATGTAATCCATGTCTGAAACATTTTTTACCGAAGTTGTAATATCAAAAGTCAATTTTCTATTTCCAGCAATTTGACGACCTGTTTCAAGCGGAACAAGTGCCACACGGTCATCGCCTCCACCAGTAATGCTTCCTTTTTTCTCTAAAACACCAATTACTTTGAACCTTAAACCGAGTAATGAAATTTCTTTATCAATCGGGCTTTCCTTTGGAAATAGTGAAACGGCCAATTCATTAGCCAAAATCACTACATTATTTGTAAAATCAATGTCATTATCACTTATATTTCGGCCAGCCGTCAATTTATAACCCTTCATATCCAGGTAATCAGTGTCAATTCCACGAATCAAACTATTGGGATTTGTCTTAATCGATTTATATTTTAACTGAGCAGCACCAGTTACACTCGTAAAAATACTGACGGTTGCACCAGAGTTTTTTGCTTGAAAAAGCTGTTTATATTGCTTTGCCTCACGGTATTCGATGGGTGGAAAATCTTTGTCATTTACACCCCCACTTCTACGGCGAAACATTCGTGGGCCTTTTATATCAAAAGAGTTTGCACCAAGCCCCGCAAAACTATTATCGACCGAACTTTGCATTCCATCAATAGCTGTCAAGATTCCTACTAACGATGTGATACCAATCGCAATAATTAAAGCAGTAAGTACAGTACGAAGCATATTACCCTTGATAGAGCGTAAACCTTCGCTGACATTTTCTTTTAAATTCATGTTTTTACCTTAAATTTAGTACGTTTTGTACTTAGATTTCAATGATACAAAATTCATCAAGAGTTTTCAAAAGCACAAACGATTAAGGTAGGTGATTCAACCGCTTATCATTTTTTTAAACACATTCACTTCTTTTTCTGTTAAATGAGTTGTAATTATAGAATGTCATTCAAAAATTCATTGAGCTTCAACTAATAATCAAATAGCAATTTCGTTGATAATTGGTATAAAGATTGCTACATTTGAATACATAATTTTTATAGAAAATAATGAAGAAACTGACACTATTAGTACTGTTGACGTTTTCGTTATCATCTAATCTTTTTGCTAATCGCATTTTGATTCCGATGGATGAAACTCAACGAAATCATTTGAAAGCCTACGGGATAGCATTTTGGCTATTAAAAACTCATGGAACTGAGGTTGAATGGCTACTTAATTATAAAGGTGGGAGCTTTTTATTTACAGCTTCGCAAACTTTTATCAATGAATGTGTGATTCGTGGTGTGAGCTATGAAGTAATTTCGGAAGCAGAATCGCAATCGATTTTGAACATAATTGCGTCGAATGATGCTAACATGGATGCGGTAAAATTGAACAAAGCTCCCAAAATTGCTGTTTATTCACCAAAAACTACACAACCGTGGGATGATGCCGTTACATTAGTTCTTACTTATGCCGAAATTCCTTACGATAAAATCTTTGATGAAGAAGTTTTAGAAAACAAACTTCCTGAATACGATTGGCTCCACCTCCACCACGAAGATTTTACGGGGCAATTCGGGAAATTCTTGCGTATGCGTGGACAAGCGTGGTATCAAGAACAAAAACAAGAAGCCGAAACAATTGCTAAGAAATTTGGTTATACAAAAATACCTGATTTGAAATTAGGAGTTTCAAGAAAAATCAGAGATTTTGTGTTCGGGGGTGGTTATATGTTTGCAATGTGTAATGCAACCGATACTTTCGATATTGCTTTGGCGGCTGACGGAGTTGATATTGTAGAAGCTCCTTACGACGGTGACGGTGCAGACCCAAATGCTGAAAGTAAACTAAAATATGATAATTGTTTTGCCTTTAAAGATTTCAGGCTAATTACCAATCCTTATGAAATGGAATTTTCAAGCATTGATAATCAGCAAGAAGAACGTGGTGTAACCGAGAACAATGATTATTTTTCGCTGTTCCAATTCTCAGCAAAGTGGGACCCAATTCCGACAATGCTTACACAAAACCACGCAAATTTGATTAAAGGTTTTATGGGTCAAACTACTGCATTCAAAAAACAATACATTAGACCCGATGTAATTACGCTTGCCGAGAATCGTTCAATTGGTGAAGCTCGTTACATACATGGAACAGCAGGAAAGGGCTTTTGGACTTTTTATGGTGGCCACGACCCCGAAGATTATCAACATTACGTTGGAGAAGAACCAACCGATTTGAATCTTCATCCAAATTCTGCTGGTTATCGTTTGATTTTAAATAATGTACTTTTCCCAGCGGCAAAGAAGAAGAAATTAAAGACCTAAAAACTCCAATAAACAAGTACCCGCCTCACTTTGATTATCGAAGTGGGGCTTTTTTTTATAGCGAAGCTCAGCAATAGCGTCAGGTTTGAAACCTTACCAACGTTACGAGGAACCAACTCTAATTTGAATCTTCATCTAAAAATGCCTGATTATCGTTATCCCAAATAATGTACTTTTCCTTACAATAAAGGAAAAGAAATTACCGTCTTAACAACTGAAAAAAGTCTAAGCCTAATTATCTCCGTAATTGAAGTGGAGCTTTTTTCCAAAGTATCCAACTACAAAGTTGACAAGGGTTGAAACCTTATAGGGATTAAAGAAACTAAACTCTATAAACATAAAAGAAGCCCTACTCAAAATTTGAATAGGGCTTCTCTCATATACTTTTATTTTTTAATTACACTTACCTTCGCCACCTTCGGTGCAACAACGGTTATAGTTTTTACTTAAAGCTTTGTATTGTTTTTCTGTAAGAGTAACATAAATTTTATTGTAATCCCCAAGACTAACATCTTGTTTTGTGAAATTATAAGTCATTTTCACAGGAACATTGATATTTTGGTCAGCAGGAGCAACACCATCTTTGGTACAAACTCTTAAGATTTTAGAAACATCGCTACCACCAGAAGTTGTAAATTCATAAGCAGATTTTACAGGAACTTGGAAACTTCCAAGACAAAGATATTTTTCTGGAGTTTCACCTTTGTCCAATTTACCTGTTTTCTTATAAACACCAATGATAGTCACGTCATTTGTGGCACTTTTTACGCTACCATCTTTGATTTCCGTTTTGCCAAAGAAATTAATTTTTTGGTCAGCACATTTCGGGTCGCTACCACCAAAGGTGCTTGAAGCTGTTTCGGTTGCTGTACTTGAGCTTACTTTCTTAGCCGCAACTTCTAAATTTGGAGTTGATGTTGAAGTTACATTTACTGCTTTATATGCTTTGCTCAAAGCCTTGAATTGGTCATCTGTTACATTTAAATATAATTTTTCACCATCACCAACCAAAACATCATTCTTAGTAATTTTATAATTTAAGTTTAGCGGTAATGATAGATTCATTGGTGCTGGAGCAGAATTTACATCCGTACAAACCTCAACAGTTTTAGAATACTGAGCTTCTCCTTTCACATTAAAATCATAAGTCGAGCGAACTGAAACTGGATATGAACCTAAAAGTAAACCTTTTGTGCTACCAGAAGTTGAGTTGACAGCCACAATTTCCATTGTTTTACTGGTTGTCATCACATCACCACTACTTACTTGTCCTGTACCAGTAATATTGATTGTTTGTGTTTTACAAAAATTTACGATAGGAGTCTTCTCACAACATCCTTGGCTATTACAAGTATAGCCTTCTGGGCATGGGCAAGGGCTAACTGGGCAATTAGGTGCTGGTGGATAGAAAGCATTTCCACATTTTTTCATGATATAAAGGAAACAATCACCGCCTTTAGCATAAACTTTGAAAGTTGGGAAAGCATTTCCTAATGTTGACCATGCGTATTTGTGTCCACGAGAATATGCACCCATCCAACCGATTGTTCCAGCAGGAAGAGTTTCTGGAATTAAACTTTTACTTGTAAAAGCTGGGTCATTGAAGCCAGTATAACCTAATGCTTGTAACAAGTCATCAATTTCAGCTCTACTATTTTTGGTATTCTTTTTATAAACAGACTTTAAATGATTATAAGCAGATACACCCGTATGCTTAGGAATTTCACCAAATTGTGGACTTGTACCAAGTACCTTTAATACGACGGGTGATTTATCCGATGCTGCTTTAAAGATTGAGTAGGGAAGTAAATTACATTTTGAATTAAGTTGCTGAGCAAACCCTACAAAAGGTAAAAGTATTGCTAAAGTTAGCACGGAAATTAGTTTAGACTTCATTTTGGTTAATTGTTAAGATTTCTGTTTGAAAAATGCTCCAATCAGGTTCTAAATTAAGTTTACAGAAATAGTATATATTAAAATTTTGTGCCAATTTATGAAAAAAATACCTTTTGGCAAGCTAAAATCTCATAAAATTATTGTTTGAGCCTATAAAATCAAAAAAAAATACCTGTAAACTATTAGACTTGTTTATGATTATAAAGTTACTTGCAAATCAAATAAAATCATAATTTTAATGGAAACTAATAAAGCCGCTAATTGCAACTTTTCTAAAATAATACTATCTCTTTACAAACGAAATTTATTACTTTACCGTTTTGAAAGGGCAAGTACACGATAATTAGCTTATATTTCATCTTTATTATATAAATTATTCATTCAAACTCATGAAAATCAATAAAATATTGCTGGTTTGTGCTTTAGCCATTTTTCAACAAATAGCGGCTCAAACACCCACAACATCAAAGTATGACCACCGTGATGCCTTTAATCCGCTCTTTAACTTCATGCCAGGAACAGCGTATCGTAGTGGGACAGGTGCACCAGGACCAATGTATTGGCAAAATAAGGCCGATTATAAAATCAATATCAAACTCGACGAAGAAGCGAATACTTTGTCAGGAGATGTTGAGATAACTTATAAAAATAATAGTCCCGACAAATTACCATTTTTATGGCTTCAACTTGACCAAAACCAATTTAATAATGAATCAAGAGGGGGAAAAACCACTACAATTGCAGGTGGACGTTTCGGAAATACAGGTTTCGATGGTGGCTATACTGTTCAGTTCGTAAGTGTAGAAAAAACTTCTCAAACTGGGAAAAAAGTCTTTACCCGTTCCGTCTATGCCGAACATTTGACTGATGATACCCGAATGCAAATTCGTTTGTCAGAACCCATGCTAACTAACGAAGAGGTAAAAATCAAAATTTCGTATTCTTTTAAAATTCCACGTTATGGCTCCGACCGCATGGGAAAACAAGAGACCCAAGAGGGAATTATCTACGAAGTAGCTCAGTGGTATCCAAGGATGGCGGTGTATGATGATGTAGAAGGATGGAATACCTTACCGTATCTGGGTGCAGGAGAGTTCTATTTAGAATATGGAGATTTTGAATATAATATAACAGTTCCGTATAATCATATTGTAGTTGGTTCAGGAGAATTAATGAATCCGAATGAAGTATTGACAACCGAGCAAATCAGACGCTTAAATGAAGCAAAAAATAGTGATAAAACTGTAATCATCAGAAGTGCCGAAGAAGTTACTGATGCAAAGTCACGTCCACGCACAAACGGAACACTTACTTGGAAATTTAAATGTAAACAAGCCCGTGATATAGCTTGGGCAAGTTCAAAAGCATATATTTGGGATGCTTGTAAAATTAACCTTCCAAGTGGCAAAACATCTTTAGCACAATCGGTTTACCCAAAAGAAAGCAATGGAAATGATGCTTGGGGACGTTCGTCGGAATATGTAAAGGGTTGTATTGAGTTTTATTCAAAATATGTTTACGAATACAGCTACCCAAGTGCCGTAAATGTGGCTGGAGTTGTTGGAGGAATGGAGTATCCAGGGATCGTTTTCTGTGATTACAGAGACAAAACCGAAAGCCTCTGGGGCGTAACCGACCATGAATTCGGGCATAACTGGTTCCCTATGATTGTGGGAAGTAATGAGCGTAAATATGCATGGATGGATGAAGGTTTCAATACTTTTATTAATAGTCTTTCAACCAAAAACTTTAATAATGGTGAATATTACAGTCCAGAAAATGTTCGACAAATGACTCCCTATTATTATGACCGTGACCCGATTGCAAATATTCCTGATGTAATTCAAGATAATAATTTGGGAATTGCGGCTTACATGAAACCAGGCTATGGCCTTACGATGCTTCGTGAATTAATTTTAGGTGAAAAACGTTTCGATTATGCTTTTAAAGAATACGTTAATCGTTGGGCTTTCAAGCACCCTACTCCTCTTGATTTCTTCCGAACAATGGAAGATGCTGCAGGTGAAGATTTAGGTTGGTTTTGGAAAGGTTGGTACTTGAATGATTGGAAAATTGACCAAGCAGTAAAAGACGTAACTTATGTGCAGCAAGATGCCACTAAGGGTTCAGTGATTACGATTGAGAATTTGGAAAAAATGCCAATGCCAGTCACGCTCGAAATCAAAGAAACTAACGGCACAAAAAAACGTGTGCAGTTACCTTTTGAAATATGGCAGCGTGGCAGTACATGGAGTTTCAGACATGATTCAAAATCAGCTATTGAATCAATCATAATTGACCCTGACAATAAATTGCCAGATGTCAATATACGAAACAATCAATGGAAGCCTTCTAAACTTGCAACTCCTCAACCAAATTAAGGTACTGAAATCGTAACTTTCGAGCGATGGCAAATACCCCCAAGTGGCGGATTGAATTTGGAAACATTAACCGTAACAGCCTCAACATGAGGAAATTGCGATTTAATAGCTTCAATGATTTTATAAGCAATGTGTTCCAGTAGCCGATGTTTTTCATTCATAACATCGGCTACAATTTTATATACATCTTCATAATTTACAGTCAATTTCAATTTATCTTCTTGTGCAGCACGGCTCAAATCGGCCGTAATTGCAATATCAATTGAAAATTTACTACCAATTTTTTGTTCTTCATCATAATACCCATGATAAGCAAAAAACTCAAGACCTTCGAGCGAGATAATTCCCATAAAATATTTAATGATTGATAGTTGGAGATTAATTTTTTACCAACAGTACAGTTTTTAACAAAAATGAAACAAAAAAAGGTTCAAGCAATTACTTGAACCTTCTCAGTAAATATCTACCAATTATAAATTATCAAAAAATGAACTGTTTGAAGTACTCTCATTTTTTGAAATTATATCATTTAAGGTTGGTAATGGAGTGTTATCCTTCACAGGAACATCATTTTTTTCAACCATTGCTTTTCTGATAGCCGCCTTTACTTTATTTACTTTTTCAAGCATTTCTTCAGTAATCGAATCAAGATTATTCTCAACTGGGGCAGCCGTAAATGATGAAATATTCTCTTTGACTTCTTCTACAATTGGAGCAACAGCCACTGGCTTCTCTACAACAATTGGCTCAGGTGCAGCAATTATTTCATCTATAGCTGAAACAACTTCGACAGGTGCAGGTGTTTGTATTTCGGAATTAACATCAGCTACTTCCTCAACCTCATCTTTCTTAGGTTCACGTCCACCAACTAAATAGAATTTCAATGCTTCCAAGTCATTCCAACGGCCCTCGGCAGCAAGTTTGGCTTGTTGCGTCCAAGTACTTGGGTCGTGGCGGGCAAATTGTGGTCCAGCTTGCTCTAAAATTTCTTGGATTTTATAAACAGGTGTCGTGGCTAAATCACGAAAAGTAAAGATTCCAGAATCGTAAAGCAACATCGCTATTTTTGGACCAATACCTTCTATTATTTCTAATTCATCAGCTTTTGGAGTATTGTTTTTACTTATATATTCTTGTTCAACGACTGCTTGAGGTTCTACATAACTATTGACCGATGAAGATAAGATTGTGGTGGTCACAACCTGCTCCTCGATAGGCTCTTCCATCGTTTCAGTCAATGGTTCTGGCTCAATTATCGGTAATTCTGCTACTGCTTCCTCGATTATTTCTTCAATTGAATCTACTTCTGCAACTGTTTCTTCTATTGGAGTTACTTGATCAATTACTGGATCTGTAATTTCAAGGGTTTCCGGTATAATACTTGGGATATCCGCAACTACCTCTTCTTCAACTAATGCTTCAAGTTTAATGTTTTCAATCTCATTAACTTTGACTTCCTCAATTGGTGCAACTATTTCCTTAACTACTGTTTCATTAACTTCGGTGAGCATCGACGTAGCCTCTTTAAACTTCGCTTCAACTCCCTCTTTATCAAATTTATCTTCAAAGCGTTGTACGTGTTCGAGAGTTGCCGTCGAAAGGCTACGCATCTGCACCAAAAGATTAGTTTTGTAGTGGTCCATCGCACGGAAATCTCTTTCTAATACTTTTACATCACCCAAAACCTCATCTTTAATATACCTCGCTCTATCCTCCGCTTGTCTAACTATACCATTAGCTTTTTGTTGAGCATCCATCAACAACTTTTCACCCTGTAATTTTGCCTCTTGAAGATGCTTATCAGCCTGTTGATTTGCCTGTTCAGTAATCATTGTGCTGGTATCTTCGGCAGTTTTTAAGGTTTTGAAAAGCGTCATTTCAATTTCTCGCAACTTATTTGCTTCTTTTTCAGCTATTTCGAGTTGCATTCTGAGCATTTTGCTTTCATTAAGCACACGCTCCCATTCTTGGGAAAGATTAGTTAAAAAACTGTCGACTTCTTCGATATTATAGCCTCTAAAAGTTTTTTCGAATTCATGTTGGCGTATTTCGAGGGGGGTAATCTTCATTGTTAAAAATGTTTTAGGGAATTCTGAAACGTTTTCTGATGGCGGAGCAATAGATTTTTGCTCTTTTTGATTGCTGAAATACTCAAAAAGATATTTTCAATCAAAAATTTGTTAAATATAAGTTAATCAGCAAAAGTAACAAAAAAAGTATGTTTAATATTAAAAATTTAATACATTTATTCAAAAACGATGCCATTCCATCATTTCAAAAGGCCAGTTTCCAAACCGAAATGGTACGATCATCACTGGCTGATACAAGCTGATTGTCGTATTGAGTCCAAAGTAATTTATTAACCGATGTGCCATGTCCTGCGTGTCTGGCACGGTCGATTACCTTTAATAATTTAAAACTTTCAGCATCCCAAATCTTCAATGATTTGTCCATACTACAAGTGGCAAAATACTTATAGTCAGGGCTATAATCAATATTATTAATAGCAAAAGTATGAGCTACAATTTCTTTTTCTAAGAGATAACTTTTTTCAACATCCCAAATTTTCAGACGAGCATCTCGACTTCCTGAAAGCAAATATTTGAAATCTGGTGAATATTTTAGGGCAAAAACTGAATTTTGGTGAGCTTCAATAACTTTTTTGAGCTGAAAAGTCTGCAAATCAAAAATCTTGATGGTATTATCACTAAATCCTGCTGCAAACTCTCTCTCAACAGGATTAATTGATAAACATCGAACACTCATTTCGGACGCTTTTATTTGCTTAACAAAGTTTAATGTATCGGTTTCAATAATAGATATAACGCCATCACCACCCGCAATGTACGCTAAGTTTTTATAAATCTTAATATCGAAATAATTAGTTGCTGCTAATTTTAACGAATGAATCTCTTGTTTGGTATCAATATCTATGACATGAATACCTTCAAAGTTTTCGACAATCCAGAGATGATTTTCGTTGGGTCGATATGCCATTGCATAAACCGAATGGGCAACTTTAGCAATCATTTCACCTACATCTGGCTTCTGCAAATTCCATCTGACGATAAATCCATCGCCCGCTGCCGAAAAAAAACGATGAGCCTCATCAGATTTTTCTAAGGTATATACACAATCTCGATGCCCCGTAAAGGTGTCTATTTTTTCAACTTTTATCATAATCATTCTCACATATCTATTATTGAACTTTATGAATGATAAACGTCGAAGTTTAACATAAAATCAACAAAAGACTATATTTTCTTAGGAAATCGGCAAAATTTCAAGGAATTATCAAACAAAATACTATTTTTGCTCACAAAATTAATTCATTAATACGTCATTCATACACATTCTCATGAATTTTTCGGCCGAAACAGAAAAAACAGCAGTCTTTGAAGCAGTTGAAAAAGTAATCACTGATTTAGGATTCAACATTGACAAACAAGACCAAAGCCGTCCGTGGGGTGGCTTTTTTGTACTTGACGAGTCGCAAGCACCTCAGTTCATCGAAACTTATTTTCCACATTTATCGGTAAATGACTTTGGAATTGGACGTAAACTTAGCCCGAAAATCTTGGTGGTTGCTCCGCAAAAACGTCTTTCGTGGCAGTACCATTTCCGTAGAGCTGAAATTTGGAAAGTTGTGGGTGGAACAGCGGGAGTTGTGACCAGCGAAACTGATGAAGAGAACGAACTCCAAACGTTACCGCTTGGCACAATTATTAACTTAAAACAAGGCGAAAGACATCGCTTGATTGGTCTTGATGGCTGGGGAATTATTGCCGAAATTTGGCAACATACCGACCCAGAAAATCCATCAGACGAAGATGATATTGTAAGAGTACAAGATGATTTTGGTAGATAAAAGAAAAACAAAGTCTTCCCTTAAAGGGAAGACTTTGTTTTTCTTACGAGTCTCCGATGATAATTGATCTGTCCAAGATGATAATTGAGATGAGAAAGTAGATGTATCAAAAAAAACTCATTGGTATCATTGCCACCATGAAATTCTGTCGTATGATTTTGAGTTAAAGTCTCGGTAGAAATGCTGGGTAAAATTTCTTGAAGTAGTATTCGGGTTGCTTCTATTTTTTCAATTAAAATAGCTTTAGGTATATTTTTATCTGAAAACTCTAATGGCCTATTTCTTACATAATCAGTACCACCCAACTGATGCCCTATGTAATGATTTAAATTTCCAATTAAGTGCAAACAAAGATTACCCGCCGAATTATTGATTTCGGATTTAACTTGCCATAAGTCATCCTCATTTTTATAAGCCTCTATTTCACTTCTCAATTTTCTTAAATCACGGTCGTAAAGTCTAATCAAGGATTCGAGCATAGTTTTGTTTTTTTTATAAAAGATACATTATTACTCAAAATCAAGCTCCATTATTACGTAATCTTTACCGTTTTTTCTGATACTCTCCGAAGCAACTTTCATTCCAAAACGTTGATAAAATTCTATAGCAGTTATTCGAGCATTACACTTCAAGGATTTAATATTTTGCTTTCTGGCTTCTCCAATTAGGTAATTAAGAAGTTTTGTGCCATACCCTTTTCCTTGATAATAATCATCAGTGGCGAATTTCCTGAATTGCCCTTCTTGACCATTAATAAATAAAGAAATAACAGAAACGAGTAGTTCCTTTTCAAATAACCCAAAGTGTAGTCCTTCATCATCATTCGGAAGGACTACAAAATCTAAAGGTTTACTTGGCCACATTACTTTGTGTCGAAGTGGCCAAGTTTCCGATGCATCTATTTCTTTTATTTCAATCATACATTATTTTCCAGCATAAGCTTGATAATATTTTTGTGCTTGTGGCATTTGCTTTTGTAAATCAGCAATGCGAGTTTCGTCGGCAGGGTGAGTTGAAAGTAGCTTTGGTGGTTTCTGAGACTTTGCTCCCGCCTCTGCCATTCTTTTCCAAAACTCTACGGCATTTTGTGGATTATAACCAGCCATAGCCATAAAAATTAAGCCTAATTTGTCTGCCTCTGATTCTTGGTTACGGCTATTTGGCAAAACATAGCCAAGCTGCGAACCAATCCCTAATACTTGAGCCGCCACTTCCATTACTTGTTGATTACCAGTAGCAACTCCTGCACCGACCGCACCAATTTGTGTTATTCCTTGAGCAGCCATTGCTTGGCTCATACGCTCACGTCCGTGGCTGGCAATTGCGTGTGCAATTTCGTGTCCCATGACTACTGCTACACCGGCTTCATCTTTGCAAATGGGCAAAATACCAGTATAAAAACAAACTTTTCCACCTGGCATACACCATGCATTTAATTCTTTGTTTTGAACCAACTTAAACTCCCATTGATAACCATCTATAACTTGGCTATAATTATTTTGAATCAAATAGTTTTCAACGGCAGTTTTGATTCTTCCGCCCACACGAGCAATCATTTCAGCATCTTTCACATTCGATGACACAACCTTTGATGTGTCCATAAAACCTTTATACTCCGTAAAACTCATTGCCATCATTTGTTCGTTAGAAACTAATCCAACAAATTGTTTACGACCAGTAAGTGGAACTCGCTGGCACGCCCAAATAATTATTACTAAACCGATTGCAGCAATCGAAGATTTAAAAAATGTTTTCATTATTTTTCTATTATTAAAATTTACTTTTACGACGATTTTTTGTTTCAAATATTACAATTTTGAACAGTTATTTTTGAGAAAACTTAAAAAATTATGCCAGATAAAGGATGCTTACAAACGATTTATTGCCTATTTTTGTAAACAGAATTGATCTACTGACGTGCAAATATTGTCAATTCATCCGAATTTTTTTTCTTCAAATTTTAGAATATTTTTCATGAAAATTATCGCTATTGGCCGAAACTACGCCGAACATATCAAAGAACTCAATAACGAACGCCCCGACGAACCCGTTATTTTTACAAAACCAGAAACGGCTATTTTGAAAGATAATGAGCCATTTTATCATCCTGATTTTTCACAAGATATTCATCACGAGGTTGAGATTATTGTAAAAATCAGCAAAATGGGAAAAAACATTGAGGAAAAATTTGCCCATAAATATTACGAAGAAATCGGAATCGGTATTGATTTTACTGCCCGTGATATACAATCAAAACTTAAAGCTAAAGGTTTACCATGGGATTTGGCTAAAGGTTTCAATGGCTCTGCTCCTATTTCTGGCTTTGTTCCAAAAGCAAAATACACTGACTTAACAAATCTCAATTTTCATTTAGATGTAAACGGGGACCTACGTCAAGAAGGAAATACATCGATGATGCTCTACCCGATTGATACCATTATTGCTTTTATCTCAAAGTATTTTACATTAAAAACTGGAGATATTATTTTTACGGGAACACCTGCGGGCGTAGCAGCAGTAAAAGTAGGCGACACGCTAACAGCCTATATTGAGGGAGAAAAAATGTTGGAATTTGAGGTAAAGTAAGTTGTTATAAACGATGGAAAATAAATAAAATATTTATACAAAAAAATCCCCCTTTAGGGGTTAGGGGTACTTATGATTATTACACGCATTCTAAGCACACTTTTGCTCGTTACATATTTAGTATCTGATACTTCTTCCAACAGGGCTTTTGCCCAGCGAAGAAAAGCAGCACAAAACAAAGAGTATCCAAAAGGCTATTTCATGTTTCCAATACAACCTGGCCAGCAAGCATCTCTATCTGGCGGTTTTGGAGATTTGCGAACCAATCACTTTCATGCAGGAATTGATATTCGTACGGGAGGTGTTGAAGGGTATCAAGTTTATGCCGCAGCAGAAGGTTACGTTTCAAAAATCAGAGTCATGCGTGGCGGTTATGGAAATGTAATTTATATCACGCACCCCAACGGCTACACCACTGTTTATGGACACTTAAAAAACTTCAATGCTCGCATAGAGCAGTATGTTCGTCAAAAAGAATATAACCAACAAGTTTGGGATATTGAGCTTTCACCTTCCCCTAAAGATTTACCTGTCAGCAAAGGTGAAATCGTGGCAATTGGTGGTAATACTGGAGCATCAGGTGGGCCGCACCTTCACTTCGAAATTCGTGATGAAGCCGAAAATGCCATCAATCCATTAAAGTTTGGTTTTTGGGAAATTCAGGATTCACAAGCACCTGTTATTGAGCGAGTTATCTTGAAAACTCTCAATGCATACTCACGTGTAAATGGCGAATTCGGCAGAGTTTCTATTGCTCCAACTCGTACTTCGAATGGTAATTATAGCATCCCCGCCGTCATTAAAGCTCATGGTACAATCGGGCTCGAACTCAATACCTATGACAGAAGTCAAACATCTCCTTTTCGTTTGGGTGTGACTGATGTTGAGGTAAAAATTGATGGTAATATAAGTTATAAACTAAGTCTTGAAAAAATGCCTTTTGATATATCAAAAGATATCAACGTACATATTGATTATGACATTGCAGAAAGCAATGGAGTAAGAATTCAAAAATGTTATGTCTCCGATGGAAATCGCCTTTCTATTTACGAAACTGACCAAAATCAAGGTAAAATTGTTATTAAAGACAAAGAGATCCATCAGATTTCGATAGAAGTGAAAGATACCTATGGCAATGCAACAACCATGAACTTCTCTATTCAAGGCGATCAACCAAATGAAGTTTTTGCGGAAGAACTGGCTCAGGAGAGTAACTTTTCTGGCAATATCTCTACTTCTATTACCGAAAATACATTGGCTATTAGAGCAAAAAATGCAAAATCACCTACCGCAGTTTTACAATACAAAGGAATTCCTACGGCTGTTCCTTTAGCTTATCGACGAGGTGCCGAGTCGGTTTATTTGCATGATTTGAACAAAGGTATTGCTGATTTTATTCAAGTAGAAAATAGCTCTGAGAGACTAAATATCAAGCAGGAAGTTTTACCACAGAAAGGACAATATTATGCTGAGCCAAATCTCAATATCGACTTTGTCGATGCTCTTTACGACACGCTTTATTTGAAAACTACCCTAAATGGCAATCGTCTTTCGATAAATACTGAGAAAATTCCGCTAAAAGATTTTATGACTATAAATTGGACTCCTTCGGGCGTGGCCATTTCTCCTAAAGCAAGTGTCTATTATGTAAACGATGGACGAAAATATTTGGGCGGAACATGGTTGGGCAATCAGATTCAGTTTAAGACCAAAGAATTAGGCGATTTTCAAGTCATTACTGACAATGAAGCACCAAGTATTCGCCCCGTAAGAATTGATTCTACTGAGTTACGTTTTACAATTTCAGACGGGCTTTCGGGCATAAAAAACTTTAATTGCTTCGTAAATGGTCGCTGGGTTCTGATGGATTATGAGTATAAGTCAAACCGAATTTGGTCAATAAAGCTTGATGAATCAGAAACATTTAATGGTGATTTGAAGTTAGAAGTAACAGATAATGTGGGTAATTTGGCAGTTTATGAAGTTAATATTAACGAATACATAGCGACCCAAAGAGCAGTAAAGAAAATTACTAAGAAATCATCTAAGAAAACCTCTAAAAGCAAGAAAAATGTCTCTAAAAGTAGGAAGTCAAGCTCCAAAAATTCAAGCAAAAAATCAAAGCGGAAACGTCGTTAATTTGTCAGATTTTCTTGGCAAAAAAGTAATACTTTATTTCTATCCAAAAGATTCAACACCAGGTTGCACGGCACAGGCTTGCAGTCTTCGAGATAATTATGAAGCACTTTTAGCTAAGGGCTACGTAGTCTTGGGTGTAAGCGTTGACGATGAAAAATCACACCAAAAATTTATTAAAAAATACGAATTACCTTTTGATTTACTGGCCGATACCGACCAAAAAATCGTAAATGATTACGGTGTTTGGGCAGAAAAATCAATGTATGGCCGAACTTACATGGGAATTGTTCGTACAACTTTCGTTATCGACGAAAAAGGTATTATCGAAGAAATCATTCAGAAAGTAGATACTAAAAACCACGCCGAACAGATTTTAGGATAATTTTATTCTGATACTTTTTTGTACAAATAATATAGATTTTAGCAAAAACCTCACGAAAGCGAGGTTTTTGTGTTTTTAAAGCAAGATGTATTCCGTACTTTTGCATAATACTAAGTAAAACATTCCTTTTTTATATTTTTTTATTACTTTTGTATTAATTGTATATTTGACACTTAATAATTATTTGTAAATGCAAACCAAAGAATTACAAGACATCGCTTCGCAAGTACGTCGAGACATCGTTAGAATGGTTCATGGCTGTCAATCAGGTCACCCAGGTGGTTCATTAGGTTGTACTGATGTGATTGTTGGACTTTATTTCCAACAAATGAAAATCAACAACCGTAAAGGTAAAGGTGGATTCCTGACTTTTAATATGGATGCCACCAACGAAGATTTATTTTTCCTTTCAAATGGTCATATCTCTCCTGTTTTTTATAGCGTTTTAGCTCACAGAGGCTATTTCGACAAAACAGAGTTGGCTACTTTCCGTAAATTAGATTCTCGTTTACAAGGTCACCCAACAACGCATGAGCATCTTCCAGGTATCCGTATTGCGTCTGGTTCACTCGGACAAGGCTTGTCAGTAGCAATTGGTGCAGCATTGGCGAAGCGTTTGAATGGCGAAAAAACAACAGTTTATTGCTTAATGGGCGATGGCGAACAACAAGAAGGACAAGTTTGGGAAGCAGCACAAGCCGCTCCACACCACAAACTTGATAACTTAGTTGGAATCATCGACTTGAACGGACAACAAATTGATGGCCCGACTGAAAAAGTAATGTCGAACCGTGATTTGAAAGCTAAATACAAGGCATTCGGTTGGAATGTTATGGAAATCAAAGACGGTAATGATATGGAGCAAGTAGTAGCGGGTTTGCGTAAAGCAAAACGTTTATTGGGCAAAGGTCAACCAGTAATGATTTTGTTGAGAACCGAAATGGGTGCTGGCGTTGACTTCATGATGGGAACTCACAAATGGCACGGTACAGCTCCAAACGACGAGCAATTGGCCGCAGCTTTGGCTCAATTGCCTGAGACTTTGGGAGATTATTAAGCCAAATCAATACAATTTTAGTTATTCAAGAAAACCTCTTCAATCAAACATTCATTATTGATTGTTTGAAAAACGATATTATAAAAATGACAAAATATCCATTTACCGAGAAAAAAGATACACGCTCTGGATTCGGAGCGGGCATGACCGAGCTTGGTCGCACAAATCCTAATGTCGTGACACTCTGTGCCGACTTAGTGGGTTCATTGAAAATTGATACTTTTATCAAAGAAAACCCTGAGCGTTTTATCCAGTGTGGTATCGCTGAGGCAAACATGATAGGTGTAGCAGCTGGTTTGACCATCGGCGGAAAAATTCCGTTTGCTACAACTTTCGCTAACTTTGGTTCGAGCCGTGTGTATGACCAAATCCGTCAGTCAGTTGCTTATTCTGACAAAAATGTTAAGATTGCTGTTTCACACGCTGGTCTTACATTAGGCGAAGATGGTGCAACTCACCAAATCTTAGAAGATTTGGCCATGATGCGTTCGTTGCCAAACATGACAGTTATTAATCCTTGTGATTTTAACCAAACAAAAGCAGCAACTATTGCTGCTGCCGAACACGAAGGCCCAGTTTACTTACGTTTTGGTCGTCCAGTTGTGCCTGTTTTCACTGCACCTGACCAAAAGTTTGAAATCGGAAAAGCATGGATGGTTTCGGAAGGTAAAGATGTAAGTATCTTTGCAACAGGTCATTTAGTTTGGGAGGCTATCCAAGCTTGTGAGATTTTGGAAGCAAAAGGCATCAGTGCAGAAATCATTAATATCCACACGATTAAGCCTTTAGACGAAAAAGCGATTTTAAAATCGGTTCGTAAAACTAAATGCGTGGTTTCGTGCGAAGAACACCAAATGAATGGTGGTTTGGGCGATGCAATTGCTCAGACTTTAGCGAAAAACTTCTTAGCTCCACAAGAATACGTAGCGGTAGATAATTCATTCGGAGAGTCAGGAACACCTGCTCAATTGATGGAAAAATACGGTTTGAATGCTGCCTCAATCGTAGAGAAAGCATTGAAAGTGATTGCGAGAAAAGGATAAAATATAAGTTTCAAATAGAAAGTGCTGGTTACAAATATTTCGTAATCAGCACTTTTGCTATTAATTTGAATATGAAATTAAACTTTATTTGAGTTTAATAGTCAAACCTACAACACAGAAAATATTTTTTGTATGATATCCGATTCGGAACTGCTATTACAATTTCAAGATGAGTTTAAACGGCACAATGCTTTTAGTCAACTGATAAAAAAATATCAGCAGAAAATCTATTGGCATATCCGTAAAATGGTTATTGACCACGACGACGCCGATGATGTTGTGCAGGAAACTTTCATCAAAGTTTGGCAAGGTTTGCAGAATTTCAGGTCTGACTCTCAACTCTATACATGGATTTATAGAATTGCAACCAACGAAAGTTTAAATTTTTTACAGAAAAAACGTCGTCAAAATCACGTTCCGCTTGAAAACGACGATAGTCTTGATTTGCTCAATACACTCGAAAGTTCAATAAGTCAAGATTATATTTCGGGCGATGAAATTCAAATAAAATTACAGAAGGCTCTTTTACAACTACCTGATAAACAACGACTTGTGTTTAATATGAAGTATTATGATGATATGAAGTACGAAGAGATTTCTGAAATAACAGGTACTTCAGTTGGAGCATTGAAAGCTTCTTATCATTTAGCTGTCAAAAAAATTGAGGAAAACTTGAACGCTCAAGAAGCAAGTTTCTGAGAAAAAAATTAAACCTTTTTAAAATATGTTTGTCAAAATATCGTTCTGACAAATTTTTGAAGCACAAACAGCATGATTTCACTTGATAAAATAGATAAATTCAATGTTTTCAAAGTACCTAATCATTACTTTGATGAACTCACCTTGTCTATTTTAAAACAAACTTCTGAATCTACTACAAGCTTTAACTCAAAAAAACAAACGCCATTTTCGATGCCTGAAGGCTATTTTGAAGGACTTTCAGCCAAGATTATGGGAAGAATTGAGCAAATCGAAAAGAAAAACATTGATTTAGAAAGACTCGAAAGAGTAAATATTTTCAAAGTTCCAGACAACTATTTTCAAGAACTTGAACTCAATACTAACATAGAGCGATTTGGAAAAACAAATATTTTTAGAGCTCCAGAGGGGTATTTTGAAGGTCTAAGCGAGAAAACCCTGTCACATATTGCACCAAAATCAGGCAAAACTATTAAAGTGAATTGGTGGAAAACACCACAAATTAAATGGTCGGCAGCAGCAAGTGTGGTATTGATTGTAGGTTTATGGGTTGGCATCCCGCAATTTACCAAAGACAAAACCGAACTCGCCTTAGAAAAAGTAAGTAATGAAGAGATAGAAACTTATCTTGAAACTCAGGATTTAAGTTATCTTGAATACGAATCAGCCACCGAAACTCCTCAAAACTCAACAAAAGCAACTGATAATAAAGTTTTAGATGGCCTGAATATCAACAAACAAGATATCTTAGAACATCTCGAAAATCAGGATTTAGAAGAAGATATTTAACACAAAGGTCTGACTGTATGTCTGACCCAAAAATAGTTTTCGATTACCATAAACTGGTCAGATGCACAGTCAGACCTTAAATACAATGAAAAAAACAATTTTTATACTGCTGCTAATTCCGATAATATCAATTGCACAAAACCGTCAAGGTGGCAGCGGTGGTGGGCGATTGCAAAAAATCCATTCGGCCAAAATTGGAATGATTACCGAACGCTTAAATCTTACGCCAGAGCAAGCTCCACAATTTTGGGCGGTTTATAATGAGTACGAAAACAAAAAAATTGAGCTTAAAAAGAGTATTCGACGAACAATGGAAGATGCAGTCTCGTTGGCCGCAACTGACGATAAAATTCTTTCAGCTCAAAAACAAGTAATCTCTCTTCGCAGAAAAGAGCTTGATTTAGAAGAAGAATATATGAACAAAATCCTTCGGACAATTACCCCTCGACAGTTTTCTGAACTCAAACGTACCGAAGCAAATTTTAATAAAATGCTTCTTGAAAAACTCAACGAAAAGGCGGATAATTAGTAAAAGTTTATTAAAAAGGAAGACTTCGCTTCGAGCGAAGTCTTCCTTAAAAACGCTAAAAGGTCAATTTCTCAGTAAATTGACCTTTTTTATTTCTTAAAAGAAAAATAACGCATGATTTTTGACTAATTTTGCGTAGAAATTATTCTTTTTGAAGATGCAAAACAATATCAATAAAAGCAATCGTCTCAATAATTTGAGTTATGCCATTCGTGGCCCAGTTTTCGAGAAAGCCCAGCAACTCGAAGCAATGGGACAAAAAATCATCAATCTCAATATTGGTAATCCCGCCCCGTTTGGTTTTGATGTACCCGACGAAATTGTGCATGATATGATTATGAATATCCGCAACGCACAGGGATATGTACACCATTTGGGTATTTTTGCTGCCCGCAAAGCCATTATGCACTATACCCAGCAGATTGGCATTCATGGGGTTACGATTGATGATATTTTTATTGGGAATGGCGTGAGTGAGCTAATTGTAATGACAATGCAAGCTCTCTTGAACGATGGAGACGAAATTTTGATTCCATCTCCTGATTATCCACTTTGGACAACCTCTGTGGCACTTTCTGGCGGAAAACCAGTGCATTATATCTGTGATGAAGAATCTGACTGGAACCCAGATTTAGATGATATCCGTCGCAAAATTACTCGTAAAACCAAAGGTATCGTAGTTATCAACCCCAATAATCCAACTGGGGCAGTTTACGATAAAGATATTTTAGAAGGAATCATAAAAATTGCCGCAGAGCATAATTTGATAGTATTTGCTGATGAAATTTATGATAAAATCCTTTTTGATGGAGCAAAACACATTCCAATGGCTTCATTGAGCGATGATGTATTTGTGATGACTTACGGTGGTTTATCAAAAAATTATCGTGCGACTGGCTTCCGTGGAGGTTGGGTTATTTTGAGCGGAGCAACTCATCGGGCAAAATCTTTTGTTGAAGGTTTTACTCTTTTGGCAAGCTTACGTCTTTGTGCCAATGTGCCTGCCCAGTATGCGATTCAGACTGCTCTTGGAGGTTATCAAAGTATCAATGATTTAGTTGCTCCTAACGGGCGTTTGTGCAAACAACGTGACTTGATTCACTATAAAATGACTGATATTCCTGGAGTTACGTGCGTAAAACCTAAAGGAGCATTATATCTTTTCCCGAAAATAGATTTAAGAAAATTCTCGTTCAAAGATGATGAACAATTTACTTTTGATTTATTATGTGAGCAAAAGGTATTGGTTGTGTCAGGAACTGGCTTTAATTATATAAAACCAGACCATTTTAGAATCGTATTTTTGGCCTCATCGGAAGAGTTAGAAACTGCTTCTGGCCGAATCAGAAACTTCTTAGACCACACTCGCACACGAGTTGACGAACTGGAGTTAGCTTAAACTAATTGAAAATTAAAAATTGAGAATGATAAATTAGAAGTTCTCAATTTTTAATTTTCAATTATCCATTATCAATTATTAATTAAAAAAGATGCTTCATTTAGGTATAAAAAATACATTACGCATTCTTCGTGGTACAGGCGTTGGAATGTTTTTGGGAGATGATGAAGGCAATGATGTTCTTCTGCCTAAAAAATACGTTCCCGAAAATGCCATCGTGGGCGATGATATCGAAGTATTTGTTTATCGAGATTCAGAAGACAGAATTATTGCGACTAATCTTGAACCTAAAATTCAGTTGAATCAATTTGCTTGTTTGCAGGTAAAATCGGTTACGGCGATTGGTGCTTTTTTAGATTGGGGACTCGAAAAAGATTTGTTTGTGCCATTCAGAGAGCAAAACAAAAAAATGGAAGAAGGTAGATGGTACGCTGTTTATCTTTATTTAGATGAAGAAACCGACCGTTTGGTGGCTTCTTGTAAAGTAAATCGCTATTTCGAGAAAGAAAACATTGATTTGCAAATTGGTCAAGAAGTTGATCTTTTGATTTTTGAAGAAACTGATTTAGGCTTAAATGCCATTATCAATAATAAATACAAAGGTCTGATTTATGAAAATGAGATTTTTCAGCGAATAAAAATAGGTACTCGAACCAAAGGTTTTGTAAAAAACATAAGAGACGACAACAGAGTTGATTTAAGTTTGCAAAAACAAGGCTACGCCAACGTAGAACCAAACGCCGAACGTATTCTGGAAAAACTTAAAGCCAATAATGGTTTTTTGGATGTGACAGATAAAAGCGATGCGAATTATGTGATGTATCAGCTCGAAATGAGCAAAAAGACATTCAAAAAAGCGGTTGGTGCTTTATATCGCCAAAAGGTTATACGAATAGAAGAAGATGGAATTTATTTGAATTGATATTTAGAGACGTTGCAATGCAACGTCTCTACTGTTATTTATTCAATTCGGTAGCCAAAACCATTCTGATTTTCAACTTTGCACCGAGCGACATCGCATCTACTAAATCTTGCACGGTCAGCGAGCTTTCTGCTCTTAATACAACCGTTGGCTCTTCCATTCCTTGTACTGCAGCCATTAAACGCTCTTCTAACTGTGGAAACGGAATTGGTGTTGAATTGATATAATATACTTTATCTTTAGTAATTGTGAGCGAAACAGGCTGTTTACTTACATCATGGGTCGATTTTGAAGATTTTGGAAGTAACAGTTTTATTACGTTTGGATTTCCTAACGTAGATATAATCAAGAAGAACAACAATAAGAAAAACATGATGTCGTTCAGCGATGATGTAGATACCTCAGCTACAAATCTTCTTTGTCTTTTTAATTTCATATTTTAGACGATGGTCGATAGACGACTGACGATAATTTTTGTTTAAAAATGCTTATTAATAATCCTCATAAATAGTTTAATTTGAACTATAAACGACGGACTAACGAACAGGCTCATTCAAAGTATCAAGAAAATCCATAACCGTAGCTTGTAACTGGATTCCAAATTTATCAATCATCATATTGATTCCATGATAACCGATGTAGGCAATCAAACCTACAACCAAACCCGAACATGAAGAAATCATTTTTTCATACAAACCATTGGCAATAATTTCTATCGTAAAATTTCCAGTTGTACCAATATCATAAAAAATACGAATAATACCCAAGATTGTACCCACAAAACCTAAAATTGGAGCAACCCCTGCAATAAGGCCCAAATAACCCATATTTTTCTCCATTTTTGAAACTTCCAAATTGGCTTGAATCTCCATCGCACTTTCAATATCTTTCACGGGTCGACCTATACGAGTAATACCTTTTTCTAAGATTCTTGCAATAGGCAAGTTTGTACTTTTACACAAAGTCGTTGCGGTACGTAAATCTCCTCTCAAAATATTATCTTTCAATGACCTCAAAAAACCAAAATCAATGTTTGATGCACTTCTGATGAACAAATAACGCTCAATCATAAAGAAAATCGTAACAAATAATAAGATTAAGATTGGATAAATGACAACACCACCTTTGAGAAGAAGGCTTAAATAATTGATTGATTCCGCACTTGCTGCCGTGGCAGTCGAGTCAACTTGAAGCAAAACAGTTTGTAACATATAAGGTCGAGAAATGTATGGTTCGGTTATTTAACTTAAAAACGGTAAAATTTAGTATGTAAGATTATTGTTTTTTATTATTTCTGAACTGAAAGACTAAGCCCCCATTGATTTTAAGGCGGTCTTCATGTTTTCGACTTGGCGTTTTTTCTGTAAAATCACAGGGGCAGCTACTCTTTCTTTACAATCAAATAAACTACAACGTTCACAGGTTTGATTCACCTCTCTAACAGGAATTTTTGGGTCGGCTAAAAACTTAAACTTACTCCTCAGGTTCTCGTTTAACTCAAAACCCATGGTCACACTGATATTCAAGTGCGAAATAATATTAAGTGGACGAGCCATCGACATCACAAAGTACTGATTTTCAGAATCAACATAGTTTGAAATTTGTACTCCAACTAAAGGCTCTTTATATTTATTAGCTTGCTGTAAAACTGACATATCATCTAAGATATTCAGCGAAATCCAACGACGACAATAATGTTCTTTTTGAGTTTCGTGTGGATTATGCCTTTTTGCCAAGTGCATTTCTTTGGTCAAATGATAATCTTTATGTCCAGAAGGCGATTCAAAACGCAAGAAGAAAATTCCATCAATGCCAAAGTACTTTGGTAAGACATTACTAATTCTGTGATAGAGCGTTTCAGGGGTTGCTTGAAAATTATCAGCCAATTCTACCAAAGTTTTATCATTCCAAGTTTCTTGATTGAAAAGTTTTTCAAGTTTTTCGATGAGTTTTTCTTTACGAATCAGAATCGCTCCCGCAAAATATGAGGCATTAAAATTATTGAGTACAGAATCAAATGATTTTACCTCCACCCACGAAGAAGTATAGGGGCGTTCTTTGATTTTCATATACAAAAAGCCTAATTCTCTCCCCAAAGTAAAAGCTCTTTGGTCAGATGTAATTCGCTTGTTGATAAGCAAAGTATTGGTTTTCGGTAAAAATACCGAACGAATGTTCACAATATCAGGATAATCTTCCTCGTCAAAATATTTTATTGTAAACCCATATTTATCAGTTAGTAGGTTAGACAGAAAATATTCGTCAACTTGTTGTTCGGGAGATATTTTGTGCTCGGCCAGAAAATTTTCAACTTCTGCTTCAATTTCGGGGAAATAATTATCGTGCATTTCTTGGTACGAACGAAGTACTGCAAAATAAAACTGCTCAACCGACATATTGTAACTTCGCCCAATTTCGATAATTGTACTAATGAATGCACTCAGTTTGGTTGGGGCATCAGAAAGAAGTTCGAGCAAATCAGCAGGTGAGATTCCAAATATTTCAAAAGGTAATTCAGTAAGAAAATTTGACCGCAAGAGTTCTGAAATAGGTTCTAATTTTTTATTGAGTTTCAGCGAAACAAGCGTATCATAATCAACGCCCATTGCTTCGGCCAAAGCCACTATTTTATCAGATTTTGGATATTTTTTACCTTTCTCAATCTCATTTATATATGACATCGAAAGACCAGACTTTTGTGCCAGCTCAGTTAGTGACATTCCTTTGTCGAGTCGCAGTTGTTTCAATTTTAGTCCAAATACAAGACGGATGTTATCAGTATTAAGGCTCATCAATTAATTTGGAGTTTCTTTGGTTTATCTTAGGGTTGTTGGCAGAAAATGCATTTTTTATATTTTCAACAATAAAGGTAACAAAAATGTACAAATTTCAAGTGTATTTCTTAAAAAAACACAAAAAAAAGCGTGTGCTTTTCAGCAAACGCCTTCAATAGTTTCTTCTTACTTTAAGAATATCGAATCAAAAATATTAGATTTTATTTTTTTTTTGAATAATGAGTGTATGATATTGAGTATTAATTTAATCGAAATCTTCTCCTGGACTTCTCTATTTGTATTTTGGTTAATAGCGATACCATAAATTATCAAGAAATACGCTAAGGCATTAAATATATAAAATGGTATATACAACAAATGTTGATTACTTTTAAAAACAAAAAAGAAATAACTATACAAAATATCTTTCAATAAAAGTAACGTCACTCCGACAGCAACAAGCCAATACTCATTTTCAGATACGGGTCTAAAATACCCTATTACTACTAAAATAGCCACTTCAATAGCATAAAAAATGACCATAAAATATAATACATTCGGAAGCACTGGTAACAGAACAAATCCGAAAAAAAAGAAAACGATCAACGCAGGAACGAGTACCTTTAAAATATTTATTTTAGCTATATTAAAGACATATGCCCCTTCATTTCTGAAAATATTTATAAAAATAAAATGCACGAAAAAAGCAGAAACCAACTGCAAAAACTCGCCTTTTTCATTCAAAACGAAAAAAATAATTCCATCGCCAATACATCCGATCAGGCAGACCAAAAATATTCTTTGGTCAATTTTACCAAATTGCCAATCTCTCAAAAAGCCATAAACTAAGCCAGTTATAGGCATAAAAAGCATATGACCTAAAATTTTATAAATTTCAGACGGTTCATATAAAAAACTGATTGAATTAAAAATAACAAGCAGTATTGATATAATGTATAAAAATTTAAGCATTATTTGTTGTAAAGCATTTACAACAAATGTATATAATATTAATTGAAACATTCCTATTTTTTTTAATTATTTGGCACACATTTTGATAAAATATTTTTATTATCATAAAAACCCAACAAACCATGAAAAAACTATCGCCTCAAATGTCTTTTGTCAATGAAACATTTTCTAAGGCACGAGAAATTGGAATCATCAGAATGAAAACTTCTCATGATGAGCAAACAGGAAGCTCATTTATTGTTAATGGCAAAAAAATTAGTAATTTTTTGACCAGCAACTATTTGGCATTTGAGATGGATGAAAGAGTAAAGCAAGCAGCAATTGAAGGAATCCAGCGATTTGGTCTCCAGATTGCTATTTCAAGTACTTATTTATCATTTGAACATGCCATTGAATTAGAAGAAAAGTTAGAGAAAATCTTCGGGCTACCTGTCATAACAGCGTCAAGCACTTCGGCTGGTAATATGGCTTACATTCCAACAGTTATAAGTTCGAATGATGCAATCATTTTAGACCAATTTGTGCATGAAAGTGTGAAAATGGCAGCCGATATTGTAAAAGCTAAGGGTGGACATGTAGAAACGATCAAGCATAACCAGATGGAGGTTCTTGATAAAAGAATTAAAACACTTAGCGAAACACACGAAAATGTTTGGTATTTAGCCGATAGTGTCTATTCGATGCATGGTGACACTGCCCCTTTCAAGAATATTGAACTTTTATTGAATACGCATGACAAATTCCACTGTTATATCGACGATGCTCATGGAATGAGTTGGATTGGAGAAAATGGTAAAGGTTTTGCACTTCATTCGATTCAAAAACACCCTAAGTTGTATATAATTACCTCTTTAAATAAAGCTTTTGGTGCAATGGGATCGGCACTAATATTTCCTGATAAAGCAACCAAAAGTTTTGTCGAAAATTGTAATGGAGCAATTCGTTACTCCTCTCCGACCCCATTAATGGGAGTTTTAGCTGCTTCAAAAATTGCAGATATCCATCTATCAAGTGAAATTTACGAAAGACAAGCTCGATTGAATGAATTGATAGTTTTCTTCAAGAAAAAAGCAAAAGAATTAAACCTTCCCATAACAAACTATACACATTCTCCTTTGTTTTATTTAGCAACAGGAAGCAGTATGGAAAATATCTATAAATTTTCAACTCATTTCAGAGATTCAGGTTTCCTCATGGGTGCTTGTACATTACCTGCGGTGCCAGTTGCTCAATCAGGATATAGAATTTCACTTAGCTTGTATCAAGACATTAGTGAAACAGAGAAACTGCTCAACAATATTGCTGAATACATGGAGGATTTAGAACGCAAAGGGCAATTCAATCGAGAAGAAGCACTTAAAGGTTTCAAACTAAACATTAAAGAGAGAGAACGTGCATTAGCATTAATCTAAAAATTTTCATTGATATAGCTGATTGTTTGAAATGAGATATTATTTCTCATTTCAAACAATTTTGCTTTATATTAGGCAAATCAATCGAAACCTTTCCTAAACTTCATATGTTTGATTAGAAA
Source organism: Emticicia sp. W12TSBA100-4 (assembly GCF_040253585.1). Lineage (NCBI taxonomy): Bacteria > Pseudomonadati > Bacteroidota > Cytophagia > Cytophagales > Leadbetterellaceae > Emticicia > Emticicia sp. W12TSBA100-4. The sequence goes on from NZ_JBELAU010000003.1 coordinate 374,415, forward strand.
AACAAACAATGTAATTTAATGAATTGGAATAAACTTACCGAAGAGAATCAGTTAGACGTAATCAAGCAAGAATCATATAATCAGCCAGTTATGATTCTGAAACACAGTACAACTTGCTCAATTAGTGCTACGGCTTTATCAAGATTAGAACGTGCATGGAAAGACGAAGAAGCCAAAGATTTAAAACCATATTATCTTGATTTGCTCAGGCTTCGCCCTATTTCAAATAAAATTGCTCAAGAATTTGATGTAGAACACGAATCCCCACAAATCTTAATCATCAAGAATGGCCAATCTGTTTATGATGCCTCTCACTTCGATATTCGTTTCGATGAAATCGTCAATCAATTGTAAATATTCAATGGTAAATGATGAACCTCAAACATTCATCATTTACCATCATTGTATTTAGGCAACTGTCCAAGTAAAATTAAATACTTGTTCAATCTCTGGGTGTAAACTCAATGATACTGGGCAAGTATGTGCAGCACGCACATATTTAGCTTGCACTTCCTCTGAAAGAGCTTCGGGAGTTTTCATGGTAAAATCAACGATAACTTTAGCAATCTTACGCGGTGCTTCCGCTGACATTACTTTTGTAACTTCAATTTCAGAGCCACTAAAGTCAACACCTTCACGTTTGGCCATGATTCCCATGATTGTCATCGCACAACTACCAAGCGATGTAGCAGCTAAATCTGTTGGAGAGAAAGCTTCTCCTTTACCATTATTATCTACTGGTGCGTCAGTAATAATTGTTTCATTTGATTGCAAATGGGTGGCTTGTGTGCGTAAATCGCCGAGGTAAACTATTTTTGAAGTAGGCATTTTCTTTGGTTAATTAGTTATAATTTTATCAATAAACTACTCAAAATAAGGCAAAAAACACTATTTTTCAAAAACAAAGAACATTCATTTAATTTATTTAGTTAAATAGGTGATGTTTTTATGAAAAAATACGTTTATATTTATATTGTTAATCTCGAATAAAACAATGGCTTCTGTGATTGTCAAATTTCTAAGCATATTTTTTGTACTTTTTTCAGTAAGTACATTTGCACAGCGTAAGTCGTCTTCAACTGCACCTAAAAAAACAAGTGAAGACTACAAAATGTTGGCTTATGGTGCCACAACCAACACCAATTCTGGATTGCTTGGAGGAGTCGTGGTGCGTCATTCAAGTGCTATCGGTACAAAAAAAGGCCATCCACTGCATCGCTATATAGCTATTGAAGCCATTAATATCAAACATCCCAAAGAAAAATCGGAGCCTACAAGTATTGCAAATCGATTTATTTACGGGAAAACTAACTATTTATTTTCAGTTCGTCCGCAATATGGTAGAGAGATTGTTTACTTCAAGAAAAACGGAGAAGATGGTATCGGTATTAGTTTGATTGTTGCGGGAGGGCCTTCGATTGGTATTCAAAAACCTTATTACATCAAATATGACCGCACAGGTCGTGGACAGATTGATGTTGTACAGTATGACCCAAATATCCACAAAGAACTCAATCGCATTCAAGGTTCGGCAGGTATTTGGCAAGATTTCTTCAAAGGAATGAGCCTAAACCCAGGAGCTCACGTGAAAATCGCCGCAAATATTGACATGAATACTTTCGGAAATAGTCTAACAGGTTTTGAAATTGGCCTAACCGCCGAAGCTTTCAGCAGAAAGCCTGAAATTATGTCCAGTCAATTATCGCAAAACTCACAATTTTATACGGCAGGTTTTCTAACGGTCTATTTTGGCAATAGAAAACAAAAAAAATAGCTTCTCGAAAGGTTTAATGCCTTACCTTTGCACCATTAAATTATTCTCGTTTTACCAAAGAGTAAGACAAGTTCAGTAAAACTTCCGTAAAATAATGATAGAATTACCCGTTGTAAGTACCGAACAACGTACTCGTCGCCCAGATTGGTTGAGAGTGAAACTTCCTATTGGCGAAAATTTTAAAAAAGTACGTGGCTTAGTTGACGAATATAAATTACACACGATCTGCCAGTCGGGAAATTGCCCGAATATGGGTGAATGTTGGGGCGAAGGAACTGCCACTTTTATGATTTTGGGAAATGTCTGTACACGTAGTTGTACATTCTGTGCAGTAGCAACTGGTCGCCCGAATGAATATGATACTGATGAGCCTCGCCGTGTCGCTGAAGCAATCCAATTGATGCAAGTAAAACATGCTGTGCTGACTTCAGTAAACCGTGATGAACTAAAAGATAAAGGTGCTGAAATCTGGTATCAGACAGTAAGAGCAGTAAAGGAAGTTTCTCCTAAAACAACCATCGAAACGCTTATTCCTGATACAAAAAGTAATTGGGAGGCCCTCTACCGTATGATTTCGGCAGGGCAAGAAGTCGTTTCACACAATATGGAAACAGTTGAGCGTTTGTACCGAAATGTGCGTCCACAAGCAAAATATGCACGTAGTTTGGAGCAAATCCGTAGAACAAAAGAGTACGGTCAACGTACAAAATCAGGTATTATGCTTGGTTTGGGCGAAACTCAGGATGAAGTTTTCAAAGCAATGGATGATTTAGCAGAAAACGGATTAGACATTCTGACGCTCGGTCAGTACCTTCAACCAACAAAAATGCACCACGAAGTAATTGAGTTTATTCACCCAGATACTTTTGCAATGTATCGTGAAGAAGGCTTACGCCGTGGGTTGAAATATGTTGAGTCAGGGCCATTAGTTCGTTCAAGCTATCACGCCGAACGACACGTACACGTATAAAAGAAAATATTCCACAAACATATTTCTCAAAAATTTGTTCTTCCATAAGATAAACAATTGTTTACGTTTATCTTATGGATTTTATATTTTCAGCAAAACCTAAATACTGTGAAAGATAATCATTGGGATTTTATCATCTGTGGAGGTGGAATGGCGGGGCTTTCGTTGGCATATTATCTACAAAATAGCCAGTTAAGTCATTCTTCCATTTTGATAATCGAACCCCAAGAAAAAAACAAAAATGACCGTACTTGGGCTTTGTGGGAATCTAAAAAGGGCACTTTTGAAAATATTTTATATAGAAAATGGAATACTGTTAATTTTCGAGATGCTTCCAACAAAATTCAAAAACTTGATATTGGAAATTATCAATACAAACTCCTCCGAGGTATAGATTTTTATAATTTTGTACTTACTGAACTACGAAAGTCACCTAATATTCAATTTATCAAGGATTCAGTAATCAACATCGAAGATACTGATGAATATGCGATTGTAAAAACAGCAACTGGAGAAACATACAAAGCTGGTTTTGTATTTGATAGCACTTACAAACTCAAGCTCAATATCCCTAAAAACCATAACTTGTTGCAACATTTCAAGGGTTTGGTCATTCGTTCGGAAAAAGCGGTCTTCGACCCTACCCTACCCGAAATGATGGATTTTGGCGTAGAACAGTACAACGAATGTCGTTTTATGTACGTTTTGCCTTTTGATGAACACACCGCCATTGTTGAATATACACTATTCACCGAAAGATTATTAGAAGAAAAAGAATACGATGATGAGCTAAAAAAATATATCTCTGAAAAATTACAAATAGCTGATTATGAAGTAATTGAAGATGAATTTGGAATAATTCCGATGTCTGATGAGGCTACGAATGAGTTTCCGAGTAAACACGTAGTAAGAATTGGAACGGCTGGCGGTTACACCAATCCTGCTACTGGTTATACTTTTCAGAATACTCAAAAACGCCTAAAAACTTTGGTAGAACAACTCGAAAAAACAGGTTCACCAATAATAAAAACTTCTTGGTTTCAAAAACGCTTCTTCTTCTACGCAAGTGTTTTATTGAATGTTCTCGAACAAAAACGTCTTCCCGCTGCCGAAGTTTTTGCACGCTTGTACGAGCGAAATCCAGCCTCACAAATTTTTAAATTTTTAGATGGCGAAACCAATCTTTGGGAAGAAATTAAGATTATGAATTCGACTAAAAAGCTGAAATTTATAGCGGCTGTAATTGGTGTAATTCGTAGGAAATTTTAACAGTGTAGTAAACATTCTGTTCGCTTACATATTAATCAATCTGAATGATGGTTGAATACTTCACATCGTGCAGCACCACTGCACTGCTATGCACTTTAACTATCTGAATTTCAGCCAGTTGTTTTAAAAAACTATCATATTCTTTAATGTCTTTTACGAAAACTTTTAACTGATAATCGACCAGACCTGCCAAGTGATAACATTCCAAAACCTGCGGCATTGAACGCACTATATTTTCAAAGTTTTCTATGTTTTCTTTGGTATAAATCGGCATCGAAACATTACAAAAAACTACCTGCCCCTTCCCTACTCTTTCGGGGTTTAACAAAGCCACGTAGCCTTCAATTACTCCTTCTTTTTCTAATCGTTTAATTCGCTCAAAAATCGGTGAAGTCGTAAGATTCAGTTCTTCAGCCAGCTCTTTTATGGTCAATTTGGCATTTTTCTGTAAAAGCCCCAAGATTTGTTTATCGACATTATCCAGCATAATTTGCTTTTTGTTTATCTCATTGTATAGTCTAAAAGAATATTTTGCTTAAAATTAGTATGTATTTCTATTTATATTAGAAAAATTTCTCATTTAAAAGAACAAAATCTAACTTTATCAAAATTTCAAAGCATTTATCAAATCAAAATCATGCGAAGCTTTCTATTATTTGTTGTACTTTTCTGTACTCATTTGAGTCATGCACAGTACACTCCTCAACAAATTGAAAGTGTCAATTCTGCACTCACGAAACTACATGAACAAGCTATGTTCAACGGCGTAGTCTTGATTGCCCAAGAAGGAAAACCGCTCTTCAAAAAGGCTTTTGGAATTGCGAGTATTCAAACACAAGAAGTACTTACGACGAATTCATCATTTAATTTGGCGTCGGTTTCTAAGCAATTTGTGGCAATGATGACCATGATTTTGAAAGAACAAGGTAAACTACAATTTGATGATAAAGTAAAAAAACACTTACCGAATTTCCCTTACGATAAAATTACTATTCGCCAACTACTCACTCATACTTCTGGTTTGCCCGAATATTTCGATTTAGCTACCAAATACACTAATACACTCGATACCCTCAATAATGACAAGGTACTTAGCTTATTGGCAGACCTCCGCCCAGCACTTGAGTTTGAGTCAGGTAGCGAGTGGCAATATTGTAATACAGGCTATGTTTTGTTAGCATCAATCATAGAAAAAACCTCAAAAATGAAAATTGAGACTTTTTTTGATAAATATATTACCAAACCACTTCTTCTAACAAACACCTTTGTTTATTATCTAAACATGAAAAGCCCGTTGAGCCTAAAAACTCAGCGGGTTTACGGGTTTGAGCGTCAAAATGGACAAAATTCTTTGAATGACCTTATGAGATTTGATGGTGTCGTAGGCGATGGCAATATTTATTCTTCGATTGAAGATTTATTGACTTGGGAACAAGCTCTTTATACCAATAAATTAGTAAGTAAAACAACGCTACAAGAGGCATTTACCCCAGTGAAACTAAAAAATGGTAACTCCTATAATTATGGTTTTGGTTGGGGAATTAGTGAAGACAAAACAACTTTTGTGCATACAGGTAGCTGGGTAGGCTTCTTCAATATTATCAAACGAAACATTGATAAAAAAAATACGCTCATTATTCTGAGCAATTCTACGAATAAAAATTCGATTGAAATAGTAAATGCTATTTTAGAAAATAAAAAATATGAAATTCCTACAACCCAGCTCATCAAAAATATCAAACTCATTGATGGTACTGGTTCGGTTGCTCGCGAAGCAAGTGTGCGTTTAAAAGATGATAAAATCTGGGAAATTGGAAACTTAACCGCTTTTCAGAACGAAGAAAGTACAGACGGACAAGGATTGGTTCTATCACCTGGATTTATTGATACCCATAGCCACCATTTTGGGGGACTCAATAAAGTTCCTGAAGCAATACCAGCTGTTAGTCAGGGCATTACGACTATTGTAATTGGCCAAGATGGTGGCAGTTACCCGATGGATACATTGAAAAGTTTCTTCAAAAAACGGCCAGTTGCAGTCAATATTGCTACCTATACAGGGCATTCGACTCTACGGAGTGAAGTAATGGGAGCCAAAAGTTTATATCGAACTGCCAAGCCTTCAGAAGTAGAAAAAATGAAGGTTTTACTAAAAAAAGAATTAGAAAAAGGTTCTTTGGGTCTGGCTACGGGTTTGGAATATGAATCTGCATTCTTCTCAAACCGAGATGAAGTTTTGCAACTTGCTCGAATAGTGGCCGGAAACGGTGGTCGATACATGAGTCATATACGGAGTGAAGACATCAATTTGGATGATGCCATTGATGAAATCATCGAAATTGGTAGAGAAACTAAAATTCCTGTACAGATTTCGCACATCAAAATTGCGAAAAAAGACCAATGGGGTAAATCTCCGCAATTGTTGGCAAGGTTACAAAAAGCTCGTGCTGAAGGAATCAATATCACAGCCGATTGCTATCCTTATGATTTTTGGAATTCTACCCTTCGTGTGCTTTTTCCCAACCGAGATTATACGAATTCTACCAGTGCCGAATTTGCTGTCAATCAATTATTTGACCCAGAAAAATCTGTTTTGGTGCGTTTTGCCCCAAATAAATCTTACGCAGGAAAAACAATTTCGGCGATTGCTAAAGAACGCAACGAAAAACCATCGCAAACGCTGATGAATTTAATAGCTATTGCAGCCGAATTTGAAGAGAAAAACCCAGATTTTAATGAAGGAATTGAGGCAATCATGGGAAAATCAATGGACGAAGCCGATGTTGCTAATTTTCTCCTTTGGTCGCATACCAATATTTGCTCTGATGGTGCATCGAGCGGCCATCCACGTGGACATGGCACTTTTACAAAGATTTTGGGTAGATATGTGCGTGAACAAAAACTCATGCCCCTCGAAACGGCAATCTATAAAATGACAGGTTTGTCGGCCGAGAATTTGGGTATCAATGATAGAGGAATCATTGCCAACGGAAACTATGCCGATTTGGTACTTTTCAACCCTGATACTGTCATTGATAATGCTAATATTCAAGATGGAAAAGCCCTTTCGACAGGTATCGAAAAAGTTTGGGTAAATGGTCAAATCGTGTATCAATCTCAGAAAGGTACGGGCAAATATTCGGGAGTTTTAATAGCTCCCAACCCCCGAAGGGGGCGAAATACTGAAAATGATAATTAATTAAATAATTTCATGGAAAATCAAATTCAAACAACTAATGCACAGCCAGCCCCCATTGGGGGTTTGGGGGCCGCAGTTATTCTTACCAATGGTTTATTGCAAAAAAGTGATGCCAAAACTGCCCACGGGCTTATTAGAGGCACAGAACGCTATGAGATTATTGGTGTGATAGATTCGGCAGAAACAGCAGGAAAAGATGCGGGCGAGGTGCTTGACGGAAAACATAGAAATATTCCAGTTTTTGATTCGCTCGACTACGCAATAAACAATTTACAATCAATCGATTATCTAATCATAGGCGTTGCCACAATTGGTGGCGTTTTACCGCCATCTATGCTCGATATTATAAAAATTGCCATCGAAAATGGCATTTCGATTGTCAATGGCTTACATGAATATTTATCCGAAAAACCAGAAATCGTTGCTTTGGCCGAAGCAAACAAAGTAGAATTAGTTGACATTAGAAAGCCAAAAAGTAGAAAAGATTTACATTTTTGGACGGGCGAAGTAAGAGATGTCAAAGCTAAGATAATTGCCGTGATTGGTATGGATTGTGCAATGGGTAAACGCACCACTGCCCGAATGCTTCGTCAAGCTTGCGAACGAAATGGTTTGAACGGACAAATGATTTTTACAGGTCAAACTGGCTGGTTGCAGGGCGGAAAATATGGTTTTATCTTTGATTCTACGCTCAATGATTTTGTTTCGGGCGAATTAGAAAATGCTATTGTAAGTTGCTGGAAAGACACTCACGCTGATTTTATATTTCTTGAAGGACAATCTTCATTACGCAATCCAAGTGGCCCATGCGGACTTGAATTTTTGATTTCGGGCAATGCGAAACACGTAGTTTTACTGCATTCACCCAAACGCAAATACTTTGATGATGACCCACATTGGGGCGAAATTCCGAGCGTAGAATCAGAAATTGAAATCATCGAAAAACTGGGTTCAAATGTAATTGCGGTGGCACTCAATACCGAAAAATGTACTGATGAGGAAGCTTTTGAATATCAAGCATTTTATGAGGAAAAACTCCAAATACCAGTGCTTTTGCCCATACAGGAAGGTGTAGAAAAATTGATTCCGACACTCATTGCCTTATAACCATGAAAATAAAATCAATTACACCCTATCTAAAAAAACTGGCTTTAACAAAGCCTTATACGATTGCATATAATACCTTTTATGATGTCGAATTAGTTTTTCTGGAAATCGAACTTGAAAACGGCATTGTAGGTTTAGGCTCGGCCAGCCCTGCCGAAGAAGTAATTGGTGAAAACTCTCAGCAAACCTTACAAAACTTGCAAACTGACTTTGTGCAGAGTTTTATTGGGCGAGATATTCGACATTTCCGACAAATCATTTTTGAAACCCATCAACATTTTCCATTGCTGGCTGGTACACAAGCGGCCATCGACTTGGCCCTGCACGATGCTTTTGGGAAGTTTTTAGATGTTCCAATCGTTGATTTTTATGGACAAAAAATAAAATATCTACCCACTTCCGTAACAATCGGCATTATGGCTGTGAATAAAACCCTTGAAGAAGCAAAAAAATATGCTCAACTGGGCTTCAAGGTAATAAAAGTAAAGACAGGAATTGACGTTGACGAAGACATTGAACGCATTATACGTCTGCACGAAATTTATAAAAATAATCTAAAAATCAGAGTCGATGCCAATCAAGGTTATTCTTTGGAGCAGTTAAAGAAATTTCTAACCGAAACCTCAAAAACTAACGTAGAATTAATCGAACAACCATTAAAAGTTGGTAAAGAATCAGAATTATTTGCCCTTAGTGCAGACGAGTGTAAACTACTTGCTGCCGATGAATCTTTGAAAAATGCAAAATCAGCTTTATCATTCAGTGCCATTCATCAGCCTTTTGGTATTTTTAATATTAAGCTAATGAAATGTGGAGGTATTTTAGGGGCTTTAGAAATTGCTAATATCGCTCAACAAGCAAATATTGATTTGTTTTGGGGCTGTAACGACGAAAGTATTGCCAGTATAACGGCTGCTCTTCATGTGGCCTATTCGTGTAAAAACACTCGCTACCTCGACCTTGATGGCAGTTTCGATTTGGCTGAAGATTTAGTTAGCGGTGGTTTTACTTTGGAAGATGGTTTTCTTAAAATAAATCAGAAAGCGGGTTTTGGATATGAGAAAATTGTGTAATACGTAGTCCACGGTCAATAGTCAACAGTCCACAATAGTATAAATGTATTCCTTAATAGTTCTTTATCCAAAATACAAGTGTCGTTCATTCTTATTCATCAACTTATCTATTTTTAATAACAATAACGCAAGTTAGAAACTTGCTCTACTATGTCGAAACTAACACCTAAAATTGGATTACGAGCAGCTACTATTTTGGTAGTGAGTGTGATTGTTGGCTCTGGGGTATTCAAAAAAATTGCTCCAATGTCAGCTGAGTTGGGTTCGCCTATTTTGGTGATTTTATGTTGGGTTTTGGCAGGAATTATCAGCTTAGCAGGAGCATTGTCAACTGCTGAAATGGCGAGTATGTACCCCGATTCTGGTGGTGAATATGCTTATTTTCAGAAGATTTATGGCCGTTTTTTTTCTTTTTTGTACGGTTGGGGCAATTTTACGGTCATGAAAACCGCCTCCATTGCGGCTCTGGCTTATATTTTTGCACAATCATTCAATAGCCTTGTTCCACTCGCTGATTTAAATCTTAGTTTTATCATTTTTGGCATAAATATTCTTGATAATTTTTCTATCAAAATACTGGCTTCGGGCTTAGTTATTATGTTAAGTCTGCTCAATTATAGAGGTATTACTGTTGCCGAAAGCTTAAGTAGTGTGCTTACTTATTTGATGTTTGGGGCGGTTTTACTACTAATCATCTTAGGGATTAGTTCTTCACATGGAAGTTTTGAAAATCTCACGCAAAAAAGTAGTCATTTCAATAATACCTCGGTCGAAGGTTGGGGTTTAGCTAAAGCCATGATGCTGGCAAGTCTTGGTGCTTTTTGGGGCTACGAAGGCTGGAATCATATCGGTTATATTGGAGAAGAAGTAAAAAATCCGCAACGAAACTTGCCTCTCGCTTTGGGTTTTGGAACAGGAATCGTGATTTTGATTTACGTTTTGCTGAACATCGTTTTCGTTTATATTCTGCCGATAGATTACTTCATTCAACTCAACGAGACGCCGAATAAAATTGCCGCTATTGAAGTTGCAAATCAAATTCTTGGAAAAACTGGGGTACTTTTTGTGGGTTGTTTGATACTTGTAACAACGCTGAATGCCACTAATAGTTCAATTATGATGTCGGCCAGAATCTTTTATGCTATGTCGAGAGATGGTTTGTTTTTCAAGAAAGCCTCTTCCATTCACCCGAAATTTCAAACACCCGACTTTTCACTTTTTATACAAGCAATATGGTCAATACTTTTAATATGGTCAGGTAGTTTCGACCAACTGACTGACATGCTTGTATTCGCTTCGTTTATTTATTACGGAAGTACAGCTTTGGGAGTAATTATATTAAGAATCAAAAGTCCAAATATCGAAAGGAAGTATAAAGTAGTTGGTTACCCATTTGTACCCGCATTTTTTGTAATTTTCTGCATATCTCTACTCATTATAACCATATACAACCAGCCAAAAGAAGCCTTGATGGGACTTGGTTTGATTGCCACAGGCATTCCTTTTTATTTATTTTGGAAGAAAAATTAATAAACTAAGTAGTCCACGGTCAATAGTCGACAAGTCCACAGTAAAGTAATGAGCTTATAGACAGCTATATAACTGTCTATGAAATTGTCGAATAATATTAACCTATTATGTACTGAGACGAAAATAAGCGAAAAAAAACATTAATTAATTTATTGATAATCAAACATTTATCTCGAATCCTGTATCTCGTCTCTTGTGTCTCATTACTTATCTATCAACTTCACCCATCACCACATCAAGCGAGCCAATTACAGCCACTAAATCGGCAATCATGCCACCACGAGATAATTCGGGCAAAACTGACAAATTATTGAACGAACAAGCACGAGCTTTTACCCTCGTTGGAATATCCGAACGACCATCGGTACGGATAAAGAAACCTAATTCACCTTTAGGATTTTCAGCCCGACAATAAAAATCCATCTTCGGTGGACGAATTTTCTTCGGAACAAGTGCTTGTGGGTCGAAATCGGTGGTTCGTTTATGCTCTTTCGTCAGTTTTTCTAAACATTGTTCAATAATTTTCACCGATTCCCAACATTCTTGCACACGCACATTGTTTCTATCCCAACAATCGCCTACTTTTCCCATCTCACCTTTTCCGACTGGAATATCAAAATCAATTTCACCATAAACTGAATAGGCATCTACTTTTCGTAAATCCCATTTTAGTCCCGAACCACGCAAAACTGGGCCCGTACAACCATAATTAATGGCCATCGGTAAAGGTAAAACTCCAATATTGGCGGTACGATTGATAAAAATATGATTTTCGATGACCAACTGTTGTAACTCAATGAGTTTTGGTTTCAGATAATCAATAAATTCTCGGCAACGCTCTTCAAAACCTACTGGTAAATCATAGAATAAGCCCCCTACCCACACATAATTATAGAGCATTCTGGCTCCGCAAAGCCATTCGAGCATACGCATAATATGTTCACGGTCACGGAAAATCCAAAGAAATGGCGTTGCAGCACCAATATCGAGTGCATAAGTCCCGATAGCAATAAAATGGGAAGCCAAACGGTTCAATTCTGCCACCAAAACTCTGATATATTCTACTCTTTTAGGCAAATCTTTATCTATTCCGAGCATTTTTTCAATACCCATCACATACGCCAGCTCCGAATTCATGGCAGCTACATAGTCCATTCTATCAACGTAAGGAATAATTTGATTGAATGGTAAACTTTCGGCGTGCTTCTCGAAACAACGGTGCAAATAGCCCAAATGGGATACAACATCGACCACAATTTCGCCATCAGTAAGCACTTCCAAACGCAAAACACCATGCGTAGATGGGTGTTGTGGACCAAGATTCAGTACCATTTCTTCCGAATACAAATCTTCGGGTTTGTATTTGTTCGGTTCTGAAATAGTTAGGTTTTCGGGACGATATTTATATTGTATTTGTTGCATTTTGAGACAAGAGAAGTAAGACAAGAGAAGTAAGACAAGAGATTTGAGAGGTCTGCATCTCATGTCTCTTGTCTAAAATCTAATATCTTATTTTATGTAAAAAATATTACTTACAGGGCGTTCGCCAGCGTGGTCGAATAATTTATTATCTGATGGATAATTCACAACGCCACTTTCGGGTTGGCCTTTGATATACATGGTTGTTGAACCTCCACCATCAAAATTAATAGCATCTTTACAATTCAGAGCCTTTGTCAATGTACTTAATTCAGCTAAAGTCATACCAAAAGACTCAGTCGAGCGACCATCTACTGTAATCAACAACAATTTTTTATCATTTGTTACACACGCACATGTACGAGGGTGACGATTATCATTGAATGGTGTTTTGGCTAATTCTTCCATTACGCCGTTGTATATCAACAAAGGGCCAGTCAATAAAACATTTTCTTGCGTTAGGTTTTTCTCCCAACCCGCTTTTTGTTCTCCTTTGATGATGCTTACCTTATTATTTTCGATAATTACACCCGAAATAGAATGAAATGGAAGACGAGCTACATTAGAAAGTCGAGTTGTGTCAATTACCGTTCCTTCAATTTTCAGAAAGTCAACCGCTCCGCCGTTTTTCATATCAAAAAAACCGGCATTTACGGCCGCAATTGCTCCTAAATCGGCTGCGATTTTACTTGTCTTCTGTAACGAACGCTTGATTTGAGGATCTGTTTTTATTGAATCGACGGTTGCGAAACCAAACTTTACTTTTTTATTATTGAGCGAAATCTCCAAAATATTAATAGACTGATTAGCACTAAAAAGCTCTTTTTGCTTAAAATGTATTCGTTTCCAATAAAACTTTTTCCCCAGCTTTGTAGTTTCCCAAGTAGCCTTTTTGATAATTGCGGCATCATCTTGTGCCATGCAAAAGTGAGATAACAGAAATAAAAAGAGGAGTTTTTTCATATAATAACCTAAAGTTTACCAAAAGTACAGATGCAAAATATTCTTCCCAAAGAATTTTACGAAAAACATGATACATTGACTTTATCAAAGTTACTTTTAGGCTGTACTTTGGTGCATGAAAGCCCCGAAGGACGCACCGCAGGAATCATCGTAGAAACCGAAGGCTATCTTCAAGGCGACCCGGCTTGTCATGCTTATCGAAAGAAATCAGTTCGTAATGCTCCCATGTTTGAAAGCCCAGGAACGTGCTATGTGTATCTAATTTATGGAATGCATTATTGTGTAAATATTTCAAGCGGAGCAAAAGATATTGGAGAAGCCGTTTTAATTCGGGCCTTAGAACCCACAGAAGGTATTGAATTGATGCAAAAACGTCGCAAAACCAATGATTTAAAGAATTTATGCAGTGGCCCAGCAAAATTGGTGCAAGCAATGGGCATTACTCTCGATTTTAATTTTCTAACACTTGATTCCGACGAATTTCATTGCCTCAAATCAACCAATAATGACTTTTCAATCGTCACTACTACTCGAATCGGTATTACACAAGGAGTAGATTTACCTTATCGGTTCTATATCGAAGGGAATAGGTTTATAAGTAGGAAATAAAATATTATTGAACACAAGCATTATTTTATACATAATAAAAAAGAATGACCTCACAGAGTTCCAATAGCATTGATGCACCCAATAAGCAGTTTACATTTATGCTGTTTTATTTCTTGCGAGATATTAAGAGATTATTATTCAAAAGAGATTCTTCCAAGTACCTTTAATAAAATTGTATTTTAAAGTGCTCGGAAGGGCTTTCCAAAAATATTTGTTGATCTCCACTGAGAAAGATGGTTGCATATAACAATTTATTGTGCAGCCTTCACACTCTTTTAATTTCCCCTCTAAGGCTACAATATTTTGAACATCAGTTGAATTGTATAGTTCATGTAAATTATTATCAATCAGGAATTCTTTGCTCCCCAGATGATAACAAGGAAGTACTAATTTATTTTCTGGCGAAATAACAATTGTTGAAGATGCTGCTTTACAAATTGGATTATTAATATCATTACCACCGTTTTTTCTTAGAGTAATGAATGCTTCATTCAGAAAAACATTTTTCTGTTTACCCCACCACAATAGTTTATTCAAACTTTCATCAGATAGTTTTTCACCCGTTTCAACATTATTATAATCAAAAACAGGATTTAATATCAACATTAGATTGTTTGGTTGCGTAAACTCTCGCCAAACCCTCTCTATAAGTTCAATGTTATTTTCAAAGACTGTAAATAAAATGTCTGGTCTTTCTCCTAATTTTTTTGCTATGGCAATTGATTCAACAACTTTATCAAAACATTTTACTCCTCTCGACTTATTATGGGCATCTTCGTCTGGAGAATCAAGTGAGAAATGCAGCATATCAACCTTGTTTTTTAAACGTTCTGCATATTTTGGGTATAACAAACAATTGGTTGTTACGGTAGTAATCATTCCCATAGCTTTGGCTTCTGCTAAAAGAATATCCAAATCTCTATGGAGCAATGGTTCTCCCCCAGTAAAATCAATGACTTTGACTCCCAGTTTTTTTAGATCTCGAAGGTTATCTTTAAAATTTTGAAGTGTAATATAAGGTGAAGGTTTTTCCCATATATCACAAAAGCTACACGAAGCATTACAACGATAGGTAACGTAATAATTGCATAGAATGGGATGGTTGATAATTCTCATTATAATTGACTTTGGGTTGATATAGGAAAGTTTTTTTCATATTAATTTGAAAATGGTAAACTTTCAAAAAATAGCAAACACTATTATATCCTATCCAACCTTTACTATTTATATTCTTCAAAGAAAGTTTATAAAAGGTACTTATTGATAATTTATAATCTGAAAGAATGTAACTGAAAGAAAGATTTAAAATTGCTCTTTTAGGGCAATGATATGATTCAAAAGCTGGGTATCTTCTTCAAGTAAATTACCAATGACAATTACGTCGGCACCAGCTTCAAAAGCATCTTGAGCTTTTGAGAGCGTATTTATTCCTCCTCCAATTAATAGCGGAACATTGATGTTGGCTTTTACTGCTGCTATCATTTCCTTATTGATTGCTTTCTCAGCTCCGCTCCCCGCATCCATAAAAATTAATTGTAGTCCGAGCATTTCTCCCGCCATTGCTGTACATACCGCAATTTCTGGTTTATCATTTGGGATAGCTTGAGTTTGGCTCATATAATTGGCAGTTGTCTGTTTGCCGCCATCAATAAGCATATAGCCCGTTGGAATAACTTCTACACCACTTTTTTTCAGCATTGGTGCGGCAATTACTTGCTGTCCAATCAAAAATTCGGGATTACGTCCAGAAATCAAACTTAAAAATAAAATCCCATCAATACCTTCACTAATATGGATGGCATTTCCGGGAAACATCACAATGGGAAC
Source organism: Emticicia sp. W12TSBA100-4 (assembly GCF_040253585.1). NCBI lineage: Bacteria > Pseudomonadati > Bacteroidota > Cytophagia > Cytophagales > Leadbetterellaceae > Emticicia > Emticicia sp. W12TSBA100-4. Next base: position 390,155 of record NZ_JBELAU010000003.1, read on the forward strand.
CGTAAAGATATCTTTTAATTTATTTATTACATTATGGATCTTTTGTGTAATTATGAGGCTCCCTCCAATAAAAACATAATCTATTTGTAAAAGACTTACTTTATCAATTTCTTCAAATTTAATTTTATCAAATTTATCTGGGTCAATTAAAATAGCCAATGATTTCTTTTTATTAGAATAATTTTCATGTAATTTAAGAAGAATTTGTTTCATAGCAAGCTTTGGTAGTTTCGTGACTTATGGCTTAAAGTATGTAAAAAAGGCACGTCTATTTATTGAAGGTATTGTTAAACTTTCAAGAATAATTAAAGAAAAAATACAATTACAGTACATTTTTTTTTAAAAATATTCATTAAAATCTCTACTTCAAAAGAAACAAGCTTATATTTATTATTCGGCCGTAATTATTGTATAATATAAAGATTGACTATCACATTCACCATTTTTAAAGCCGAGCTGTAATAGGATAAAGAGAAGATAATTTTAGAAATAAAGTCCAACAAAATTTTGAGAAATCTTTTAATTTAATTTTTGTAGAATAAGTAAAACCTATAAGGCAAAATATGATACACCTCTGTGCATGAACAGCCGCTGCTATTCCACATTTATTTTGTCAGGAAATTAAATGTTGACAGGCCTCTGCTCTATTTTATAGGTTGTGTAAAGAGGTTATTTTTTCCCCAAATTAAATACTACTCCAACACGAAGACCCGCCCACATATCTAATGCTGTTCTGTATGAGGATATTTTTTTGTCTTTAACCTTACCCAAGTCGTCATTATTACCATCAATTGTTGCATCAAAAATATCGGAATATACTTTATTATGCCCAAAATCAAGTTTCAAAGCTGTATTTGAGTTCAGCTTAAATTTGAATACAATACCATAACTTAAAACAAATTTGGTGTCATTCGCTCGTCTTAGCGACATATCATTATCTAACTCGTTCGCATAACTCTTAAACCCATTCATTCCAACTCCTACATATAAATAATTATTGAAACGTTGTTTTTCAAATGGAATACCTCTATGAGTTAGGTTAAAAATATCCATTTCTATTCGTTGAGTAATCTGATAAAACGAAGTAGTAGTGCTTAAGTTTATCGAATTTTTAAACGCTTTAAAGTTCCCCCCTTCAAGTGTGAGCTGAGTATTGAAATAAGGGCTGAGTTTTTTTCCAATGCAAAAACCAAAAAGAGGGTCTTTTATCTCAAAATAATGACGAATATCTAAGTTGCTTTCTTGTTCATTTAAATCTCCATAATACTGAATTGTACCAATGTATGTAGAAATGAAATATTGTTTGTTAGCATCTTGGCAATACGACTTTGTATTTACTACAAGTAAAATTAAGGTAAAAAAAAATAAAGACTTCACAATAGCAATCGGTTTTAATAATCACCCTATCAATTATCAATAATCGTACCTTACAGACGTTAGACAATAAATTATCATATTTTATCCTTGTATATTCACATTCTAATATTGATTAATTACGTATTATTATATTTTTAAAAATCTTACGAAAACAATGCCATTTTTTGAAACTAAAATTATCAAATTTATCTTTATCACAATTATACTGATATGTTAAGTTATTTCATCTATTTTTACTTTTTAATAAGTACCATTGTCTCATTTCTTCATTTTCTAAACTAACTCGTAACAATATGAATAGAAACTTCACAGATGGGTTAAATTTCTTTTCAAAAGTTACCACTAAACGTGCCTGGAATGCCTTAGTTAATGTTTCAAGCTATATTGAATCAAAAATTACGGGTAAATCCAATCATCGAGCTTTACCAATTGCCATCTCGATAGAGCCAACAACCTCCTGTAACCTAAGATGCCCAGAATGTCCGAGTGGATTAAGAAGTTTTACACGCCCAACTGGAATGTTGGATGATAAGTTATACAAACAAGTCATTGACGAACTCTCTGAAACATTATTGTATTTAATTTTTTATTTTCAAGGAGAACCTTACTTACACCCCAAATTTCTTGACTTGGTCAGATATGCCGCCAACAAAGGCATCTACACGGCTACCTCAACCAATGCCCATTATTTGAATGATACGAATGCAAAGAAAACTGTCGAATCTGGACTCGACCGCATGATTATTTCAATTGATGGTACTACGCAAGAAGTATATGAGCAATATAGGATAGGTGGAAATTTATCAAAGGTAATTGAAGGAACTAAAAATATTGTTCACTGGAAAAGAGAATTAAAATCAAAAACACCTCATATAATTTTCCAATTTTTGGTAGTAAAACCCAACGAACATCAACTGGAAGAAGTTCGGCAGCTCGCCAAAGAAATTGGAGTTGACGAAGTAGCTTTCAAAACAGCCCAAATTTATGATTACGAGCATGGTTCAAACCTGATACCAAGCATTGATAAATTCTCTCGTTATAAGCAAACACCCGATGGTACTTATCAAATAAAAAATAAATTACTTGATAATTGTTGGAAAATGTGGCATTCTTGTGTGATTACATGGGACGGATTAGTTGTACCCTGCTGTTTCGATAAAGATGGAGAGTATAGATTAGGTGATTTGAAAAAACAAACCTTTAAGGAACTTTGGCAAAGCAAACCTTACAAAGACTTTAGAAAATCGCTCACAAACGCACGTGCCGAAATTGAGATGTGTAAAAACTGCACAGAAGGAACCAAAGTTTGGGGGTAATGATTTACATTTGATTTAATTTTTTAGAATGACAAAAGGAAGTTTAGAAAATATAATTGCCATCATCGGATTAGGCAACATTGGTTTACCACTGGCTATTGAATTCGGCAAGAAATTCAAGACCATAGGCTTTGATGTAGATAAACACCGAGTTGATACCTTACAACAAGGCATCGACATCAGAAATACAAGTACTGAAATGATAAGCATTTCAGAAAAGCTCACATTTACTTCTGAATATCAAACACTTCAGGTTTGCAACATTTTTATAATTGCGGTGCAAACAAGTACTAATAATGATAGTACACCTAATATCAATGCCTTAATCAATGCAAGTCAAACGGTCGCAAAAATATTGAAGAAGAATGACCTTGTCATTTATGAATCTACGGTATTTCCAGGTTGTACTGAAGAAATTTGTGTGCCTATATTGGAGCAGTTCAGTGGTTTGACCTATAATTCTGATTTCTTTGTTGGTTATTCTCCTGAAAGAATCAATACGGGCGACTCGGTGCATACACTTACTAATACCATAAAGATAACAGCAGGCTCAAACACTGAAACTGCACAAAAAGTAGATAAACTCTACCAAACAATTATTAAAGCGGGAACGCACCTTGTAAGCTCAATCAAAACCGCTGAAGCAGCAAAACTACTCGAAAATGCCCAAAGAGATATCAATATTGCCTTTATGAACGAGGTAGCCGCCATTCTAACTGGACAAAATATAAGCTTCGAGGATGTTTGGAATGCGAGCAGTACCAAATGGAACTTCCTTAAGTTTTCGCCTGGCTTGGTAGGTGGTGAATGCTTGCCTTTGGCATCAAATTATCTGCATTATCTTTCTAAAGACAAAGAGGGTGTACTTCAAAGTTCAAGAATGATAAACAATAATTTTCCTCAGACCATCGCTCAGGTAATTGAAGAAAAAATCAAAACTGATTTCCCAAATTTGGATAATGCTAAGTTATTGGTATTGGGAATCACCTATAAACCTGATTCGCCAGATTGTAAAAACTCACTCGTTCCGCTTTTTGTCAACTCCTTAATTAACAAAGGGTTTGATATCAATTGTTATGACCCAATTGCAGTAAATGCACCTTTAAAAGTCATTGATACACTTACTGATGACCACAAATACCATTTAATTATCAAAGCAAGCAAACATAGTATTTTTGAACAATTGAATTATTCATCATTCACACACCCAGATTACCTAATTTTCGATATTCAACAATTTTCTTTTCATAAAGGCAAGCCAACTATGGCTGAAAACTAAAACCCAGACCTATCCACTTACATCTTTGGGCTTCAAATTTACCATAAGGAGTGTGTCCATTATAGACTTCGAGTAATAAGTAAAAGGTTTTCTCGTAGTTTGGTAAATGAAAACCAAGCCCTGCTCCTATTTTTGTTCCCGGATAGAAATTATTTTGGGCTAAAATTCTATTGTCAATACCGAGTATAAATGATTGGTTCTTATTCTTTAAACTCTTTTCATACATGGCACCCAACTGAAAAGCTAAGCGTCGGCGTTCATCTCCTTCTCTAAAAGAAGGCCTTATGCCGTAGCCAATACCCCCATAATATCGCCAATGATTCTTTTTATATGCCGCAATCAAATCTAACTGTTCATAATTCACTGGGTTATTCTTATAGACTCCTAAGCCATTCTGAAGTAGGTAATCATCACCTAAATGTGATGAAATATGAAAACCTCTAAACCTAAACTGCCAATTGTTTTGTTGCCATGCGTAACTAAGAGAAATCTTATAATCAGCATTTCGCATATATCTGTGAAACTTACCATTATCGCCGAACATATCAAATTGAGTAAAAACACTCACATCCATATTGAGTTGCTGGGTTTCACTCCATTGATAGATCGGTTTGTTTAAGCCAACTGCAAAGGGAGCATAAAGCCCTCTGTCACTATGCCCCTCGGTTCGCTTTCTGGTAAAATAGCCATAAGATTGTGCTTCGATTGGATCGAAAAGCAGTGGTCTAAAAAAAGTTGTTTTTGGAAAAAAGCCCACATAGCCTTTACTTTTCTCCTGAGCCTGTACGCTCATCTGAAAAAAGACCATAATCGCACATAAAAAAAAGCCAAAGACTAACCGATTAAGGCTTCTTTTGGCTTTTAAGGTATGGAAGTAAAGTTTTTCTATCAATGTAATAGTATTTAATGATGAAAAACGTAAAGTTAAAATTTTAGTTTGAACCAATCACACGTGCTTTCACTTTTGTATAAAATTTTAATTTAAGGCTAAACTTTACAGGCGACTGATTCACACTTCCATTATAGTAAACCGTAACTTTATAAGGAGATGCTTTCATAAAACCACCTAAGGTGGCAATCGCCGTACTCGGAACTGTTAGGTCAGTTTCTTTGCCATTCAAGGCCGATAAATTAACATTACTGAAACTACCAATATTCACTTTGCCTTTACCATCTCCATCGGCAGCATCAAACGAAGCACTGGCCGTTTGAGTATTTGTTCCTTCAAAATTACTAATTGTATAAGTAACCCTCGTAACAGTTATATCGTTGAGTTTTTTTGAATATTTATCAAACTGGGCATTGGTAGTTGGATCTAAAAGTTTAGTGCCATCATACTGCGTTCCAGGTTTATTAATATCAAAATTCATCTCATTTGAAAGATCAAATGAAACCGTTGGAAAATCCTGACAAGAGAGGAAAATTAAGAATGGTAATAATAATAGGTACTTTTTCATGCTTATTTCTTGGTTTAGTACTAATTTAATTTTTTCTATGTAAATATATAGATTTGCATGAAGCATATATACCGATTAATAAATTTTTTATTAAGCGGTAAAAAAAAAGGATAATTTTATAAAACTTATACTGTATATTGCACGTACTTATTAATAAACAATGATTTTTACTATCATTAAGTAATGTCCTTAAGATGAAATTTAAAATTTTACTTTTTACTTTATTCATTGTTTATAGCAGCCATGGACAAGTAGTTTACGAGCCACTTTACCGAAGTGTGTATAGTTATTTATCAAGGATTTCTCAAAGAGGGCTCATTGATTTTGATGATATGGTGCAACCCATTTCTCGAAAAGAGATCGTTGGACACCTTACTCAACTGCAACAAATAAATTTCAAGCTAACAGCACTTGAAAGAAAAGAACTTAGTTATTATCTTAAAGAATATACCCAAGAGATAAATTTATTATACAGAGATTCTACGCTCAAAGAAACCGATAAGGTAAAAATACTTAAATACACACAGCATGATAGATTTAGGTTTCTCTCATCACAAGACAAACTATTTACTATTAACTTTCAACCTATCTATGGATATAACTTTCAGACTACCAACGGCAGTTTAAGTCTTACCCATCGCTGGAGTGGATTCTGGACTTACGGTTACATTGGCAAAAACTTTGGTTATAGTTTTGATTTCAGAGGCAACCAACAAGATGGCACTGGAGTTGATTCAAGCAAAGCCTTTACACCCGAAACTGGCGTAATTGCTCGCTATCGCAAAAATGGTCTTGAATACAGTGAGGTAAAAGCAACATTATCTTATAATTGGAAATGGGGAAATCTGACCGTAGGAAAAGATTATATGCCCATTGGTTATGGCTCTAACGGCAAGATAATTTTATCAGATAAAGCCCCTTCTTTTCCATTAATAAGGTTAGACATCAAGCCTGTGAAGTGGTTTGCTTTCAATTATGCCCACATTTGGTTGAATTCTGATGTGATAGATTCAACTAAAATTCGGGCTTCGGGTATTCCGGGCATTAATCAGGTGAGCGATGTACCCAAATTTATGGCAACTCATTCATTGATCTTTACCCCATTTAAAGGCTTTAAATTCTTATTGGGCGAATCAATCATTTATAATAATCAAGTACAATTGGCTTACTTGACACCTATTTTGTTTTACAGGGCAATGAGTCATTATCAAGGCGAATTAACGAGAAGTAACACAGTGAGTAATGGCCAAATTTTTACACAGATAAGTTCAAGAAACCATCTACCAAATACGCATATTTACGCTTCTTTTTTTATTGATGAGGTCAGTCTCGTGAACAAGAAGCGAAACCAAACAGCTTATAATATAGGTGCATCACTGACTGACTTCCCTATTAAAAACTTATTTTTTAGTACCGATTATACCCGTGTAAGGCCTTATACATATATTCACTTTATCCCTTCACAAACGTATCAGAATGCGAGTTATAATCTTGGACATTGGATTGGAGACAATGCGGACCAATGGACAAATGAACTTAGGTATCGCATTAAACGTGGACTTGATGCACGGTTCCTCTTCCGTACTATTCGAAAAGGAACTATTGGAGATGGAGTTGGACAACAAGATACGAAACTGAAATCCAATTTTCTATGGGGACAAACAAAATCCTTACAAATAATTGAAGCAAACATTAATTATGAAATTATTCACGATTTATTTGTTAAATTTGGCTATCAAAACTCAACTTATATAAATAAACAAAAGCAAAATAATCTATCATTCAGTCTTAACTATGGGTTTTAATATGACCTTAGTATAGATTTTTCCTTAAATTCACTAATAAAAATGGTAAAACTGTTCTCTTATTCAACACTCAAACGAATCCTTGTACTTGGAGTCTTGCTTGTAGCTGTCCTACACTTACAATCTTGCATCAATACACCTCCAATTGCGTATTTTCAGTCAAGTGATTCATTGAAATTTCAGCAATTAAAGAAAATTCAGCCTACTATTACCCGCATCCAGCGGAACGACATTTTGGCCATCACAGTTGGCTCGCTTAACCAAGAATCGAATGAGATTATGAATTTTGCTAATGTGAATGCCTTGACAACGACCAATTTCCCAGGACAACAAGGATTACAACGAAATCAACCATTAGGCTATTTAGTTGACTCTTCTGGACATGTAGAAGTACCCTTTGTAGGAAGATTAAAACTCTTGGATATGACCCTTGAAGAGGCGGCTAATGTAGTAAGGGCAGAGGTTATCAAATCATTGAAAGACCCCGCTATCAATGTTCGGTTCTTGAACCATAAGTTTTCGGTTTTGGGTGAAGTAAATCGCTCTGGTACTTTTAATTTACTGGATGACCGCACAACTTTGCCTGAAGCCTTGGCAATGGCAGGAGATTTGACAATCTATGGTAGCCGAACCAATATTATGGTATTGCGTGAAAATAATGGTATTAGAGAGGTTGCTCGGCTCAACTTATTAAACCAAGAAGTATTCGATTCACCCTATTATTATATACAAAATGGCGATTTGATATACATTGAACCTATCAAAGCCAAAGGAACATTTACTGACCAACGCTTGCAGCTGATACCGATTTATACGGGTATTGCTACTACGGCGGTGGTTGTTTTGAGCCTATTGGTCAATATTCTAAAATAAACGTTAATTACAAGACGTAAGACACGAGACAAAAGATTATACATAAAAGTCTGATTAGTATTTAATTATATTTATTTAATTAAGTAACTAAGATAATAGTAATCGAGAAGCTGAAATATTGTAGGTATTGATTTTAGTGTTTTATGGTTGCTGCGAACCGTCTCTTGTCTCGAATCTCTTGTCTTTTGTCTCAATACTAAAAAAACTAAAATCATAAAATAAAAAGGATGAATAACTTTGAACTTTTGCAAGAAAAAGAGGATACATTTGATTTGAAACTTTTTTTTCTAAAATACTTACGCTATTGGTATTGGTTTATATTAGCCCTATTTTTAACATTAGGTTGTGCGTTTTTTTATTTACAATATGCTGTACCAGTTTATGATATTTCAGCTACAATTTTGATAAAAGATGAGAAAAAAGGCTCAAGTGCTGGAAACGAAATTCTGAAGGACTTGGATATGTTTAGCGGAAGTAAGATTGTAGAGAATGAAATAGAAGTATTTAAGTCAAAAGTTTTGGCAGAGAAAGTAATAGATGAACTCAATCTAACCGTATCTTATTATTCGGAAGGTTGGATTCGTGATACTGAATTATTCAAAAAAAGCCCAGTTACTTTAAACTATGTAAGCTTAAAAGAAGTAGCTTATAAAGACCCTTTGTATATTAGATTGGTAGATACTCAGAACTTTGAACTTTTGGATGAAAACAAAAGTGTGATTGGCAAGTACTTATACACTCAAGCTCTAAATAATAGCTATGGACGTTTCAGAGTGTTTTTGAATAATCCCAAAGCAAAAAATGGCGAAGTTATAAAAATTCGTTTTATTCACCGAGAGGAAATGGTTGAAAGGTTTACTAAAAACATCAAGGTTGAATTGATTAATTTAAAAAGTACAGTTTTACAGTTAGGTTTAGAAGATCCCGTCCCTGAAAAAGGAAAATCAATTTTAGCTAAATTGATTGAAGTGTATACTTTCTCATCCTTGGAAGACAAAAATAGTGAAGCAACCGCTACTTTAAGATTCATTGGTGAAAGATTACAGTTAATTACTGGTGAATTAAAGGATGTAGAAAAAGATGTGGAGGTTTATAAGACCAGTCAAGGAATAACTGATTTAAGTAAAGAAGGAAACCTTTTCTTAGAAAAAGTAAAAGAAAATGATACCAAATTAAGTGAGGTTGATATCCAGTTGAAGGTTTTGGATGGTGTTGAACGTTATCTATACAGCGGGCAGACTAATGTAGCACCTGCTACATTGATGGTAAATGACCCTATTTTAACTTCCTTTATTGAAAAATTGGGAGAATTAGAGCTCCAACGGGAAAAGGTTTCACGAACTGTTCAACCAGGAAATCCATTTTTGGAAACAATAAACACTCAAATTGCCAATACCAAACAAGCCATCCGTGAAAACGTCTCCAACCAAAAAAGAGGCTTAATCATTACAAAAAATGGTTTACAAGGTAATAATAACCGTTTTGAAAGTGCTATTCGTACTATCCCTCGAAAAGAACGTGAATTTGTAAACATTCAAAGACAACAAAATATCAAAGAAAGTCTTTACCTATTACTTTTACAGAAGCGAGAAGAAACGGCCTTGTCATATGCCTCTACAGTAACTGATAGTAGGATAGTTGATACTCCTCATTCTACTCCGAAGCCAATTAAACCCAAACCAATGATTGTCTTTTTAGTAGCCCTTTTCTTGGGTGTATTTATTCCAGTTGCAATAATTAATGTTAGAGAGTTGTTGAATGATAGTGTACAATCTCGAAAAGATATTGAGCATATTACAGGGATGACAATTTTTGGTGAAATTGGCCAAAAGTCTAAAGAAATAGAAGGTTCGTTAGTAGACATTAAGAGTAGAAGTTTCCTTTCAGAACAATTTCGAAGTCTTCGAACAAACCTCCAATATATTAATACAAACAATCATGGAAAAGGAACTGTACTCGTGTTTACTTCTTCAACAAGTGGTGAAGGAAAAAGCTTTGTGACACTAAATTTAGCAGCCAGTTTAGCTTCCTTAAACAAAAAAGTTGCTGTATTAGAATTAGATTTACGTAAGCCTAAGCTTTCTGCTTATTTGAATGAAAGTCGGGAGTTTGGTATTTCAAATTATTTAGTTGGAAATACCAATGAAACAGATATAATCAAAACTACTTCTGTTAGCAATTTATTCTTGATTTCAAGTGGCCCAATACCTCCTAATCCTGCTGAACTATTATCAAATGGAAGAATTGAAACTTTGATAAATGTTTACAGGGAGACATTTGATTATGTATTGATTGATTGTCCACCTGTTGGATTGGTAACTGATGCTATGCTTCTTTTTCCTTATGCAGATACTTGTTTTTATTTAGTTAGACATGAAGTTACAAAACTTCAAAATTTAAATATATTAAATGACCTGAAAAAAAGTACTCAAATAAAGTCTTTAAATGTCATTTTAAATGGTGTAAATTATAAAAATAGTCATGAATATCGTTACGGTTATGGCTATGGCTATGGCTATGGAAAAGGATACTATATAGAAGACTTTAAAAAATTGAGTTTTATTAAAAAGCTAAAAAGAAACTTAAAAAAAAATAAAATCTCTAATCTTTTTAAATAAAGATTTTATGCCTTTTCATAATAATACTTTTTAATTTAAAATTAAAAAGTATTATTATGAATATTACAAGAAGTTTGATTATCCGAATACATTTTACTTTTTTTAGTTTAAATATATCCTTATATTTAAACTATTATATTTGGTATAATGCATAAGTATAAATAATGTTATATATTAGTCCATTTCTACTTCAAAATTCATTTAATAGCAATTTAAAATTAAAGTTTTTTAACACATTACTTATTCAAAAGAAATAGCAAGTAAAGGCTAACTTGGGAAAATTTTGACATATTTACATAATGACATTTTTTCTTAACAAAAAAGTAAGTAATTAAGATATTTAAATTTTAAAATGGATTTGTAAAATTAATTTTTTATATTTTGTACACACAATTTATAAATATAACATCTACAGCCTAAAAATGTGATATAATTAACAAATAGAGTATTTTCTTATGAGACATCAAATTAGTTCTATAAAGAAAATCCATCTATGCTTTACATAAGTTTTGATTAAGCACTATTCATTTTTTAGTTAATTTGACTTTTTTATATGAACTTAGTTTATCTCATCTCATTATTCTTATCTTCCAGCTTTTTACTTTTGCAATGTAATAGTGATGCAAGTTTAGTAGGTAATAACACAGGTTTAATCAATACTATTGAAAATAATCCTCATTTAAAGGAGGGTTCAATCGATGCTGACATCGTGGTATATGGTGCAACCTCTTCGGGTGTGATGGCTGCAATTCAAGCATCTCGAATGAATAAAAAAGTTGTCTTAATTTTAACTCCAAATGAAACAATTGGAGGGATGAGTACAAATGGTTTAAGTAATACCGATATTGGCAATGTTACCGCTATTGGAGGGCTTGCATCAGAATTTTACAGTAATATTGGTTCACATTATAATCTTCCTACAAAATTTACTTTTGAGCCCAAGATAGCTATGGAAGTTTTTTTGCAAATGATGAAAAGAGAAGATATTATTTTGGTAAAAGCCAATAATTTTAATACAATTAAGAGTGTAAAAATAGAAAATGGATATATTCAAAATATTGTTACCAACGATGGTAAAATTATATATGGCAAAATCTTTATTGATGCATCTTATGAAGGTGATTTAATGGCAGTGAGTAATGTAGATTATATCGTTGGAAGAGAGTCTAATTCAATGTATAGCGAAAAGTTGAATGGAGTTACTCCACCTATTCTTAGTTGGGTGGTAAGTGTTTTTAAAATTAAGAATGATGAAAAAAGTGGTGTTTTACCAAATATAAGTACAATCAGTTCATTTAACAAAATTGGTTTAGGTGATAATAAAATACAGCCTTATAATTTTAGGTTATGTATGACGACAAAAAAAGACAATCAAATTATGATTGAAAAACCAGCTGAGTACAATATTTATGATTACGAACTATTAGTAAGATACGCAAATTTAAATCCAAAGAATAATTTTTTAAGTGTTGTCCCATTGCCAAATAATAAATTTGATGTAAATAATGAGGGGTTTATTTCGACTGATTTACCTGGTATAAATTTTGATTATCCAAAAGGTGATGATGAAATGCGATTAAAAATCAAGAATAAAATAAAAAATTATATGCTTGGTTTTATATGGACTTTACAAAATGATGTAAGAATTCCGCTTGAAGTCAGAAATAAGTATAGTAATTTAGGCTTAGCGAAAGATGAGTTTGTTGATAATAACAACTGGCCGTTTGAGGTATATGTAAGAGAATCTAGAAGATTGATTGGAGAATATGTGATGACTGAGCATGATATATATTCAAAAACAAAAATTAATGATTCGATAGGTATGGGTTCTTATAACATAGATAGTCATCCAGTTCAATATGAAATAAGTAGTAGGAATTTATTAGCTATAGAAGGAGGATTATTTTATCCTATCTCTAAACCTTATCCAATCAGCTATAAATGTATTCTCCCAAAGAGGGAACAATGCAGGAACTTATTAGTTTCTGTTTGCGTATCAGCGAGCCATGTAGCACTTAGTTCAATGAGAATGGAGCCAGTATATATGATTTTAGGCCAATCTGCTGCCATAGCTGCAAGCTTATCTATAGAAAGTAATGTCGCTATTCACGATTTGAGATATGATATTTTAAAAGTATCTCTTTTAACGGCTGGACAAAAATTATATTGAGAGATATTTTTCCAATATGGTGGAGTTAATATAAATCCTTATCAAAAAGTTATAATACTTCTATTTAAATAGAAATATTATAATTCTATTATAAGACACATTTTAATGTCAATATGTCTAAAGAATTAAACTAAACAAAATTTTCTTTTTTAAAATAATCATAACATTTTTTGAGAGATAAAATTATTTTATCAATGCAGGCAGCAAAGAAAGTTACAGTAAATACCGCAATTTCCTATTTTAGGTTAATTATTACAGTTGTTATTTCTTTCTATTCAACTAGATTAGTGTTGAATTCATTAGGAGCCATAGATTACGGAATTTTTAACTTAATTTCTGGAGTTGTAGCAATGTTATCTTTCTTAAATGTAGCAATGTCTACTTCTACTCAACGTTTTTTTTCTTACTATCATGGCAGTGAAATAAAAAATGTCCAAAAAAAAATTTTTACTAATAGTGTTGTTATACATTTAATAATTGCCATAATTGTAGTTGTGATATTAGAATTGTCTGGACTTTTTTTGATTTCTAACTTCTTGAAAATACCAGAAAGTCGAATTGATATAGCACTAAAACTATTCCATTTCATGGGATTAAGTGTTTTTTTTACTATAGTTTCAGTGCCTTTTACAGCACTTTTAAATGCACATGAGAATTTAATTGTAATTGCAATTGTAAATATTTTGGAAGCAATTTTTAAAATATTAATTGCTTTAACACTTGATTTAATAAATATTGATAAATTATTACTTTATGGAATACTTATCAATTCAATTAGTATAGTTAGTACAGGGTTTTATCTTACCTATTGTATTAGAAAATACGAAGAATGCACATTGATTAGATTGTTTGAAATGGATAAAGTATTAGTGAGAAAACTTTTATCGTTTGCTGGATGGAATTTATTTGGGTCCATTTGTTTTTTAGGGAGAACACAAGGAATAGCAGTACTATTAAACTTATTCCACGGAGCAGTAGTTAATGCTGCTTATGGAATATCAAATCAGGTTTCTGCACAAATGAATTATTTGTCAGTTTCAATGTTGCAATCTTTAAACCCCCAAATCATGAAAAGTGAAGGTATGAATGATAGGGAAAGAGTATTACGACTTTCTATGATGGCCTGTAAATTTAGTTATTTTTTGTTTGCTTTTATAGCAATACCCTCAATTGTAGAAATGGATGAAATTCTATCCTTTTGGCTAAATAGTATACCAATTTATAGTTCAATATTTTGCTCTTTATTATTAGTAGGAATGTTAATTAATCAATTAACAATTGGTATTCAATCAGGATTACAAGCTGTGGGTAAAATTAAACATTATCAGTTTATTGTAGGGACTCTAATTCTATTGAATTTACCAATATCATTTATATTATTATCATCTGGGTATGAGCCATATTTCGTATTTATCACTTTTATCTTTATAGAGATACTTGCCTGCTGTATTAGACTTTTATTTTTAAAAAAGGAAGGTGGCCTGGATATCATGGAATACGTAAATAGAGTATTATTAAAGATTTCGTTTCCAACATTTACGATAATCGCAGTAGCACTTACTTGTAGGTATTTATTTAGTTTCCCTAATAGATTCATTGTAACATTCCTTTTTTCAATTTCATGTTTTGTTATAAGTATTCTACTAACTGGTTTGTATAAAGATGAAAAGGAATTATTAGAAAATTTTATTTTAAAATTCTCAAAGGGAAGAAAACTTTTAAATTGGAAATAATAATTTAGAAAACAATAAACGATAATAACATTTCAAATGAACTATATCTACTATAAAGCACAAAAAGGAAACTTTGGTGATGACTTGAATGCTTGGATTTGGCCAAATTTTTTTGGAGAGCATAATGATAATGATAATATTGCTTTTCTGGGTATAGGTTCTATATTGTACAATGATTTCCCACTAATAAAATCTTTAACCTCTCAACGGAAAATTGTTTTTGGGTCAGGGGTTAGACTGACTTATGACCAATTTAAATACGATAGCTCTTGGGACATTAAATTTTTACGTGGCCCATTGTCTGCATCTGCATTAGGAGGTAAGAATAAGCATATCATAGATGCTGCTTATACAATTAGATTAATGAATAATTTCGATGAAATATTGGCAACTCCAAAGAAGTATGATATAAGTATTTTTCCTTATTTTAAATCTATTGATTTTTTTGATTGGCCACAATTGTGTAAGAAAATGAATTTTCATTACATTTCACCAGAGTCCGAATTTGGTGTTGAACATACGTTAAAAGAAATTGCCGCTTCCAAATTCGTTATTACTGAGGCTATGCATGGTGCAATTTTGGCTGATGTACTAAGGGTGCCTTGGCATAGATTTGTTTTGTCAACACCATTTACTGAAGGCCCAATGGTATCTGAATTTAAATGGATGGATTGGCTATATTCAATAAATTTGCCCTATCCACAGACTACATTTATAAAATTCTTTAGAAAAACATTTCTTAATAAATTAGTATATGATTTAAGTTTAAAGACAATAAATGCTGAGTTTTTATTTAAAAAGAAAATCGAAAACGATATTATTACCAATCTTTCAAGCCCTAAAGAATATTATCTATCTTCTGATTCACTAATAAGTGAAATTAATAGCAGATTATTTGATGAAATTCACACTATTAAAAATGAAATACTATGAATCAATAAAAATCACATTGATTATTATTGAATTTTGGATTATTTCGTATTAGTTAATACTTCAATAGATATTTGCCATGAGTACCTTTATAATTTTGGAATTAATTTTGTTGTTTTATTTCTCTAGAATACTGTTTAGTAGAGAGAAAAACAAAAAATATTTATTACTAAGTTTTTTTATTGTTTCCGTGCCATTTGAATTAACAAAAGTAATAGGAAGTGAAAATACACAACTTGTTTCTGGAACTTTAGGTTCAAATATAATGATTATTCTACCTAATTTATTCTTGTTAGGTATCATTATTTTGACCCATGAATGGAAAAAATTAAAAAGAATATTTTTATTTGATTTTTGGGTAAAAATATTATTCATGTTAATAATTGTATCTTTAATAAATCCAAATAATTCTTCCTTAATTTCAACAGTTATTTTCGCAATTTTTGTATTCCAGTATTTAATATTATTTAATTTATTCCATTCCACTTTAAGCTATTTCCAAATTATTGAGGGACTTTTTGATGGCTTTAGGGTAGCGTCTATAATTCAATTAATTTTAGCGATTTGCTTCCCAATATTAAAAATGAAGACAGTAACAAGTCTATTTCACACAGCTTCAATCGAATGGTCAACAAGGTTAGGATCACGTGACGGTGCAGTTGGTTTTTTTGTTTCTCCTGGCAATCTGGCTATTTTTAATATGATTGCAATTGCTTTTTTCTTCTCATGCTACACCAATAAAATTAAAAAAACATACAGTTTAATTTTTTTAATTTTTAACATTATTACTCTTTTTTTGACTTATTCAAGGACGGCATATCTTTCAACTGTTGTAATGATATTCTGTATGTATTTCATAAATAGGTATTCGGCAAAAAATATTTTTTCTATTGTTAACCTTCTTAAAGTTATACTTCCTATTTGTCTGATATTATCTTGGGTTGTTTTCTACTCTCCAGTAAGTGATTTATTCTTAAAAAGCGATGGAACGGAGCAATATGATAACAGAATGGTTCATTGGCTTATGGCTGGTAATATTTTTTCAGCTTCACCAATTTTAGGGGTTGGCCTGAACAGTCACCTCTCATTTTTAAAAAGTAATTATACATTTGCAAGTAGTGTAACTTTTAATGAGTTTTTCACTTCGAATCCAATCCATAATATTCATCTAATTGTGTTATCAGAAATTGGATTGTTAGGTTTTATCTTATGGATAGTGTTTTTTTTAAGACTTGTGAATAAATTAAAGATTTCTTTGAGTTTGAATAATAATAAAATAATTCCACTATCAACTATAGGAATTATAATTGCATTTTTCCTTTATGGAATTACAGGTTGGGCTCCATTTTCTGTCAGTATTTTGCCCTATTTTATTTTTTTTGTATTTTACTCAATAAAGGTAATTGGAAGTGACTGAAAACAACAATTAGAATTAAATAAAGACTATAGCTATGTATAATAATAAAAAAACTCTACTTATAATAACAGAGTGCTTGCCATATCCTTTAAACTCTGGAGGCAATATCGCTCAGTTTGAAATGAATGATGCTGTTAGGGGACATTTTAATATCATAATTATTTTTCCACTCCACAAGGGTCAAGAAAACGATTTCTATGAACTTAAGAAATTATGGGACAATGTAAGTTTTTTTCCATTTTACAATAACAATAAAAATAAGCTACACAAACTTATTTACAAAAAGCCTTTAGAATGGTATTACCGTTTGATGAGGAAATTTGTTTTATCTCAAAAAAATCTCTCTAAAATTGACAGTTTTATTTTAAAAAATACAAAGATTTTTTCATCAGGTTTTATAGATGTGGAAGGAGAATTTGTGAAGCATGTAAATTCAATTATTGAAAAAAATCATGTGGATATTATTCAAGTCGAATTTTACGAACTTGTTACACTTGTAACATATTTACCTAAAAATATAAAAAAGATATTTGTAAATCATGAACTAAGATATGTAAGAGAAGAAAGAGAGCTTGCCTTGTTAACTACACAAATTCCTTATTTAAAATATCTATTTATTAGAAATAGAGGTTATGAGATTTCATTTATGCATGAATATGATCGTATTATTACTGTTTCGAATGATGATTGCAAAGAACTTTCATCTTATCTACCTCCAGCAAAACTATATTCCTCCCCTTTAACTATAAAATTACCAACTATTAGTCAGAGTGATGTAACAAAAACTATAAAAAGTATAATTTTTCTCGGTGGTGAGGAACATTTTCCAAACCATGATGGTGTCCAATGGTTTATAGAAAATTGCTGGAACGAAATTAATCAATTGTATCCATTTTTAAATTTTTCGATTGTAGGTAAATGGAGTAAAGAAAGTGAAAAGTATTATTCAAAATATAAAAACATCGTATTTCATGGATTTGTTGATGATTTAGGTAATATATTAAGAGATGGAGTTTTTATAGTTCCGATAAGGATTGGGAGTGGGATGAGAATGAAAATTGTTGATGCAGTTAATTACCAATTACCATTTGTGACTACTTCTATTGGTGTTGAAGGCTTACTTTTTAAAGATAAAAAGGATTGTCTTATTGCCGATGATGTTCAAAGTTTTATTGATAGCATAGTAAATCTAATCAAAGATGCGAATCTAAGAGAAAATTTATCAAGAAATGCAAAGGAAACATTGTTTAAGGAATATTCTCACGAAAAATTAATCAATAAAAGAATTGAATTATATGATTCTATATAATTTTTGTCTCCAAGTAAAAAAATAAATTAGACTTCAAAGCGATAATAATGGAAAATAAATTAAGAGCATTAGCTATATACTTACCTCAATTTCATCCCATTCCTGAGAATGATTTATGGTGGGGAAAAGGATTTACAGAATGGAGGAATGTTGTAAAGGGAAAACAAATAGTAAAAGGACAATACCAACCTCATTTACCAGCAGATTTGGGGTTTTATGATTTAAGAATCCCAGAGGTGAGAGAACAACAGGCTGAATTAGCCAAAGAAAGTGGGATTTATGGTTTTTGTTATTATCATTATTGGTTTAATGGAAAAAGACTATTAGAACGCCCTTTTAATGAGGTATTGAATTCAAAAAAACCTGATTTCCCATTTTGTTTATGTTGGGCTAACGAAAATTGGTCAAGGAATTGGGATGGTAAAAGTAACGAAATGTTATTGGAGCAAAAATATTCCAAAGAAGATGATATTAACCATATTAGATACCTATGTGAAAATGTTTTTCATGATGATAGATATATAAAAGTTGATGGAAAACCTGTATTTATTATTTATAGACCATCTCTTTTCAAAAATATAAATGAAACCGCTGAAACTTGGAGAAATGAAGCAAGAAAATATGGCTATAAAGATTTGTATTTAGTATTTTTTTGGTCATTTGATAGTGGAATTAACCCAAATACAATAGGTTTTGATGCTGCGGCTCAGTTTACACCAAATAAAATGCAATTTGTAAGATTCAAAGCTATAAAAACTGAATTAATTCGTAAACTTGGTTTTTTTTCTTCAACACAAAGTAAATACCTTGTAATTGATTATAATGAAGTTGCTGATTTCTATAAAGAAACTTCATACCCTGATGATTTTACTTTGTTTCCTTGTGTTACACCAATGTGGGACAACTACGTACGAAGAAGAGAAAAAGGAGGTACAATATTAATAAATTCAACTCCTCAAAAATATCATGATTGGTTGGATGCCGTTTGTAAAAATTGGGTTCCTCCTTCTAAAGAAGAAAACTTTATTTTCATAAATGCGTGGAACGAATGGGCCGAAGGGAATCATTTAGAACCATGTGAAAAATGGGGTAATAGTTATTTAGATGCAACTCAAAAAGTTTTAAAGAATTATTAAAAATAATCATTTAGATATAGATATGAAAAATGGGTTATCTATAATTATAACATATTATTTTGGGTCAAAGTATATAATGGAATGTATCAACTCAATATACAAATCATATGATACCTCCCTAAGTAAAATTCAAATGGAGATTATTTTAGTTATAGATTCACCTAATGATAATTCATTTGACTTTAACCAACTAAAAAATTATTATGAGAATAAAGGTAACTTGAAAATACTATTTAATGAAAAAAATATTGGAGTTGCCAAATCAAGGAATTTAGGCCTTTTAAATTCAACAAAAAACCATTTTACTATATTAGATCAGGATGATTTTGTTGATATTAACTATTTCAAAACTATTGAAAATGAAATAAATAATAGTAATGAAGATATTTACTTACTGAATGGTAAATACATATTTGTAAATCAAAAATCCGCAAAAATGTTTTACTTTTCACCAAAGTTTACGATAAAAAGCATTTTAATGCAATATACTAATATTATTTCTCCTGGATTAGTCATTTTTAATAAGAAAAACATAGAAATAGATAACTTGTTTTTTGAGACATCTCCATATTATAGAGGATGCGATGATTGGGCTGCCTATATAAATATTATTCTGAATGTTAAAAATTTGAAATTCAAATTTATTAACAAAGTTCTATTTTATTACAGGTTTCATGAAAATAATTATGGTAATAATATAAAAGGTATGATTTATTCTACTCTATCAGTAATTGATTATTTTTCAAAACAACAAACAAATAATTCTTTAAAAGTATTAAAAAATGCAAGGAGCCGCTATTATTTCCTTTATTTATTAAAAGTTAAAAAGCACAGTTTGTTAAAGCTTTTTCAATATTATCCAATGTATACATTTGAACATTATTTTACATCATTTTTTAACATTGAGAGATTTAATAGTGTAATTGCAAAATTGACTAAAAGGTAATCTTGTTTTGATTTTCTAATATGATAAAAAAGCCAATCTTATCAATTTGTATTCCAGCACATGGAAGACTTGAATATGTAATCAATACACTTGAAAGTATATTTTCAGTCGAAAATTTAAGAAATGTTGAACTATCAGAATTTGAAGTAATTATTTCAGATAATGATGAAAAAGGAGCATTAAAAGTGCTTTCTGAAATATTTAAATATCCCAATTTCAAATATTTCCAAACTGATTGTAAAGGCTTTGAAAATAGTTATTTTGTTTTGACATATGGTAATGGTGAATTTTTAAAATTGCACAACAGTCAAGAACTTTGGAATGAGGGTTCATTGTTCAGAGTAATTAATCTAATCAAAAATAATTTGCAAAAAAAACCACTCTTATTCTTTACAAGTGGAATTTTACTTAAAGGTGAAATTATTGAAGTTAATACATTTAATGATTTTATTTTTAAAACCTCATATTTTACATCATGGAGTAATTCATTTGGGATCTGGAATGAAGACTTTAATAAAGTTTCAATAGATTGTATTTTAAATAAATTGTTTCCGCATACTTCTTTATTGGTAACCCAACATTATAAACATGAATTTAAAATTGTTGATATTCCATATTTTTCTACTCAGTTTGTAAAGAAGAGAGGTGGTCATAATAAATTCCAAGCATTTACAGTTGAATATCCAACGATTGTTACAGATTTATTTAATAAAGGATTAATTACAAAAAAAACTAAAAAAAGAGTTTTTAGAGATTTACTTTGTGAATATTTTCCATTATTGTATTTCAACGTAAAAGTTTCCAGAAGAGAAACTTTTAGTTCTGAAGGTTTCGAGCAAAATTTAGAAATTTTCTTTCCGAAAGGTTCCATTTACTTAGTAGTTTTTTTAAGTTTTATTATACCAATAAAAATCATTTTCCGAAAGATATACTTGAATTATATTTTAAAATCTAAAGATTGAAATTGATTCTTTATAATCAGAGTGAAAAGTTTATTTTCTTGTATTTAAATTAAATATGCCGAAAAGTAAAATCAATTCATATGTAAATAAATTATTACATTTAACAAATTGAAAGAAATAATTAACAAACTTATAATTTAATTATTAGTTAATATAATAATCTAAGCTATTGTTTTATCAGTTAAACACTTAAATAGTATAGATATATCTTTACAAAAATTTATGAACTTAAAAGCTATTTATTGTATAAATAAATTCATCATTATTCCATTTATTACGATATAAAGTTTGTAGAAAAGAGTATTATGAACCAAAAATCATAGCATTAAAAATCTATAATCATGCATTCAATATTAAGTATAATAATTAGTAGACTAAAAAATGAAAAGTTCAAATTTGATAATAAAATACCTATTTCATATTTGATTAGATTTTTCATTGAAAGAATAATTATGTTTTTATATGGAAAAATACTTTTCCCTAACAGAAATAGATGTTTTATTCATCCAAGTTCTATCGTTCGATGTAGATCAAAAATTAGTTTTGGGAACAATTTTACAATCGGAAGGAGTTGCTTTGTTGATGCACTTTCAATAAATGGGTTTAAATGTGGTGAAAATGTCTCTATGGGGATTTATACACATGTTTGTCTAACAGGCAGTCTTAAAAATTTAGCTTTGGGAATTTCTATTGGAAATAATGTTGGTTTGGGATCTCATGGACACTATGGAAGTGGAGTTGGAGGGTTACAAATAGGTGATGATACTATTATTGGGAATTATGTAAGTTTTCATCCTGAGACGCATAACTACAGCGATCTTGATGTTCCAATACGTTTACAAGGTGTGCAAGGAAATGGAATAATTATAGGTAAGAACTGTTGGATTGGAGCTAAAGCGACTTTTCTTGATGGAGCTAATGTGGGAGATGGATGTATTGTAGCGGCTGGATCAGTTGTGAAAGGGGAATTTCCTCCAAATACAATTATAGGTGGAGTTCCTGCCAAAGTTTTGAAAATGCGTGTTAATTAAAATAAATTGTATTAAAATTAAAAAACACATTAAGGTTTGGGGTATGCGTAAGTTGAAGAATATTGATGATTTGAACAATTTTCTTGCAAAGAAACGATTATTTATTTTTCCTCAACAAAAAAAGTTCCGTAAACATAATTGTTCAAATACAACTAAATAAGAACCAGCATGTGATAATTTAATTATTAACTATAATGATTTATAGGGAGATTAAATAAAAAAGTCAACTACTTGAATTTACAGAAATAACAAATTAGTCATTTGTTACTTTTCTTTTATAACTCTATTTTTTTGAGTTGTCAATTTAGTCTCTGAAATGATGCTATTAATATTATTTTTTTAAATTCTATAGTATAAAATTTGTTTCCAACTAATCTCAACTTTGGTAGTAAATCTAATTAATAATTAAAAATATTTAGCTTAAATTTTAGTATTTACTTAACAATTTTGTAGGCAAAAAGGTAGTGGTCAAAAAGTCAAGCGTCTACAATTTAGTACTTTATTATTATTTCTAAAAAATAATTTAATAACATGATTAAAAAATTAACAATTTATCACTTTTACTTGATTTGTTTTTGTTTAATTCAAAACAAGTGATATTTGATAACATTTAATTCTTTTGAATTTACAAAATATAAATTTTATAGATCCAAAGGAACATATCAATTTGTTTTTATTTTGAATTTATTTGTTCCAATAAAATTTATTCGGATGAAAATAAATGTCAAGTACTTCTAAAGCCTTGAAAATAAATAAAATCCATGAAAATAGCAATAATAGGTACAAGGGGTATTCCAAATAACTATGGTGGTTTTGAACAGTTTGCTGAATATTTAGCCGATGGTTTGGTTAAAAGAGGGGTTCAGGTCACTGTTTACAATAGCCATAGTCATCCTTTTCAAGAAAAAGTTTGGAGAGGGGTAAATATTATTCACTGTTATGATCCAGAAGATAAGTATGGAACTGTTGGACAGTTTGTATATGACTTGAATTGTATCTTAGATTCAAGGAAGCGAGACTTTGATATAATCTTACAGTTAGGCTACACAAGCAGTACTATTTGGGGTTGGTTATTACCTTCAAAACCAGTAATTACTACAAATATGGATGGTTTAGAATGGAAACGTAGTAAATACTCAAAACCAGTTCAAAAATTTTTACAATTTGCTGAGTATTTAGGTACAAAATTTAGTGATTACTGGATTGCTGATTCTATTGGAATACAACAATACCTCACTGATAAGTATCAATTAAAGTCAACGTATATTCCCTATGGAGCATTTGTTTTTGAAAATCCCGAAAGCAAAGCATTAGCAAATTATAAAGTTGAATCTTATCAATATGATATGTTGATTGCTCGTTTAGAGCCTGAAAATAATATTGAGACAATACTTGATGGGGTCGTAAAATCATCAGTTAAACGTCCTTTTTTGGTTATAGGTAAACATGAAACCAATTATGGTAATTATTTAAAAAATAAGTTTAGCAATACTCCAACGATCCATTTTATTGGTGGTATTTATGATATTAATGTTTTGAATAATTTGCGTTATTATTCAAATATCTATTTTCATGGACACTCAGTAGGTGGTACTAATCCATCACTCTTGGAGGCGATGGCTTCAAATGCTTTGATTTGTGCAAATCAAAATAAATTTAATTCAACAATATTAGGAAATGATTCATTCTACTTCTCTAATTCTGATGAAGTAGCAAATATTCTTGAAACCAAAGTAAAACAAAACGAACTTATAAAGACAACAACTAACATTGAGAAAATTAAAAAAATATATTCTTGGGAAATTATTATCGAACAATATCTATTACATTTTAAAGAAATTATAAACTAAAGATAACTCTAATAGACCAAATCTAAATTTTAACTTACCATGAAAACAATTAAAACCACCTTACAAGGGGTTTACATTATTGAACCCAATATCTTCAAAGACGAAAGAGGATACTTCTTTGAGTCCTTTAATGCCGAAACTTGGAAAAAACTTGAATTACCCCATTCATTCGTCCAAGATAATCAATCTTTTTCAACAAAGGGAGTATTACGTGGTCTTCATTTTCAAACAGGAGAACACGCACAAGGGAAACTGGTTCGTGTTATTATGGGTAGAGTATTAGATATTGCGGTTGATATACGTCCCGACTCTCCAACGTTTGGTAAATACGAGTTTTTTGAATTAGACGCCGCTTCTAATCGCATGGTTTACATACCAGTCGGATTTGCTCATGGCTTTTTAGCTTTAGAAGATAGCATTTTTAGTTATAAATGTACGGCGGGCTATAATAAAGCAGCCGAAGCTGGTATTATTTGGAATGACCCAACACTTCAAATAGAATGGCCCGTTTCTAACCCAAACGTATCAGAAAAAGATATGCTTTTACCAACTTTTAGCTCTTTTTTCAACTTATAATTAGCCATAAATTACCAAAGAAAATGAAAAAGATTTTAATCACAGGCGGAGCAGGCTTTATTGGCTCCCATGTTGTTCGTTTGTTTGTAACACAATATCCCAATTATCAAATCTTCAATTTAGATAAATTAACATACGCTGGAAATTTAGCTAACCTAACAGATATTGCCAATGCTCCAAATTATACTTTTGTAAAAGGAGACATTGTAGATGCTGATTTTATCAATGAATTATTTGAAACGCAACAGTTTGACGGCATTATTCATTTGGCGGCAGAATCTCATGTTGACCGCTCTATCACTGAACCAATGGCGTTTGTGATGACCAATGTAGTAGGTACTTGTAATTTATTAAATGCTGCTAAAAATACATGGAAAGCTTCGGGATATGAAGGAAAACGCTTTTACCACGTATCAACTGATGAAGTTTACGGAGAATTACATAACCCAGAAGATTTTTTCTTAGAAACTACACCTTATGACCCTCGTTCGCCTTACTCTGCCTCTAAGGCATCTTCCGACCACTTTGTAAGAGCGTATGGCAATACTTATAAACTACCTGTTGTGATTACCAACTGTTCTAATAATTATGGTCCAAATCATTTCCCTGAGAAATTATTACCATTGATGATTAACAATATATTACACAATCGACCACTTCCTGTTTATGGAAAAGGTGAGAATGTAAGAGACTGGTTGTTTGTGGTTGATCATGCTCGTGCAATTGATATGGTTTATCATACAGGAAAAGAAGGAGAAACCTACAACATAGGAGGCTTTAATGAATGGAAAAATATTGATATCGTTCGTTTGGTCTGTAAAACGATGGACAGCAAATTAGGTCGTCCAGAAGGAACTTCGGAGCAATTAATCACTTACGTAACTGATCGTGCAGGGCATGACTTACGTTATGCTATTGATGCTACCAAAATTATGAACGAATTAGGTTGGAAACCATCGCTTCAATTTGAAGAAGGATTAGAAAAAACCGTTGACTGGTTTTTAAATAACCAAGAATGGTTAGACAATATTACGTCGGGAAATTATAAGGAATATTACGACAAAATGTATTCGTAAAGTCACTTACCCCTCATCTAACTATCGTTGGTCAAATCTGACAAACTTTTTAACACAAAAAATATAAATAATAAACACTCCTCCGGAGTTACAGCTATGAAAGGCATCATTTTAGCGGGTGGGTCAGGAACAAGATTACACCCTTTAACGTTGGCAGTAAGTAAGCAGTTAATGCCTATTTATGATAAACCAATGATCTATTATCCTCTGTCGATTTTAATGTTGGCAGGAATTAAAGAAATTTTAATTATCTCTACTCCTCATGATTTGCCTAATTTTAAGAAGTTATTAGGGGATGGCTCGCAGATAGGATGTCGTTTTGAATATGCAGAACAACCCCTTCCTAATGGACTTGCTCAGGCATTTGTGATTGGAGAAGAATTTATTGGTGACGATAAAGTAGCCCTTGTATTAGGTGATAATATTTTTTACGGAAGTGGGTTAAGTAAATTATTGCAAGCAAATAACGACCCCATAGGAGGTGTAGTTTATGCGTACCAAGTGCACGACCCTGAACGCTATGGAGTAGTTGAATTTGACGAAGATTTCAATGTACTTTCAATTGAAGAAAAGCCTGAAGTACCTAAATCAAATTATGCAGTTCCTGGCTTGTATTTCTACGATAATTCGGTTGTTGAAATTGCCAAAAATATAGCTCCATCGCCAAGAGGAGAATATGAAATTACGGATGTAAACAAAGAATACCTTCGTCAGGGAAAATTAAAAGTGGGCGTATTGAATAGAGGAACAGCTTGGTTAGACACAGGCACATTTACTTCTTTAATGCAAGCAGGGCAATTTGTTCAAGTACTCGAAGAAAGACAAGGATTGAAAGTTGGTTGCATTGAAGAAGTGGCTTACAGAATGGGTTTTATTGATGCAGAGCAATTAAGTGTTATTGCTAAGCCTTTAGTTAAAAGCGGTTACGGGAAATATCTATTAGATATGTTAAAATAAAAGAAATACGAAATACTCTTAAAAAATTACATAATTATGAGCAATATATTAGTCTTAGGAGGAAGTGGACAGTTGGGGCAGAGTTTACAGAAAGTAGCTGCTATAAGAGGTATTGAGGCCATAGTTTTTGCGGACGAAATCAAAGGTAATATCTTAGACAAAGCCGTATTGACTGCATTGTTTGAAGAAACTCGACCTTCTTATGTGATTAACTGTGCTGCTTATACTGCAGTAGATAAAGCAGAAGATGAAGTCGCTTTAGCTCGTTTGATTAATAAAGACGGAGCAGCTAATATTGCAGCACTTTGTATTCAATTCGAAGCTGAGATGCTGCAGGTTTCGACAGATTTTGTATTTGAAGGCAACATACCAACTTTATTAACTGAAGAGATGCCTGCCGAACCAATAAGTATTTATGGTTTAACTAAATTAGAAGGAGAACAATCAGTAGCAGAGTTATTACCTGCTCATTATATTATTCGAACAAGCTGGTTGTATTCAGAATTTGCCAATAATTTCATGAAAACTATGCTGCGTTTAGGAACAGAGCGAGACGAGTTAGGTATTATTGTAGATCAGGTTGGCACACCAACTTATGCTGTTGATTTGGCAGGAGCTTTATTTGACATTATTACTTCAAAGAAAAAAGCTTACGGTATTTACCATTACAGCAACGAGGGAGCTGTTTCTTGGTACGATTTTGCTCAGGCCATTTTTGAATTAGGAAAAGTAAACGTGCGAGTGAAAGCGTTGAAAACAAATGAGTATCCAACAAGAGCAACTCGTCCAGCTTTTTCAGTAATGGATAAAAGTAAAATTAAAACAACCTTCGGAATAGATATTCCATATTGGAAGGATAGTTTAAAAAAATGTTTGAAACACTTTAATTATATCGAATAAAATTTAAACATTACATTTCTGCTAATCTTAGTAGCAGAATTTTTATAATACTGATCAACGAATTAACTGCTGTTTTCCAAAATAGTCTTTGGGGCTTGAATAAAAACTTACTAAAACCACATACCGCTGTCGGTTTCCTTTTTATACCCATCGATATATTGGCTTAGACTTGCTCCTACTGCCAAAGTCAACCAATCAAGAAATTTAGAACCATTTCATTATTTTAATAATGAGTTGTAGCTGTGACAATGATACACTTTTCCGAGTCAAACATAAAAGTTTTACTTAAAACCCAAACATATAATGAACAAAGACTCAAAAATATACATAGCTGGGCATAGAGGCATGGTTGGTTCGGCCATTACTCGCCATTTGAGCAACGAAGGGTTTTCTAATTTGCTCCTACGTACATCAAAAGAGCTGGATTTGAGAAACCAAGCAGATGTATTTTCTTTTTTTGCCAACGAAAAACCCGATTACGTTTTTCTGGCAGCGGCCAAAGTAGGTGGTATTGTGGCCAATAATACCTACCGAGCCGATTTTATTTATGAGAATCTGGCCATACAGAATAATATCATTCATGCGGCTTATTTGCAGGGTGTAAAGAAACTGATGTTTTTGGGGTCTTCGTGTATTTACCCAAAAATGGCTCCTCAACCACTCAAAGAAGACTATTTACTGACAGGCCTTCTCGAACCTACCAATGAGCCTTATGCCATCGCCAAGATTGCGGGCATCAAAATGTGTGAGGCTTATCGGACACAGTATGGTTGTGATTTTATATCGGTGATGCCAACCAACTTATACGGGCCAAATGATAACTATGACTTACAAAACTCGCACGTGCTACCTGCCATGATACGCAAGTTTCACGAAGCCAAGATAAATCAAGATAAAGCTGTATATTTGTGGGGCAGTGGCTCACCTATGCGTGAGTTTTTGCACGCCGATGATTTGGCCAATGCTTGCATTTTTTTGATGAACAACTATAGCGAGGCAGGTTTTGTGAATATCGGTACGGGTACTGATGTAACCATCAAAGCTTTGGCCGAATTGGTAAAAAAGATAGTTGGTTTTGAAGGAGAATTGGTTTGGGATAGCTCAAAACCAGATGGTACGCCCCGCAAATTGATGGATGTATCGAAGCTTCACGGTTTGGGTTGGCAACACCAAATTGAGCCTGAGCAAGGTATTGCTTTAGCCTATCAAGATTTCTTGGAGAATCATGATGCACTAAGATTATAAAATGATTGCTTGCTGAAAATATAAAAGTTGTTTTTTAAAATACAGCACTATTAATATGGATAAAAGTCTGACAAATATTTTGCTGCCATATAATAGTAGATACTTTGGCGAAACAACACTGGTCAACCAAGAATAAAAATACAAACAACTATTTTTTTAATTATACATTAACGTAACACATTTACCCATGAAAAAAGCCCTAATAACTGGTATCACCGGTCAAGATGGAGCTTATTTAGCCGAATTTTTATTGAACAAAGGCTATGAAGTACACGGAATCAAACGCCGCAGCTCATTGATAAATACCCAACGCATTGACCATCTATACGAAGATTTGCATAAACGAGATGTAAAGTTTATCATGCACTACGGCGATTTATCAGACTCTACAAATATTATTCGTATAGTTCAAGAGATTCAACCCGACGAGATATATAACTTAGGGGCGATGTCGCACGTGAAAGTATCGTTTGATGAACCAGAATATACTGCTCAAGTAGATGGCATCGGTACCTTAAGAGTTCTGGAGGCCGTGAGATTACTGGGTTTGATTGAAAAAACAAAAATATATCAAGCATCAACCTCCGAACTGTATGGTTTAGTGCAGGCTGTGCCACAATCTGAGACTACGCCATTTTACCCACGTTCGCCTTATGCAGTAGCAAAGCTATATGGTTATTGGATTACGGTCAATTATCGTGAGGCATATAATATGTTTGCGGTCAATGGTATTTTATTCAACCACGAGTCTCCGCTTCGTGGAGAAACTTTTGTAACTCGTAAGATTACGAGAGCAGCGGCACAAATCGCCCTTGGTCAGCAAGAGAAATTGTTTTTGGGTAATTTAGATGCCCAACGTGACTGGGGTCATGCCAAAGACTACGTGGAAGCCATGTGGTTGATTTTACAACAAGAAGTAGCAGAAGATTATGTAATTGCCACTGGTATTACCACTCGTGTAAGAGAGTTCGTACGCATGGCTTTTGCTGAAGTAGGCATTGAAATTGCATTTGAAGGAGAAGGTGTTGATGAGAAAGGCCGAGTGGTGGCTTGTCATAATCCACTCTACCAAGTGCCAATAGGAAATATTGTAGTTGAGGTTGATCCTAAGTATTTCAGACCAACCGAGGTAGAATTATTGATTGGAGACCCAACAAAATCAAAAACGAAACTTGGTTGGGAACCTAAATATGATTTGCCAGCTTTGGTAAAAGATATGATGCAATCAGATGTAGCTTTGTTTAGCAAATAAACTAAACATCTTTGTAAACAGCGATAGATTTGACTATCGCTGTTTTTTTATGCTTAATAATAAATCGGATAAAATTTAAAAGGCACATTTCGCCCAAACTGAATAGCTGGTGCAGGTATTTTGATATTGACCATCGAATTCACCACAGTTTTCCAGAATAGTTTTTTTGGTTTAAATAAACGCTTGGTATCAATATCTAATGCCAGATACCACTGTCGGTTTCCCTGTCCGAAGCCATCGGTATATTGGTCGAGGCTCGCTCCTACTGCCAAATTCAGCCAATCAGGAAATTTGGTATCTTTCAATGCTCGCACATTATTTTTGATGTTCACCGAAAACCAATAGGTCTGGTTAATATAATCATCGTGCCAAGTTGCGGTACGTTTCCGAACGGTAGGGTCAATGATTGGGCCATATTCTCGTGGGAAATACGAAAACTTTACCTCGGTATTGGCAAAAAAACGACTTTTTGATTTGAGATATGGATAAAAGCAGCCCAAACTTCCCCATGTAGCATCTCGCCAGCTAAAGCCGTAAGTAGGTGCATACCCATCTTTTACTTCCACAATAAACTGTGTAGCCGAACTCCACAAAGCTCCATAGAGTGCAGCTTTATTTTCTTCTACCCCACTCCACCTCAATAAGGCTCCCATTCTATCAGATACAAAAGAACCCAAAAAGAAATGGCCCATTTTATCGTGCCCACGAGCATACTTTTTATCTCGACCTCCATCAAAGTGAAAATCAACGGGGTTCTCTTTCCACCAAGCTTGGGTTTTCATGTAATAATATACATATCCATAAGTAAAAACCGTAACACCACCAACTATTGCTAAACGCTTAGGATATACATGAGATTTGGTAGCTGAGTCGGCTTCAATTTGAGTTGAATCTGTTGTTTGGGTATGAGCAAAAGAATAGCTCTGCACCCAAAAAGTAAATAGAAATAAGATTTTAAAGTTTTGAGTCATTAATGTATATGTTTTGCAAATTGAAAGGAGTTGTGCCTAACTCAAAAATCTACTTGAAAATAGTTTCATGGCGTATGGTGATAAAGTTATAGACTTTGTATAGTATTTTCAAACTTCTTGCGATAAAATTATCATTAAAATTCTGATGCCTTGACAGAAATTTGAATATATCTTTAACTTCTATAATAAAATAAAGAATCTTCATAAAGTAGATACCGATCAATAAATAAATGATGGAAATGTTATTTTTTGTTTTTAATTTTAACTTAAAAAGAAGGATATTTGATTATCAGATGCATTGGAAAGTAAAAAATTGTTGAATGGTATCAAAATTAACTCTTATCGACCATGATGTATTTTAAACCAATTCTGTATGCGATAGTTGTTAGTTTATCTTTACTACTAAGTTCGATACCACTCAAAGCAAGCGTTAAGAATGATACAATATCATCTTATATTCCAAGAAGTTTTTCGGTGAATCTTTCGAGCAGAGGATACGGAGCAGAAGTGGGTTTTAAGTTGAAAGAAAAACCAAGTTTTGGTTTAAGAATTGGCCTTAATTATTTGGCTTTTCAAAAAGCCCAAAATATTAAAATGGATAAAGGTACCAGTGTTGATATTTTTCCTGATATAAAAACATTAGTACTGAGTGGTTTTGCCGATTATTATCCATTTAAAAAAAAGATCTTTAGACTAACTGGTGGTTTAAGTTATGAAATTATTCAGCAGTATCAGGTCGCATTTAGTTCAGCCTCAGGCTTGAATTTAGGAGGCCTTCAGATTGCGAGCGATGATTTTGGAAATATAAACTTTGGCATGAAGTGGAATGCACTTAGGCCATACCTTGGATTTGGTTTTGGAAGGAGTATTATGAAAAACCGCCTTGGGTTTGGTTTTGATATGGGGTTTGCCTATATGGGAAGTCCAAAACTAAAACTGATCTATGAAGGTTTTTTAGAAACTACTACCATTGACGACGAAATGAAGAAAATTGAAGCAAATATGAAAGGATATAGCTATTATCCATACATTGGCTTCCAAGTGAGATATAACACGTACCCTATAACAAAGTTAAAGTAAACTTTTGAATAAACAGGTCTTTGAAAATGATTCAAAGCTAATAGCCGTTAACTCTAAATAAATAGCCATGTATGCTAAAAAGTTATACATAGGATTACTTTTTGTATCCCTGTTGGTTATCTCATGTACAAACCCGCTCGACGGATTTGTACTTGGCTTCAAAGAACCGCTTGATAAAGCTACCGTTAGAGTGCAATTTTCATTGCCTAATGGGGGGAAATTACCTTCAGATTTGAACTTTCAGGTTGTTGGTAAAGATGCCGACAAGATTGTCACCAACTTAAATACAAAGAATTTTAAAATTAGTAAAGAAGGTGTATTGATATTAGCAGTATCACCCGAGTTCGTACCGAGTAGCAGTAATCCCATTAAAATCACTTTGGTGGCTGAAGCAAAAGACTACACTAAAATCATCAAAGATGTTACCTTCACAAATACCAACAACTATAGTTTTTATTTTGGTTTCACCCAACGAAATGTGGCAGGAAATGCCAATGCCAACCAACTTGTATTGGATATAACAAAATCGAAAAAGCTTGAGGTACAGTCATTCAATAACACAGAAAAAATACAGTTAACGGTTCCTGATAATGTTGGATTTCTAACTGCCAATAATGAAAATGTAAAAGGAGTAATTGACGTAACCCTCAATCATTTTAATAGCAAAAACTCGAAAGCTTATTTACCCGCTGGAGGTGTGGCTACCAATCCGGTTGATAAAAACAACAAACCTTTAGCCGAACCTTTTGATTTTTATCAAACAGCGGGCGGGGTTTCGATTGAAATGAGTACACAAAACCACGAAATCATAAAAAAGTTTAGTGTTCCATTGAAGGTTAATTTAGATGTGAATAATACCATTTTAAATCCAATTACTAACAAAATTATTGCTGAAAAAGATAAACTGACACTCTTCAGCTATGATACTGATACTGGCATTTGGAAAGAAGAAGCAGAGCTTGCCATAGAAAAAGACAGTCAGACTGGCAAATTAGGAGTAACATTCGAGATGCCTCATCTTACTTACTGGATTATTGGTTGGAAACGAAACATTTGTAGGGTTGGCCCCTCATTCACTATCAAAAGTGATTTGAAAGATTTAGACATCGCTTATTATGCACAATTAGTTGATGCCAGCAATAATCAACTAATTAGAGATTATTACATATCACTCAACAATGGGGCAGTTGCCTCAATCAACTTTATACCAAGGGTAGCCGAAAATGTGAAGTTTAGAATATTTGATTACAATAATTATTACGGTGGTAATAACAAAGTATTTATAGTTGAGTCGGCTGCTTTACCAATATGTGGCACCAATAATTTGTCATTAGACCTCAGTAAATTGTCCGCCCCCAAATTTATTGAACTCGATATAAAAGTGGTTTGTCCACAAGGAAAAGTTCTTGATGAAGCAGGATTACCCGCACAAATGAGAGTACAGTACAGCGAACCTGACAAAAATGTGTGGAGAGATGTAGGCGTACTTACGAGATTTAACAGAAAAGTTAGAACGTATAGAATGCAACTTGGTAAAAAATATGATATGAGAGGAAGTACAGATGGAGGTGTAACTTGGCCCTATGTACAAAGGAATTATTTGGTAGATAAACAGTTATGGAGTTTTGAACTCCCCGGAAAAGAATATTGCAAGTAAAGATCAAATTAAGTATAGTAAGTCTAAAAACTTTTGCCCAAAGAATCATAAGCACATATAATTAAATCATCATGAAAACACTTATAACTAAAAACCGACAAAAACGATTGGCATTTGATCTTATTCTGTTATGTGGTTCATTCTATTTAGCAATGCTAATGAGCCACAAACCGATAGATAATAATCAAATACTTATACCAATAATATTGGTATTTATTTGGTATTTCACGAGTAAATATACCAATTTGTATGATGATTTCCGTACCACTACTTTTATTGAAGAGTTATTGGTTCTGGTACCAAATGTCTTATTTCAACTAATAGCAGTTGGTTTTATCTATTTTACAATTAATGATCACCTCTATGTACGAACTTTAGCTCTGTATTATGTTTTGTTCATGACAATTATCTTGGCATTCAAGAAATATTTTTTGAAGCAATGGAAACTTTATAACTGGGTAACTGGAAAGGACATCAAAAATCTGCTAATTATTGGTAGTGGTGATCAAGGAATGGCATTTTATAATACGGCATTAACCAACAAACAGTTTGGGTATAATCCGATTGGTTTTATTGAAGATTATCAACCACACCATTTGAATGGGAAGTATAGAGGTACAACTGCCGAACTTGAAAAAATTATCGATGAATTTAAAGTAGATGAAATTATTATAAGTTTGGCCGAATATGATACTACGAAAGTAAAAAAGATTTTGGCCATTGCTGATAAATATGCCATCAGAACCAAAATCATTCCTGAATATTTTCAGTTTTTTTCGAGCAAGTTTAAAATGGATATTTTTGGTCATTTACCAATTATTACTGTTCGAGAAGAACCGCTCGAAGAGTTTCATTGGTATATGATGAAGAACATCGCAGATGTAGTCTTTACATCACTCCTATTCATCTTTGTCTTCAGTTGGTTATTTCCAATTATCGCCATTGCTATAAAACTTGACTCAAAAGGGCCAGTATTTTACATACAAGATCGATGGGGGAAAAATGGAGTAGCATTCAAATGTATCAAATTCCGTTCTATGGTTCATAATGCAACTACCGTAAAGGACAATGGCAAATTTAATCAAACGGTTAAAAATGATGCAAGAGTAACAAGAGTTGGAGCATTTTTGCGTAAAAGCAATTTTGATGAATTACCACAGTTTTTTAATGTTTTGTGGGGTAATATGTCAGTAATTGGCCCAAGACCACACGCCGTTCAGCACAGTATCGAAAGTAAAGAACAAATCGATAATTATTTACTTAGACACCTCGTAAAACCAGGTATTACAGGCTGGGCTCAAGTTAATGGCTATCGAGGCGAAACAAGTGATATTTTTATGATGAAAAAGCGTGTAGAGTTTGATATATGGTACATCGAAAATTGGAGTCCATGGCTTGATCTTAAAGTGATCGTTATGACGCTTTATAGTATGGTAAAAGGAGATATGATGGCTTATTAATTTTGATTGAGAACTTCAGTAACAACATAACATACAGTTTAATATTGTATGGGGGAAAATGAAAAAGGCGGGTTTAAAACCCGCTATTTTTTTACAAAAGACTGAAGTTTTTAAATGGGTATTTATCCAGAGTCTTATGTATATCAGAATCATACTTCCCATCATTCAACAATTTTAAATGTCTATCATGGTGCATATCTGTCCCTAAAAAATCAATAAGACCTGCTTTAATGAGGCTATAAGCTAAGTTTTTGGTCGGTTTTCCGTAATATCCTAATAAGGATGGAATATTTATCTGCATTAAACACCCCAATTCTCTAATATGTGGAAAAACCTTATTGTTTTCTTGCCAGTAGTTGTAGCGTTCTGGGTGAGCTAAGATTGGCGTATAGCCTTTTGTAAGCAAATTGAAAATAGTTTCTTCAAAATTAGGTGAAGGCGAAATGAATGACATTTCGAAAAGTACATATTTTTTAGGTCCAAAATGCAAGATATCATTTTCTACAATCAATCGTTCAAAGTGAGAATCCAAGAAATATTCAGCGGCGGCTTCAACTTCAATTTTAATATTTCTCTTTTTTAATTCTTCCTTCAACTGAACTAATCCATTACGTACGATAGTGCTATCATTTGGATACAAATCAGTCATTATATGTGGTGTAGTGACGACTTTTTCATAGCCAAGCTCCGATAAGTTAATCAAAAAGTTAATACTTGTTTCTAAATCAGGACTACCATCATCAATACCTGGAATAAGATGAGAATGCATATCAACTTTGAGCATTTCTGCAAAAGTCAATTTAGGGGATTTTCTAAAAAAGGTTAGCATGTAATTAATTATATTTGAAATGAGGCTATTCGATTAATTTACCACTAAAAGTAAAATTTAGTTACTTGAAGTTCTAAATCACAAACTATAGTACGCAATATTTTTTGAGACTTCTTACTTTTTATTTAGTACTGATTATTTTTATTTAATACTGTTATGATCATTTTTCTTATTTGATTTATAAAAGTGTTTTTATAGTTACAAAATAAGTATTTCAATTATTCATAACCTACAAAAATTGTACTAAAATAAGAACTATTGAAGTTTTTCTTTTATTAATCTTTTGTTTTGAAATCTTTATTTACAAAATCCCACATAATTTAAATTTAGATAAAAAAAAAGATACTACCAAATTTAAATTACCGAATATATAAAGAAAATAATTCTTCTTTATTTTGAAACCATACACAGATTTTTCTACACTTGTGTATATATCTTAATTTCTATATATGGTATTCGTCTTTTATTTAATCTTACTCAATAATTTTATTTAGACATAGCAATGTATAATAGTTAAACGTACCATCCCTCCTATTTCATAACGTTTAGCCAATAGTGCTACGATCTACTTTAGGTTGTTTTCCTCCTTACTCATCTTTATCATGCATTCTCATCATCATTGCTGCTATAAGAAACCACTGACTAAGCAAAACTATCGCATTTTTTTAATGATCATGATTTCATAATATTACTGCTCAATATTCCAAGTTTCGCCCAATTCCTTATTCAATATTTAACCTCGTAGATTTATGTTGACGTAATTGTATATACTTCTTCGATTTTCCAAGAATTATCTTTCGAGATTCTTTCATCATCATTAAGGAGATGAATTTTACCCTTATCGTTTTCCATATTTTGTGGTAATTTGCTCATCACAACTCTCTCCCACACCAAACTTTAGATAATTGTACTTATTAAAACTAATTCTTTAAGCATCTGTATTGATTCATCGTTTTGATTCTTCAACAATCAATGGCAGAGTGCTGCAAGGGGCAATCCTGTTCCAAATCAAGCTACCGAAGTCATTATATAACATTATTCACAGCCCAAAAGTGAACTCTACTTTTAATTTAACAGCCCTATTAAGGAGGTGGAAATTAAGTACAAAGAAGTATTTAGTTAATAATATTTACCAAAGAATTACACGAGGTACAGCACAGAAGCATACATAGAAAAAAATAAAAACTCTGTGGATCATTAAACTTTGAGCAACTCTGCTGCGACAGTCGCTATGGCAAAAAAAATTGTCAATTAAATTTTTAACATTATTGGTTATCAATCCAATCCTTCCATAATCTCAATCACAAATGCGACTGCAATTGGTGCAAATGCTATTGTAAATTTAAGAATAAAATTAGCATTGGTGATGTCTCAGTGATTGAAGGGCAAGTCCTTTGGAGCAATCCATCAGATATTAGACTTAAAGAAAATGTTATATATACAAATCGTTTGGTTTTGTAGTTTATCACAAATCTTCAAACTACTTCTATAATTATATTTCAGATAAAAATAAAATTAGATATGATGGATTAATTGCACAGGACGTTGAAAAAGTTTCTAATGCAATAGGCGGCGTTCCGTTCAGTGGACTAAAAAGTCAGATGATGGAATTTACTCCTTATCATATTCAGACTTTGTTATTTCCTTGATCAATGCAGTTAAAATATAAAATAGACAAATTTAAGACTGAAAATATCTCTTTAATTGCTACTATTCAAAAACAAAATGAAATTTTGGAATCAATACGGAAGAAAATAACTGAACTATCGGCTAAAAATGTAAATATTATTAATATGGAACCAAGTAAAAATATTTTTATCGGATACATAATACCAAAGAAGATACACCGCTACTCGCATCGGATCGACGAGGTGGCCGCTATTTAATCATCAAAAAATTACAAGATTGGTCAGTTTCACTAGTTCATAGGACAGAAATCTTGTTTCGTTTATATCTCGATTTACAACAAGCGTATCAACTTAGTATACAGTTTTTTTACCCATTCAAAAGAAAGAATTGTTGCCTTTAAAAATTTGACTCTTTGGTACAATGATATCGATGTCGGAAAGGTATCTTTCAAATCATTCATCACCAAAACTATTTAAAATAATTATGAAAAATCTTGAATTTCTTTGATAATAGAAGCACAAATGCGTCAGTTGAATCTTTCAATCGCAGCGGCGAACCATGCAAAGATAAAAGTTTTCAGAAATCAGTTTATAGGTGTAAGAAATGTTAACATTTCATGTTTATGCGTTCAAAAACTTATGCATAATTCCCCAACTTTTCTGATTGATCCTACACTTGTATGTACACTTTTTCAAAATCAAAATTTTGGCAATAAAAAAGCCTTATAATCTATTGACTATAAGGCTTTTAACTCTGCTCCCGAAGCTGGGAACGTTCAAAAATGTTTAATCTACTGACAGTCAATCTTGTACAACATGAAACGCACTTGCATTTCTTACGGTGGGTTGGTTTATGGGTTATTTGCTCCAAAAAAAACAGTCCCATAAGTTGGCATCAAACCACCGTTGTTAAAATTTATAGCAAGTTTTTCCTTGATAAATCCTTTCAAAAATTCATTCTCTTTCTTTAAATATTCAATCAACATACTATCGACTGAATTATTTAATTCTGTTAGATTTATTGCACTTCCTTGACTAAAAGATTTACTTAACTCTAAACCTAAATACTCATTTATTTTATTGAGTGTTTTGGTGCTACCTGAATTGTTTCTATACATTGAATACAAAGCTTGCTCTGTTATTTCAATATCTTCGCACATTTTTTTTGCTGAAATACTTCTTTCTTTCAGTCTTTTTGAGATGATTTCTTTTAGTGTTTCCATATAAAAATAAAATAATTATTTAAGTTTACTTGCACAACTAAAACTTTTCTTTTAGTATTGCATCGTCTTAACGTTTTTGTGTACCGAAATAACGCAAAAAGTTTAGGAATTGATTCAAAAAAGTAAAATATTTTTTTCAACACTAAAAATATTTAAGGTTTTGAATCAAAAAAAAAGCCCCGCTGTGAAGCGAAGGCCTACCTTCTTAAGCTGACTTATGCAGTGAGGTTTAAAAAGGATTTTGAACTAATAAACTTGTACGCTGCAACCGCAAACGCCAAACAGATTACAACTGTAAGGGCAAATGCAGGAACGCCAGCAAGTCTGATAGTACCGCCAAATGCTGACAGTTCTATCAAGTTGTTTTCATTCTTCATGCGAAGAACACAAAGGGGCTAAGGGGGAGTTAGATTCCCCCATCTCCTTTGAATTGTAAATGTATTCTTTTTTTCAACACTAAAAAATCTAAGGAAATGACACAAGTAAATGAAGTTCCTGAAACTGCTGTAAAACCACATTCTATTATAGCTTCAACAAAGTCTCAACACGTTAAAAGTCGTGAATTATTCAGTAGGATTAATTATCCTTTCTTAACCCTCAGATTGCCTTCAAAACAGATTCATACTGATGCTGAAATTATCTCGAAAATACTTGTGCCTTTCCTCAAAAACTTCAATACTGAAACTGTAACTATTCAATACTTATTTCGTGAAGATGTTGACGCGGACGGTAATATCTATTTCTCTTTAATGTATGATGCTGTGCTAAATAAAACCGAATTATTTGAAAAATGGGCTGAATGCACCGAAAATTTAGGCTACATGACCCGTGCTGAAAAACTTAAAACCCGTGCCGAAAAACGCAATGAAGCTATTGCCGAACATCAAAGTTAGATACCAACAAACCGATAGATAGATACAGCGTTCGTGTGAAATAGTGAGGTGTTTCGTCCAGTACAGTAGAGAGAATGGACAAATTTATTTGAGTTGGTCAGCTTAAATATCTGAGAATGTGGCTCTACCCTATTTGAACGCAAATGATGACGACCGCCCCAAACAAATGGTTTGGGGCTTTTCTTCCCAAATATTCTTTTTGAAACTATTTAACTAACAATCAAATGACAGTCGAACAAATTGGCTCACTTACCGATAAAATCGGTGATTTTTTGCAAACGCAAGGTATTAATGAATTTCATCTTCTTATTCCTGTTGACTTACCGAACTCACCAAGTGTAGCCAGTATTACACGGCTACATAAACCAAAAGAAAGTGTTTTTTCTTCGGTTTCATCAAGTATCAGCGAAATAGTAACTGCCATGCTTGAATCATAAATTCAACCTAAATAACTCTCTAATGACTGCTTTAATAATCTTCTTTGTGTTGGGCATCCCTGCCTGTGTGATGTTCTTTTGGCACATAATTTTTGGGGTTCGTCCCTTCTTACACGAACTAAAAAGTTTTGATATGACATTCACATTTGATGTTTTTGGATTTGGTAAAATATCGAAAGAAACACCAACAGGTTTGCATATTACTCTTATCGCTCCATTCATGTTTTTTGATTTTGAATTTACTGTTTTCGATACTATCAAATGATTTTACCTATTATAACTCTCTCTACTTATGACACATCAAACCACATCAAACCCCGTCTTAGAACCGAACGTAATTGGTCAAGCGTATTTTAATTCTGACGAAGTTACTAAGGCTCATTTTATCGAAGTTGCCGAACGTATCGCTCTTAAAAACGGCTCTAAACTTGTTAAGTTTCGTCGAATCTTTCAAGAAACGCACGCTTATTTGCCAATAGCAAATGTGTACACTTACTTTCTTCATGCTGCCCATCAAGTGTACGGAATCAATTTTGATTTTCGGGTGTCGGCTCGTTCGGCAAACGCCAAAACCATCGTTCAGGAATACGAAGGCAAAAGAATTGAGTTAAGCATTGAATCAATATGAAAGCTTTATTCTGCCTTCTTATCATTATCGTATTTTTCCCGATAATGCTTGCAAGCGTGTTTCGTCACCTTTTTGTAAAAGGTTTCTTTCTCCGTGAACTCCGATATTTTTTGCATGGCTCTGATAATGCCTGATAATGGAAACCCCAATTTCGGTAAGTTACTGTTATTTTCTTCCAGTGCTTACCCCCTACCAATTTTGCCGTAAAATAATGCTACATCAAAAAGAAATAGATATTGCCAAAAACAATATCAAGGAAATGGTATCTGATACCGTCGTGAAGCATTGGACAAAACGCCCTCAATTGATTGCTTTTGCTCATACTATTCATAATGCACATAAGCATTTGAGACTGACCGAACGAAATACTCAATCGGTCGTAGATGCTTTGGCTGGTGCTGTGCAAAAAGGCATAATTACCGATGCTGCTAAGAAACACCTGCTCGAAACTATTCAACAGGCAATGATGGACAATAATATTATTGTTGAAAACGAATTTATAAAAAAACAAAAATGAAATCAGAAATAAAAAACCGTTGGGTAAAAGCCCTAAAAACAAATCAATTCATGGAAGCCCCAAAAG
Organism: Emticicia sp. W12TSBA100-4; assembly: GCF_040253585.1. Lineage (NCBI taxonomy): Bacteria > Pseudomonadati > Bacteroidota > Cytophagia > Cytophagales > Leadbetterellaceae > Emticicia > Emticicia sp. W12TSBA100-4. The sequence continues at coordinate 431,759 of NZ_JBELAU010000003.1, forward strand.
GTATTGTATTGCATGACTATCACGATACTCCAACCGAAGGCGGTGTAATCGTCAGAACAGAACGCTTTGCCCCTATTGGTGTATTGGTGGAGTTATTCAGACAAGATAATAACATTGAATCAACACCCGAATTTTGGTCTGAAAGCTGGTCTGAAAATGGGCAATTACCAAATATTGAGGAATGGGCTGGTTTTAGTTGGTCGAATGACAAATATAAAAGAGTATTTGCCTCAATCATGCAAGCCGATACCAATCATCATCAGGTGCAAGCAATTTGGATTCGTAAGTATATGCCCGTTACACCAATTGCTAAACGCTTAAAAAAAACTACTCTTAAAGTCGTAATGTGATGTATATAAAAGTCTTAAATGTAGAATCGGAAAAAGTAATGATTGCTAAAGTTGAAACTTTTCTTAGCATTCATAAATCTGATGTAGGTATTGTTTTGCTTCCCGATGGCAATTATGCGGCTGTTTTGCTTAAATATGGCCTTATCATTAAAGATACCGTTGCTGACAGTTCTCATAAAGCTTTTTGCTCATTTGAATTTAAACGCCCAAGCATCAGACAATGGTCTATTATCGGTGCTGAAACTGGGGCAGCTGGCTTCTGTGAAAAACTAAAAATTGATTATCCTCTAAACCCTGAATACCGATGAACGCTGAAATAAAACAACAATGGATTGCAGACCTTAAAAGCGGTAAGTATCAACAATGTATTGAAGCCTTTAAAATTGATTCTGCTTATGATGCTTTGGGTTTACTCATTAAACAATATAATGAAGCACACCCCGAACAGGCTTTTGATATTGAAAGTACGGAATCGTTTCCGTCGGTGGTTTCGCTGTGGGCTGGTATTACTGCACCAACCTTTGAAAACCCCGTTTCTATTCTTGATGTAATGGAAATGAATGACGGAGGTACGCCATTTTCGGAAATTGCTGACTTTGTAGCGGCTAATTTGTAGCAAAAACAGGCGTCAGCCTTTGGCTTGTCTTACGCTCGGTTTTACCTTTTTTTCGGGTTTAAATTAATTCTTCCAATCAATCGAATACTATGCAAGGTTTACAATTTGATATTCATGAAAATCTCACTCCAACAGTTGCACCACCAACGCCAAAAAAGGCCGTGCCAGCTGTGAAGAAAAAAGCCGTTTCACAATATGAAAGCGAAGGTTTCGACGATACTACTCGAACGCTGGCACACATGACCACAACGGCCACAATTAAGCCACATTCGATAACGGTATCAACAAAGTTTCAGGCGGTCAAAAGAAACGAGGTATCAAATAAGAATTTATTGCAAGAATCTGATAGAAACGGTGTGTATAACGGCTATTTAAGCCCAAATACGAAACGAGAAATCAAGAAACGATTAGATAATTGGCTCACGGCCATTTCTGAAAACGTAGATTTTAAGAATGCACCAAAATCAATGAACCGAAATCAGGTATATCCAACTTTCGTCACTCTTACGCTCCCATCAAAACAGGTACATAAAGATACTACTATTAAAGACAGGTGTTTTTTACCTTTCGTAGAATGGTTGTGTAATCAGTCTCAGGAACTCGACCGCAAAGGTAATTTAAAAGGTTGTGGCGTAAATGGGTACTTTTGGCGTGCTGAATCGACCAAAGGAGGCAACATTCACTTTCATTTGATAATTGACCGCTTTGTGAACTGGGATCGTCTCAGGAAGAAATGGAATCAATTTATTGAGCGTTTAGGCTACGTAACCCGTTACAAAAACCGTATGCAAGCGATATACGCTGATGGCTTCGTTTTGAACACCAAACAACAGTCTTTTGAGGTAAAACGTCTCAAAAAAATAGCAGATGCGTTTAATGAAACTGGTAAACTGCCGAAACGTTGCCATAAACGATTGATGAAAGAACTTGAAGAATGTCAGCGACTTAACCGAAAAATAACTCAAGCAACGCTTTTGCAGGTTTCCGAAGGTATCCAATCGGATGCCTATTTTGCAGGAAAATTTGATGATTGGAAAAATCCTAACAGTACCGATATTAAAAAAGTTGATAATATCGGCTCTTTGGCTTCTTATGTATGCAAATACGTTGCTAAGGATGCTGAAACCGCACCATTATTAGCAAATCAAAAAGTAGAAACCATTGATGGTAAAAAGTGGCTTATCACTACAACGCTCGAAGATGGTTGGGTAATTGAATCTGAAAAAATAGAATTTAAACCTGTTTTTCTCATCCGCAAAGTTGGCGGCCGCCTATGGGGTTGCTCAGATAATCTCCGACAAAAAGAAGTTGAATATCCAAAATATGAAATCTTACAGGAGGAGCGAGTTATGGATAACGACCCAAAAGCGGTGCAAAAATTCTACACTCGAACGCTTGAAAAAGATGAAACCGTAATTGAATGTATTGAAACCGTTAAGGCTATGCGAAAACAAAATCTTACAATTACGGTCAAAGGTGAGAAAAAGACTGTTAAAAAAATTGAAGAAAATCGAATCAATGATTTTTGCATAACTTATTCAAGCCGCTTGAAAATGAAAGATGTTGTTACCGCCCCTATCAAGGACAAATACAACATACACTATCGAAATTTGTTCAATCACCTATACTATGGCTCAACCACTTGAACCGCTCAAACGGTTCGGTGAATGGCTTGTTTTTGAAAATGGAAACATGGTACACAATACAGAAGGTTACGAAATTGACCATGACCGATTGAATGAATCGGATTGGTGGACTTTTTTCTTCACCGAACCGAAATTTAACTGGAATGAATTTATACCTGCTTATTTTTTCGCCTGTAAACAGGCAAATGTACAAACATTAAATCTTAATCTTAATTTGATATGATAGTACCTAATCTTATACTTTCACTTTTTCAAGGTATCGGAATGCTCGACGAAGGTTTTGTGAAAAATGGATTTTGTGTAGTTACTGGACCTGAACGTATCCTGAACGGTGACATTCGTAATTTTTCAGGTGTACCAAACGTTTTTGCTGGTGTAATTGGTGGCTCACCGTGTCAGAGCTTTAGCGGTTTAAATCGTAATCCTGACGGATATAGTGAAGAAATGAAAAACGAGTTTGAAATAATAGTTGAAGAATGTCAGCCACTATGGTTTTTGCTCGAAAATGTGGTGCGTGTACCTGACTGCAAAATAAACGGATACTATGTGCAACGTTTTAACATATCACCCCGTGACCTCGGATTTAAACAAAGCCGACCCCGTACATTTCAATATGGTTCTAAAGTTGGATATATACTCGAACTTCCTGAGCCTGTACATAATGATTCTGAGTTCGTGGGTTGCCTTACTGCTTCCGATGGAACTAAAACCAATAGAAGGACTTTTTTAGAATTTTGTAAGTTGCAAGGATTAGACCATGAACCAGAACTTGAAAATTTTACTAAAACGGCTAAATACCGTGCCGTGGGCAATGGTGTACACATTGGGGTTTCAAATGTGATTGCTCGATTAATAGCGAACGTCACCACGTCACAAAATCCTACCACCATATTCAATACTAAAATATGTGCCTGTGGCTGTGGGCGTATCCCATCAGGTAATAATAAATCTTACTCGGATGCTTGCCGCCAGCGATTAAGTAAAAAACGTAAGTCGTCGCTTTTGTCTGAGTTAGTCTGATTTACGATGTGACCACGCAGCGGTGAAAGTTCTCAGTAAAAATACAATATATCTATTCAGGTAATATAAAAACCCATTTAATCACAATGAATAAACCATTTGAAACATATTTTGGCGGCAAAGGTTCTGACGGAACTTTTCAAACTATAATAAATCATATCCGTCCACATAAGCACTATTTTGAGTTATTTGCTGGTAATGCTACAATTGCACGCCACAAAAAGAAAACCGATTATAATAATATTTTGGTAGAAATAGATAAAGACGTTTGCCAAAGATTATCAGAAACAATGCCTGATTTTGAAGTAATCAATGCAAACGCTCTTAGTTTTCTTGAAAATGAATTAATCAACTATTCAATTCAACGGGGACAAAATATGTGTATTTATTGTGACCCTCCTTATCCTATTTCTTCTCGTTTGTCAAATCATCGTTATAAACATGAGTTATCAGATGATGAACACGATAAATTATTATCTCTACTCAAGCAATGTAAATGTGATGTTTTAATAAGTACTTACCCGAATGATTTATATAAAGAACGTTTGAAAGATTGGCATTTAATTGAATTTCAATCAAAAACACGTAAAGGTTCGGCCACTGAATGGCTTTTTATGAATTATCATCAAATTGATTCACTACACGATTATTCATTTTTAGGTAATAATCATCGTGAGCGACAACTTATCAAAAGAAAACAAAAACGGTGGGTAAATAAATTTTTGTCATTGCCACAACTTGAACAACAATCATTAGTTTCTATTTTACTGAAGTAACACTCTAAATGGCGTTGCTGGCCAAGGTAATAA
>NZ_JBELAU010000030.1:0-16529 GCF_040253585.1 Emticicia sp. W12TSBA100-4
AAAAAGTATCCGTTTTTTTTGTGACTTTACCAGGAGCATACAAGGGCGATAGCTCACATCGTAACTTGGCCATTGTGATTGAACTGAGCTGTGTCACACCAGGAACGACACAAAAAAAAACCGTCACAATTGGACGGCTTTTCTGAAAACTTTCTAAAATTTATTTAACCTAATCATAAACTGAGCCTAACCACACTCGTAAAACGCCCGAATGTTCTTATGTCGTATTTTTTATTATTTATAGAAAACTCATGCACTTTTTCGGCATCAACTTTAGCAAAAGCATCTAAGGCAAGTACAAGGGCTTCATTTCCTTTTATTTTGTAAGCTATCAAGACCGATTTATCATGGAAAGATTGAGTAGGAAGCGTAACGAACTGCCACTCGCTTGAATGGTCTATAATATCTTTATTCATGCTTACCGAATAAACGCCCGACATTACCCAGTCAATGGCTTTCATGGGTTGTGCTGGATATTTAGCCAGTACTTCGTCATGTTTCAACGGTAAATCATTCATGTTTAAGTCTTTAGCCCCCCAGCCCCAAAAACGTTTGTCGTTATCCCAGTAGTTAGGGTCAGACCAAACATCAATCCCGTCACCAATGGCCACAGACCAAACGCCCCAGTTAAATGCAACGGAGGGAAACACTTTTGGCTTTACCTGAGCGAAATAAGTACCATCAGCCGATTCTACTTTTACACGGCCAATATCAAAACCCGATATGAACTCCATATCGAACCATGTATTTGCAAGTATCGTTTTATTCGGATTGAATTTTCGGTGCATCATCAACTCGAAAAGATAATGATGTAAAATTCCTTCTTCAATCGGGTAATTCATGTAGCCGCCTATCATGGCTATTTCGGCATACTTTGCATAGGTAAAATCTACGCTAACATCATCGTTAAATTTTTTTTGGAACTGTTCGAGAGTGCCATTAAAAGTAAGCAAATCCGAATAATTATGGTTTAAGCCCTGAAATTTTGGCCGTCCCAACGATAAGCCATTGACAGCATACATACCAAGTTTGGCAGTATGTTCGTGGTTTTTCCAGTATTCAAGACATTTAATTATTTTATCCTGACGAACATTAAAACGATTTCCAACGTGTTCCCAATTCAATAGCACAACGTTTGCCCAACGGCACGGGTAATATACCCTTTCGATGAACGAATTTAGCAAAGCATCTGCATCAACATTTTCGCACCATTTATCCATTTCGGCTTTTGTTGATGTATAGGCCGACGGACAGCCTAAATCAGTCAACCACTCATCAGAAACAAAAACAAAACCATTTTTATCGGTGCGACCTTTTACGGCCGTGACACCTTTTCGCAAATAATTATAAACCCCGATTTCACGCTTCGGGGTTGGTTGCATTACTACGGTCTTATTTGCAGGTAAACTAAAATCGGGGAACTTCAAATCGAAGTCCATTAAATTGTATTCAAGAGAGGTATTATATCCTTTTGGTTTGATAAAATATGTTTTATTGCCTTCTTTCCAAATATCTCGACCTTTGATAGAAATATAGTTTTGATTCCAATCTTTGTAGGTGTAAATATTCTCACCTTGATTCATTTCTATCGGTGCGAAGTCATAGCCCTGCATATTGGTTATCGTTCCTTTTTTGTCAGAGACATTTACCCAGTCGGCCGCTTCTATCAAGTATCGGGCTTTTGGATAGTTTAAAGGTTTCGGAAAAGCAACCGTAGAGATTTCGGACAAAGGAGTATTGACCACCTTAGAAAAAACAGAATTTGTTGTATCTGTTTTAACTGTACGAATATTTTTCTGAGCGGCTTCTATACTGTTTTTTAAGCCATCGAATCTGATAAAACCTTTTAGCCCCATATCAAAGGCCGAAAAGTTATAGGCATAGACACCATCGGCAGTAAAGGCCGAATTTTTGCCTTGATAAACAACGCCTACCGAATCATTTCGGACAAAAAGCACGTAAACTTTTTCGGTTTCATCTACCGCAAAAATCTTTTTTTCTTGGGCTACGACCGATAACGAAAGCAGCAATAGCAAAATTAGTTTTTTCATAATATGTAATTATTAGTATTGATTTTATAAGGGTCGTATTCGTCACCGTTTGAAGAAATATTCAAAACTTTTTCAACGTAACCATACGGTTCGACAATTACGTTTAAATCTCCTTCACCATTAGTAGCTCTGATAAACCCAGCCGTTACGGAGTGACGAGTATTTGACTTATTTCGATACCAAAAGGTATAAGAGCCATCAATCAGATATTTTTTATAAGCATCGAAATGGTTATTGCCACGGTCAATAGGATTATTAAAATTGCCAAATGGTTTAAATTCAGAAGCCCAGTTATCAACCCATTTGTAATAATCATTACCTTTTTGTGAGCGTTGATTAACATCAAAAAAATTTGGATGAAAACCGCCAATGGTATCCAAAAGATGAACTATTTCCTCGCCAGATGAATTTTTAAGACCATATTCACAATGAGCAAAAGCATTCATAGGAGTAGTTTCAACAGGCGTACAAACACGGCAATGTGAGGGAAAATGAACGAATGTATAAGAATTACCTTGCGGTTTATCGGGAAATGATTTTCCGTTTGATTTTTCAACAAAACGAAAATCAGAGCCACTGCCAGTAGCACTACTAATGGCTGTGCTACTATTGTTGGTGGTGCTACTGTTGGCGGTGCTACTGTTGGCGGTGCTATTGTTAGCGGTGCTATTGTTGGCGGTGCTATTGTTGGCGGTGCTATTGTTGGCGGTGCTACTGTTGGCGGTGCTATTGTTGGCGGTGCTACTGTTATTAGTATGTACACTAACAGTACCAACAGTAAAGAGATTATAAAAAGCGTATTTTTTCAATGGATTAACCGTAGATTTCCCATTGATAAAAGCCCAAATTGACTGCCAATCTTGCTCGAAAAAGTAATAGACCACAAATCCAATTGTGGTCATTACAGAAAAAAATATAAAGGCTTTGAAGGTTTTCATAAGCATTGTAGGTTATAAAACTAAATACGGATATAATTAATTATTATTTAGTTGTTTCCACGTTGAGCCATCAAAGCCCCACCAACCTTTAGAAGGAAATGTTGCGTTTGTGTTGGTAACGTATAATATTAGACCTTCTTCGGGAGAAGCAATAGAACTTGCTTGTGTAGCGGTCAATCTTGTAGGCAGAATATTATCAGATAAAATAGAAACGACTCTATAATTTGAAAACCCTGTTGAATTACCTTCTACAATATACACACAATTATTTCTAAGAGTAGTTATACCAGTACCATCAGGCATTAATAAACTTTGGTTAGTCTGCCAGTTATAAGATGAATTATTTCGGTTATAAATAGTAAGCTTTATATTTGCGACAGGATTAGGCAATAAAATAGTACGATTTGCGGTAATATTAGGCAATCTTAATTTTATATCACCAACGACGTTACTTACTGTATAATTTGCGTCGGTTACATCAGTATAAGAATCGGTATTAATTCTTATATCGCCATCAAAAACAGGACTTCTTAATTTATTCGACAAAAAGCCTGTGAATGTAGAATTAGAAATCACAATATTGTTGTTATTTAGATAGGCAAAAATATCTTTGCCCCCTATATTTTTATCTTCCCAAGAATCCCAACCATCAATTTTTACGTTTTGATTATTATTGAGAAAGAAAAAAATATTGCTAAAATATCTCGAATGAATTTGACGGATGTTAATTGAATTGCAAGAGGTTAATTTTATAGCAGATTCATTATGAACGTACTCAAAATGAATGCCTTGAATAGTAGAAGCACGGCAACCAATAAGATTAATACAACTACTCCCTGTCAATGTGGCATCAGTTTCCACAGGATTCCAGAAGACTCCTTCGCTTATCATAGTTGTAGTACCGTATTTTATGGTAATCCCTTCATTAGCCCCATCAAGTGGGTCGTGAAAAGTAAATCGAGAAATTATAGAGGCATCTGTCATGTATAACCTCATAAATCCCTTTGTTGAGTTATGAGAATTGACATTTTGTATTAACCACTGGTCACAGTAGTTATCCATATTGTTAGCGTCAGCGTCAGGCTGAAAAATCAAATAATCGAATCCAGTTGTACCACAATCTTTGACGGTAGCACTTTGAGTACGAAACGCTTTTATAAGCGTCATTCCTGTATTATATCCCCCACCTGTTTTTTCGACACGAATACCTTGAACACCTATTATAGAGAACCTTGCATATAACTGAGGGAATGGAAGTGAAGCGGTGGAGTCAGCTTTGTAATTAATACGAAAAACATCTCCTCTTGTTTGCCGATAAATAGCAGAACTTTTGATTTGTCCGCCTACATTGTAGCCGCCATTGCCTTTAATAGTGACTGACTCGCTGTATATTGGATTAATATATACAGTTCCGTTTATTAAGGTTTTATCATTAATAATTACAACCCCACCGCCAAGTTCAATAGCATAATTCACAGCTTTTTGTACGGCCTCCGTTGCATCTGTACCTGTTTTTGTAACGCTATTCCAATCATGCAATGCACCAAACCATTCGGGGAAAACCTCTTTATTATAGATTTGACGTTCCCAATATATATCAGAAGAAACCCTTTGAATTGTACCAGCAAAAGAACCTCCGTTTGAAATTTTATTATGATTGAGTTGTGTTATTCTTTTCCACGTTGAGCCATCAAAATCGGCAATATTGGCATCTGTAAAGGTTTGTAATTCTGATATAGAAGAAACGACGTGTTTTTTACTATTGACAAAAGAACGAATAGAGTTTAAAAAGAATTTTTGAAGTGTAGAAACGGGTAAAGAACGCTTTACACTAACACCATTTCGTTCCGTGGGTTGCAAATAATAGTCATTTTGTTTTTCGGTCAATTCACCTTCATTAACGATAATTTGAGCGTTACCAGCAGCTAACCAAAAAAAGAAAATAATTAGAGAAAATAGCTTTTTCATAGATATAATTAAGATTTGATTTTATAGATATAATTAAGATTTGATTTTATAAATATAATTAAGATTTGATTTTACCGAATAAGAAACCAGCACCGATTTTACAAAAATCAAAAAAGGCTCGTTTATAACGTCCTTTTGGTACTATTACAAGTTTATTATTTCTTTGCCGAACGGTGAATAATTTTTCGACTGTATCCCATCGAGATTGATAGTAGGCTGCCGATTCACGAGTTTCTTTGAGAGAAACAATTAATGAAGCATTGAGCGAAGAAAGCCGAACAGAATCGGCACGAAGTAATGCGATTTTCTGACGAGCATATTTGAGTTCTGTCAAGCTATCTTTAAGTTTGTTGGCATTACTTACGAACTCGGTCACTATGTTTAGGCTGTCTTGATAAGTCGGAATTGATTGCCCGCATATTTTCGAGCAATGAAGTGTTCCGATTATTAAGCAAGTCACGCTGACGAGCAATTTCAGTTTTTTCATGTTGGAGTATAGAGTTTAGGTTTTGAAGTTTTGATATACTATCTTTCAGAATCACTACACTATCAATGGCTGGCGTTGCTTGAGATGAAATAGAATCCGAATCAAGGAAATATAGAAAAGAGGCAAGAGCCACGAGCAAGACACCGATAGTGAGCATTTTAAAATTAACTTTCATAATCAATTTTCTTTAATTGGTCTTATTTTACCAGTTTCTACAAAATCTTCAATTTTATCGGTGATAAAAGTCGGTGTTTTCACTCCAGTTTCATTGAGGTTTGCTTTTGTGCTTAATATTTCAACACCAGCGATAAAAAGATAAGTCACAGAGATAGGAAAGTGTAGCCAATCAATAGAAAAGAACGTTTCTTTTGAGCCTATACTACTGACAACCATTAAACACAACACATACATACAAATAAGCCAAATTGCATAGCCTATACATTTGTTTTGGGTTTTTTCTCTCAAAACAGACTTTGAGAATTCATTTTTAAATTTAGCCCGACGAACACCCGACCAAGTGTTTACGGCAACTAAAATGATTATTGAGGGTAACATTATCACATCAAGTTCCCATCTTTTCAAAAGGAACTCCCAGCACAATGCTAAAATAGAAGATACACCGACTATATCCTTATGGTCAGGTACGAGTAAAAGAACGTTTTTCAAAGCGGTTAATGGTTTCATGTGAGTTTGACAAATTGAGTACCGTTTATAAAATCTTTTTGGGAGTGTAGTTTTAAAAGTTCAGACCATGTTCGGCCAAATGTTTTTTGGAAGTGTGGTAAATCTTTATTTGTTTTCCAGTCACCGCCCCATTCAAAACCATATACCTTGAATACTTCGACAACTTCCATCCAGTCAGCTTCCTTATCTGCATCGAAATCGCCAGTTGTAGAAAACTCGGCTTTTGGAGCATTTTTATGAATCAAAACAATATCAAATGCAAGCCCGTAATTATGGAAAGATTGACCAGCTTTTGCCCAAGTTACGATGCCTTGACGAACACCGTTTTTAAATAAAATACTGCGACCTAATTTGTACAGTTCAGTTTGTTCATCGAATGTACGGGTAACATAAGCAAGTCTTAAAAAGACATCACCCGTCAATTGGTCTGATGCTTGCATAAAAGCTTTACGCAATACTTCACGAATTAAAGGGTGAGCCGTTTCAATTCTTTTAAGGCTTATTTGGTCGTAGTTTGTTGAAGACATTAGTACACAATGTTTTTGGCATCTTTATAATATTTAGCAACCGATTTTTGTGGATTGCCTTTTTGCCCGTCTTTGTGAGCCAACTCAAAAGCCGTTTTATTTAATTTGGCGAATTTATTTTGAGCTGCTTTTAATTTTGGGCTTTTAGTGGTGCGTTTATCGGGAGTACGTCCACCTGACTTTGAAGATTTTGATGATTTCTTTGCCATATTAGTAAAAATAAAATGTGATTAAGATTTGATTGTTACGACCTGAAAACTCACGATTTATATTGAGCTTCTAAAGTTTTTAATTTTTGTTGCCATGCGAAATAATAAGCAAATTCGGCAAATACTATAATTGAGAGTAAGGCAATAATAATTTTAGTACCAGTTTTCATTTTAAGCAGTTTTTTTGCATTGACACTCAGTTTTTTCACGAGAATACCAGTAAGCACCCCCACCGATTGCAGCAATTGCAGCCACAACATCGAGGATAATTTTAGTTGACTTTTTCATCTTTTTTCAGGTAGTAGTAGAGTGTAAAAATGTTGGCCGTTATTGAGAGCAAAACCGCAATGTAGCCAACGTATTTCCAAGTTTTGTCCATAACTATTATTTTTTAGCGATTGCCCAAACAATCAAACCAACGATAACTAAACCAACACCTAACCCAATGTATAAGGCATCGTTTCTTGGGGTAGGAGTATCGTCAATTTGGCCATACTTATAAGAATCAGCCTCATACAATGGGTCGGTATTTTGTCCAGTATTTAATAAGCCGCCTATGCTGCCAATATTACTACCTGAATTACTACCCAATAATGTAGAAAAACCACCTATAAGACCTTTGCCAAAACCAGCCCATGAAGTATCAATACCTTTTTCAGCCAGTTTAATAGCACGGTCAGTATTACGCTTCGCACGCTCTACTTTTGCGTCTGCTTTTGCCTGAGCTTTAATGATTTTTGTTTTTGCTTTTGTTTCTCGGCACGATTTACTAAGACAAATACCCAAAAAATTAAGATTTTCAGGGCTTGTATAGTTATCTATGTAGGATAATTGATTTGCAGTAACCATGATTTTATTTTGTTAACCAGTTAATAAAAATTTTATGGGCTTTTGTGTAATAAACAACTCCAGTAACGCCAATTAAAGCAGCAATTAATAAAATATTAAACTTTTTTACAGGAACATTTACAAACGGAATTATATAATCAGAGAAATATAAATCAGCTTCTAAATTACGTCGATTGACAAGCCCTGAAAGTATTTTATTTTGAGAATATGCCCATTTTAAAAACTCAGTTTTGATACTTGAATCGGCTGGATTGATGTTTACTTTTTTCAATAAGGATGAACTTTTGAAACGTGGTATCCCGATATTGTAAGCTAAACTTACTAAAGCATCAAACTGATTTTGAGTTATTTTAACAGTCAATAAAGCGACAACATCTTTAGCGAAGCGTTTTGCAATTGTATTAAAAAGACTGTTTGCACGTTCGACTGTAATAGTATCACCTTTTTGAACTGGCTTACCGTTTTCATAGAAAGTATTTCCAAAACCAATAGTCCAAACACCATCTTTATTATAGGCTTGAAGTTCTAAGCCTTCACGCTTTTTAAGGAATGACAAACCATTGGCAGAAATATCCATTATCTCATTAGTTTTTTGATACCTTCAACGACTAAACCCGAAAGTGTGATTGCGGCAAAGATTGTAAGGCCGATGTAAATTATATTTGTCGGCTCGAAAGTAAGTGTAACAGACGGGTTCAAAACATTTTCGAGGATAGACTTACCGTTATTTGAGACCGTTTGAGATGTTTTATTTGAAGTCATAACAAATGAATTAATTTTGTAATTGTGAATTTAAAATTTTATTATAGACTATACGTCCTCAATACCCATAAACACCTTATTTGTTACATTGCCAATACTCTGAGCAACAGTTTGAGTAGGGTCAATTACATTGACTTTAAGAGGAATATTAACATTACTACTAACTTGATTTGCAACGAAAATCGGCTCAGTAAAGAATGCTTTTGTAATTGCGGACGTACTCAAATCGGCACCAAATGTGTTAGCTTTCTTTTTTAGATTGTTTCTAACCTGAATAATACGGGCGATAATAAGACCTATAATAGTCAATAGAATAAACCAAAAAGAAGGTTTTTTAAATAGCTTTTTCATTTCAATTTTAGAGATTTTAAGCGGTTTACGAGTTTAGCTTGAACATCACTACCATAAGCAAGCACTTCATTATAAATAACTTCTGTCATGCTTACGAATGTGAATCCCCAAAACTTATTTCCGTGATTAAGATTATACTTATTATATACGGCAGTAAGCTGGTCATTACTTAATGCTGATAGACTAATGAAAACATTTAGACGACGGTCATTTTGCGGAATGGGGCTTGTTATCCAAACCCCATCCGTAACGTCAAGAACTTTTTTTGCCCATTCGGTCGCTATTTCATCAACTGTTTTACCTGCTGTATTAGAGCCTTTTGGCCAGTCACCGAGCGACTTACCGCCATCAGGATAAGGCACAATTTTCTTTGTTTGTTGTGCTTTTGCGATACCTGCTTTTCGCCCCATAATAAATAAGAAAGCAAAAATTAAAACAGCTACAACACCCCAAACTACATTTGCATTGTTTCGAGTAAAATCAAAAACTTTTTTCATACCTCAGATTCAATTTTAGCGATACCCACTTCACGCCCGACAAAATAGATTGCTGCCATTATTGCCGTAACAATAAGAACACCTTGGAGTGGTTTAGCAAACAATGAAACAATGATAGAAGGCATAATTTTATTTTTTTACGATAACAACAATTAGAATAAGTAGAGCAATAGCACTACCGATTATCCAAGGCAATTTATTTTTAGAGATAGAAGCTTTAACCGAAGCCGTAGGTAAAAGATTGTCAAGCGTTTCTTCGATATTATAGGAAACATCATCTATTTTGACGTATAGCAATTCGGAAACTCCTAATCTTACTAATTCGATATACTTACCAGTTGAATTAGAAAACGTTTGTCCCGTTGATATGCCTACTTCTTCACTACGAAGAACGGTATCATACTCATATTCTTTTTTGGTAGATGGCTGACGATACACCGTCACAATCTTACCTTTTGCATATACTGTACCGAATTTCATACTTTACGAGCAATAAGGATGATTAAAAACAGAAAAATAAGACCAATTAAACCCCCGATATAATACATTGAAAAATCTTTTTTTACGGAATTATTCGGTTTAATACCTGCATTATTAAACTGTGAGCTTGATTTGTCAACATTTCTAACTACATTCAAACCGATAGTATTTCTAAGGATATTTAGGCCAAAATCTACCTCATTATTAGATAGATAACTTGATAAAACTCGGCTATCAGTTGGGTTTTCTATGTAAGTAACCATACTTACTTACCTTTGAAAGCCCAATAAGCAAGCCCACCAAGAACCAAAATAACACCGCCAATAATAGCAGGCATTACCCATTTTTTAGGTTCAGTTTTGCTATTTGGCGAAACGGTGTTACCATTTACGAGAGTAGAAATAGCATTACCACCAGTTGAGTTTTGAATAATAGCACCACCGACAGAAACAGTAGTTCCATTTTCAACCGCTGCAAATGGCGTATCTTTTCTAAATCTTAATTCATTTGCAATAGCAGGAAATAAAGCATTGATAGTACCTAAATTGGCATCTACTAAATCATCACTCAATTGAGAAGGACTAATAGCGTAATTTGGAACATTTGAAGCCCAGCCCGAAGTTTTGACATAAATATTACCATCATCGTGAGCGGCAGCAGCATACTTTTTCCCCGTTGTGGAATCAGTAAAAAGGAAATGTCCAAAGTGTCCATGTCCATAACCGATGTGAGTTAAAGAGCCAGATAGCCCACCAGTAAGGTTGAGCATTGTAGGTTGTTGTTTAGCCATATTTTGCAAGGCGAATTGCATTTCGGCATGAGAAGCAGTAACCATAATTTTAAGTTATTTGATTATCGTCGGATAATGAGATACGTTCGAGATTAGAAACTCTTTTGAAATGTTCGTAGGTAGTAAAAGGTAATAATGAAATTAAAGTATTGATAGCTTCACGTTCGGTATAACCTTGTTTTTCAAAAAGCATCAATGCCATTTCATCGGCTTTAAGTTCTGAGGTGGTTTGATATTCTATATGAGCGTACTCATGTAACAATACAAAAAACTTTACGTTTGCTGGTAAAGTATTCCACACAGTTTCGTTTATGTCGATGATGCCCGTTTTTGTGTTTACAGAGGCAACACTAACGGGCATCATGTCTTTACGAAAATTAAAGCCGTATATACCTTTGGCTAACATTAGTTAAGAAGCATCGTTACAGGAGAATTATTCAGAGTTGTAACGTCAGCAGCAACTTCGTTCAATACACCAGCAGGAGCAACACGACGAGCAGCAGATTTATACAATTCCATCACACGGCCGAACATTGTAGAATCTTTCATTTGCAAACCAAAGAAGAAAGTAAATGTTACTCGATTAGGAACTGAAGAAGAACCCGGCAATAAATTATATTGCAAAGCATTATCTCGTGTGAGATAAATTGACTTTGTAATATCAAATGTATTTTGGTCTGAAACTCCTTTCAGTCTATCGTCAGAAAACATAAAGAAATCATCACGAAGATTTTTCAAAGGATTGATTTTTTTCAAAATCAACGTTTGCGAAACTTGTAGCGTATCACTGAAAGTTGCACGAATTTTTGTAATCTCGGTGTTTTTCGATGCAAGATACGCCATCATATTTGCAATCGTAAGATTTGGAGTGCCTGAAGAAGCTGTCACCAATGACAAATCACCTGAATCAACAGAACCACTCGGTGTTGGTTTCAATTGACCATCGAGAATAGGAACAACAGTTCCAAGAGAACCGATAAATGTAGTTGAAATGGTACTATCAGCCCCTTTGAAAAGCACAATAGTTTGCGAAGCAGTCGAAGCGTTAGAGAGAGTAAACGTAAACTGTTCGCCTTCTAAATCTGAATCTAAGAAGAAGTTGGTAAACTGTAAGTTTGCCTTAATTAGATTTTGTTCGGCAGGTGTCAATTGTTCCATGTTTGTATTTGAGTTTTTAAAATTTTGAACGCTAACAGGTTTACCATTTGCGAAGTTTTCTAAATCGGTTACGGTTAAAGCATTCATTACTCGGCTGTCTTTTCTTCGATATTTGCAATTGTAGGTTGTTCTTTTTCTTTTCGTTTTTTCATAATAAAGATAAGAATTCCACCACCAATAACAACAGCGGCAACAGTTGAGATAATGTAACCAATATTGATTTCGCCTTTAGTAAACATTGTTTAATGATTTTATTTGTTATTAACTTTGGATTCAAATTTAGAAGAACCAAAAACTAACAAATTACATTAATAGACACACAAAAACACACCTGTACAACGATGAACAAACAAGTCTTAACAAGTCCACCCAAAACCATAAAAAAAAAGCCCTATTAAGGCTTTTTATAACAATACACAATACAATAAATTAATCAAGATAATCAAAAATTAGTTTGATTTGTTTAGGAGAGAATAAACGCTGACCGTTTTTGTAGCCTATTTTTTCGAGTTCGTCAGAAATGGGCAATAATAACCGTTTAAATTGCCGATTATTAACATTGTATTTCAATAAAATAGCTTGATATGTCCAACATTTATCCATTTGTGGAAATCGTTAATTTATAGTATTGATTAGAGTGCTTTTGTACAGCTTGCCAAACTTTTACAACATCTTCGGTATTAGGGATTTTATCAAGTTTTTCTATTTTTTCAAGTTTATCACGGGTTTTAAAAATTGTGATAAAATTAGAATAGGTCAAGACCACGGGCGGCACATTTTCTAATGCCCAAAAATTGCAAACAATATCAATTCCAAGTTGCCGACGGATACCTAAAACTTCGGCAATTTCGCTTTGTAAGTTTGGATTCATGTATGATTTTGCATCTTCGCAAATTAAAAAACAGTTTCTTACATCGGCTCTAATTGCTTTAAAAACTTTGAGGGGGTCAGGGTCATAAATACGATAAATACCTTTTGAGTTCCATCGTTTTAAATCCTTTAAAAGTATTAGAGGGATTGTTTGATATTTAGCTTCGGAACTGTAATCATAAATTAGTACACCTTTTGTTAATAACATATTTCTTACGAGTTCGCTGAGAATGTACGTAGTTTTGCCAACTCCCTGACGGCCAACAATAGTCGTCAGGGTAATTTGGCGTTTATTATCATTTTGAGATAATATTTTATCAATATCAAACATCAATTGAAGAATATTTGTTGTGTAAAACCATTACGTTTACGCTGATAAAACTTAGTTTTGTCTAAGTCTATTTTATCAAGTTTACCTATTTGGTCATAATTATAACTATTCCCGTTATAATCAATAAAAGCCAATAATGTATCTTTCATTTTGAAGATATTATTAAGACGTTCACGAGCGGTTATGATAGAATCATCAACGGGTTTAATAGTAGGAACTTCTTCAAATTTTTCAAGTTCAGCTTCATACTTAGCGATTTTTTCGGTATCACCTTTTGCGATTGCACGGTTTAGGTGAGATTTTAGCAATCCTTTGTTCATTTCGAGAATATTAATAAGGTTTATGGAAACATTTTTTTGAATTTTGCTGATAAAACGGGTTCAACACGAGCAAAGATTATGACGAGACACGTTATAGTTAAACTCATTTCAGGGCTAAAAAATGACTTTTGTCGTAGTTTCAAGATTTCTGACAAATCGTTTACTAAATCTTCGCTTTCATCTTCACTTAATGGGATACCTTCGCACATTTCCTGTAAACGTTCATATCTTTCAAGAACAGTAAGTATATCATCATCTTGGGAAATAACTTCTGTAACTCCTTGAGCTTTTGCCGTTTTTAAGTACGTGTTATGTTTACGAAGTCGACTAATATCATTAGGTTCTAAAACGAGAGATTTATAAAGAGGTCTAACCCCCATTCGTAAACCATTATCGAACAGCCTTACAAGTCGTTTTGCTTCACGCTTATAAAAATAATTGTCTCGTTTTGGCTCGGTGCTTTCTACATCGGTTTCCGTTTCAACATCTTCATTATTTTCAGGTGTATCATTTTTTAATTCACCTGAAAAATCGGAACTTACATAGTTAGCCCGAACGTCAGTATCCGAGAAGTCAAGCGTTGCTTTTTCTACGGTTTGCGATTCCTGAGCAAGAATAGCTGCAAGGTCAACTATTGGCAATTCTTTAGAAATATTATCGTTTTCGTTAATTAAGGACATTTTCGAGTTCGGTTTTAAAAATTTCGGGTACTATTACACCGCCAGCAACTTTAGCGTATCTATTGTAGATATTAATTAGATGCACAACAGCAAGACTGAAATTATCATCTTTTACAATTTTGTCTTTTGCTTTCAGCAATAGTTTTTGAATTTCGTCGGCCGTAAACGATGGCATTTTGCCTTGTATTAAAGCTTTTGAAATCTTACCAACAGGCACGAGCGACATTAAACCTTCAGCTTTTTGAATGGTTTCAAACAAATAAGTTCCTATCATAGCAGCATCTTTAATATCCTGTTCGAGTTGTGCAACTTTTGTTTCGGCCAAAGATTTAGCAGCTATTAAAGAATCTAATTGAGCCTTATTAACGGACACCATAACGGGTTTATCAGCATCAATAGCAGGAAGTGTTTCAGTTTTATCGTCCACATTTTTGGGAGCAATAACGGGTTCTGAGTTTATCATATATTTGTTAAAATGGTTATTATCTTAGTTTTTAATTCTGAAAAAGCTTTATTGTAGAAGTAACCGCTAACATTTTGTATTGAGATACCAATTTCACGAATAGTATTTTTCAATGATTTATTTTCGATGTTTAGCCTTTCTATTTCAGATTTAGCGGTTTGTAATTGCAAAACAAACTGACCATTTTCGGTTGTGCGTTGAAGGGATTCAATGAGTCGTTCTGCTGATTCTAACTTACGAAGTAAAATATTGTGGTCATTTAGTAAATCTTGATAATTATCAGGGTTTATCAATGTTTTGTTTTCTTCCAATAAGATTTGGTTTTGTTCTTTCAGTTTTAGATATGATTCTTTGAGAGCCATATCAGCAACATTTTTAACTTGGTCATTCCCAATGGATTTGTTGAGAAACCAATCATTCAAGATTTCATAACCTAATTGAGCGGCTTTAAACTGTTCCCGTGGGTCGGTAATTTCAGGATTTAACTGGATACGTCTTTGGGTTTCCTCTTTTAATGCTTTATCAATTGGTTCATTGATTTTGATTGTAAAAGGTATATTACGGCGAACACCGTACACAGCATTTCTGCCAAAGGTTTTTTTTGCGACTACATCAGACATTCGTACACGTTGTTTTGGTTTACTTTCACAAAATAAACGGGTACTATGAAGAAAATACAAATGAGTGTCTTAACAAGTCCTTAGAAGGCCAAACAAAAAAAAATCCACTCACTTTTAAAATAGTGAGCGGATTTGTATTTTAAATAAAGTAACCTTTTTTGAAGTAAAGACAAAACTTATCAAATAAAGGTATTATTGGTTGAAGTTCGGAAATGGTTGGGTAAATTCGAGGGTCGTATTTTGTTTTGGAAAGTAAATGGTTTACAATGCCGAAACTATTAAGTTTTTGAAATATATACGCTTCAAACCATCGGGCAAATAGTTCATTTCTTCTGATAAAATACTCACCTTTTTCGGTATCTCTATCAATGGCAGCCAGTAAACGGATATAGTATCCTGATTGTTTTTTATATGGTACTTTCCAAAAAATCTTTTCTAAAATATCGTTTGTTATCTTACGTAAATGTTGATTAGTACCACATGGTAAACGGCCTGTGTCGGTACTGTGTCCACCAGTTAATGAAAAGATACTATTTGATGGTTCAATATATTCACCGCCTATATAGTCGAGAAAATGACCGTATTCATGTGCAAAAGAACCCATGCCACCAGTAGCCACAAAACGAGCGAGTTTAGGTTCATCGCCACGATGATAACGAGTTATATTTATAATCTTAGACAACGGTTCGTAGTGTGCCAATGCACGGCCAACACCTCTCGCACCGAAACCGACAGATAATTCACCAAGACCTAAATATAAATCAAAACTTAAAACTTTATTAAGGTCGTATAATGCAACTATAAGACCATTCATATAATTGAATCTATCTTCATTAGTCACCCAGTTTCCGAAACCTATATCTTTTATACCAAACTTATCTTGTAATAAATTAGGGTTTGAACTAAAGGAAAGTGAGTTTGGTAGCTGCAATTTAGGACGGATAAATGACAAATAATCATCAAATCCATTAGCCCTCCAATATGTGTCCGCTCTACTATTTAGACTGATTGTTGGCGATGTAAGTATTTGTTTACTTTTTTGATTTTTCATATTGTTCAACTTCTTTAACGATTTTTTTAAGGTTATTATTCATTAATTTACGGGAAGCATCGCCACCGATAGTTCTCTCATTATCGGGCAATTTTGCTTTAGTTGGTTTTAAATTTCTGAGTTTCATATTATTGATTTTACAGTAGAGAATTATTAAAAAAAGTATGATGTAAACGACAATTTTCAACCAAATTTTTTTACAATGATATTTGCTTGATTGATATTGAAACACGAAATCTTATAAATTTCGGGTATATCCTTTTCTATTTTTGAACGCTTAAACCATCGGTATAAAGTCTTTTTTGAGATTCCATAACGGTTAGCTAATTCATCACGATTTCGTGGGAGTTTGTTATTTGTATTTTCCATGATCGAGTAGAGTTACTTTTGGCGTTGCTGCTATGTTTATATCAGGACAGTAACGCCATTTATAAAATTATTAC
>NZ_JBELAU010000031.1:0-15746 GCF_040253585.1 Emticicia sp. W12TSBA100-4
ACACTGTTATCTATTGTTACTGCCGTCGTGGCTGTGGCACTACAACCATTCGCATTGGTTACTGTTACTGTATAAGTTCCTGCACTTGTGATATTTACACTCGCATTCGTACCTAAACCACTTGACCATGAATAACTTCCACCACCACTTGCCGTTCTGCTTACACTTGTCGTTGTACATGTCAAATTCGTAGTGCCTGTGATACCTGCGGTTGGTGCACTGTTATCTATTGTTACTGCCGTCGTGGCTGTGGCACTACAACCATTCGCATTCGTTACTGTTACCGTGTAGGTTCCTGCACTTGTGATATTTACACTCGCATTCGTACCTAAACCATTTGACCATGAATAACTTCCACCACCACTCGCCGTTCTACTTACACTCGTTGTAGTACATGTCAAGTTCGTAGTACCTGTGATACCTGCTGTTGGTGCACTGTTATCTATTGTTACTGCCGTCGTGGCTGTGGCTGTACAGCCGCCCGTTGCAGTAACCGTTACAGTATAAGTACCTGAGGCGGTCATTGTTGCGGTGGAATTTGTTCCTAAGCCATTAGACCATACGTATGTGCCACCACCACTCGCTGTACGAGTTATCGAAGTAGTACTACAAGTTAGGTTGTTTGTACCTGTTATCGCAACAACTGGAGTTGTACAAGCTGCCGAGCATCCTGCCGCTGAACTAACAGTAAAATTTGACGAAATATTTCCATTATTTGCGTCAAAACCATTTCCAGCAGTATTTACGTCATAGAATTTTAAGTTTGTACCTGTAAAATTACCAGAACTCGTAATTGTACTTACCCCTGCAAGCACTTTAATCGAGCCATTTGTACCCGATATTGGTTTATTAATTGTCAAGTCTTTGGCTACTTCTAAACCCGAATTGAGAGTAATTGGGCCATTAAAAGTTGCATTTCCTCCAATCTTAAAACATCCACCTGGAGCAGTTGTAAATACATCTGGACCTTTGTCACCAACAATAAACTCGCAGGCTACACTACCAAATAAACCGCAAACCGTTTCTACCGTACCTGCATTGTATATTTTACCATGATTAAAAAATGTTCCACCTATTTTAATAATTCCATCTACTTTATTTTCAAGTAAAAGAGCCTCTGAATTTTCTAAACTTTTAAAATTCATCGTTCCTGCATTCGTAAATGTAGAACCATTACCGATTACAAATAATGTATTCGCAGTAGCATTTAATATTGAGCTGACTCCAATATTATTGAAAACAAAAGAGCCTTGATGAGAAATCCCGCTCGTTGAAGTGTAGTTGAAAGTACCCTCGTTATTTATCGTAAGATTATTTCCAAATCCAGTTGAATTGGTGTTGGCAATTGCTCCTGGTTTAACATTAATAAATGCAGCAGAATTAACAGTAAAGCTACCATTCAAATTAGCCGTTCCATACACATCAATGGTTGTACCACCAAGATTCAAACCACTGGTTTGGGTCCAAGTTACACCTGTTGCAACACAAATTTTGTTGTTCGAACCATTGATATTAATACTCAAATCACCTGTATTAGCTGTAATGCAGAGCGTCTGATTGCCATTGAGGTTAAAACTTGTCCCACCCGATGGAGCAGTAAATGTACAACTCGTACATTGGCTATAAGCTTGAAAGCTCACGGTCAATAATGGTAAAAGGATAAATAGTAGGAAAAACTTTTTCATTAGGACGTTTTTTATTGATAAGATTTATCATTCCTGCTTGGAAATCAAAACGGGCATTCTTAGTGTATTATTAGTTCTATCTTTCTCTCTATAAATATGATTCAGATCTATTTCGATTTCTAAAAAATACTGACCCGATTTAAGACCTTTCGGCAATTGAATAAACTGCCCTTCGTAGAGCAATCCATAAGTATCATAGCCACCAACGCTAATTCCTTGTTTCTTTGATTTACAATCGGTATAATTTCCCAGACCGTAATTTTTTAAATTTTTCTCGCCAAAATTCACACCTTTTTCTTGGCATAAATCATTGCTATTTGAGCAAATACCAGAGTCGAATAAACAATAACTTACTTTTCTTCCTTTGGCTACAAGCTCCGATTTTACTTTACCTTTAACTTTTATATTTTTTACTAATCGAAACTCCACCCAATCATCAACATGGAAGTGGTTATGACCAGGTTTATCATCGAAATAATTAGTTCCTGCCAATCTATCTTTCCAAATTAATCCTTTGCTACTTTTAGAATAAATGCGTTGATAAACTTTTTGTCGAGCAAATTTGCCATCAGCACATCTGGTCAAAGAATCTACTTTTTTATCTCCACAATACCATTCGCTCATTCCATGAGTTTCCATTGGACCATCACCAATATTGCCAATTGTAGCGGCAAATCTTAGTTGCCCTGCATACTGAGGGTCATCTTTCGAGTACTCTTTTATCTGTTGTTCGGTAAACTTTTTTAGCATTATCAAATCTGGCAAAAGCTCACAGTTATTAGCACTATTTGAACATTTGCACTCTTCAGGATTTTCAAATGAACAAGGACTAAGCCCTTCACTTGGCATTGGATTTTCTGAAAATTCAAGGTTTAAATAATTCAAATTCCCACTTTCACCCTCTCTCAAATCGGCAATCAACAACTTCCAAGTTCCGTTGGGATTTTGACCATTATTCAAAAAACTAAATCTTCCATCTGGAATAAATTCTCCCTCAAAAGGTGCATTTGCCTGGTGGATATACCCCGAAAAACCATTTGAACGAAAGCAAGTATTCTGGTAATCTCGGCCTACGTCTCGACCATTTCGATTGCTCAACCAAATACTTACACCACTCGGACTCTGTAATTCGATCTTCAAATCAGACACCCTCGGATGTGAAATATTGAAACAAACCTTCGATATTCCGAAATTGCTATCTATTACTTTAGGAAGTTTTGTAACTTCAATAGAGAAAGTATCAGTTCTAACCGAGTTTTTGAAATCATTAATCAGCCCACCGCCAGCAACAAATTGTTGAGCAATACCATTGTAAGCATAT
The DNA here is from genome assembly GCF_040253585.1 of Emticicia sp. W12TSBA100-4. Taxonomy (NCBI): domain Bacteria; kingdom Pseudomonadati; phylum Bacteroidota; class Cytophagia; order Cytophagales; family Leadbetterellaceae; genus Emticicia; species Emticicia sp. W12TSBA100-4. Next base: position 3,007 of record NZ_JBELAU010000031.1, read on the forward strand.
AAGATGAGAAGAGAATAAAGTGTGATTTTTTTCATTTTTACGAATCGTTTAAAATTTTGATTCAATAAAAATACAATTGCTATCCTTCTCAATGCTTAATGTCATAAAAATTACAAATAAAACCGCTTAATAATTTTTTTTAACCAAAAAATATGCCACAATTCAAGCTTAATGCTGATATTATAAAAGAAAAGAAGTTCTCGGTAGAAAATAAGAAGAGAATGATGCAGCTTAATATTTTTACTTACATCAATACCATGCCTATTATATAATTATTGATAAATAGAATTAAATCCTATTTTCAATCTATCAAATTGTACCCAGTATGGTTTTCAAGTATCTGCTAATTTCTTTCGTCTAAAGTATAGCCCACAATAAAAAGCCAAGACTGTTTTTACTTTTTAGTCTAAATATTTCATCAAAATTTCATACTTTTAGGCATTATTTTTTGAGTCAAAACCTATTACTAAAACTCTTATTCAGCCAAGCCAAATCATGCTCAAATTAGTAAAAAACGCTACCTCAAACCCTGATAATCAAGCTATTATTTCTGATAATCATCCCTATACTTACCAAAATTTGCTCGATTCTTCGCACCAATTTGCATCTTTACTACTCAAAAACATCACTGATTTAAACGAAACAAGAGTAGCATTCATGGTTTCACCAGGCTTCGACTACGTGAGCATACAATGGGGCATCTGGCGTGCAGGCGGAATTGCGGTGCCTTTGTGTATCAGTTATCCGCTGCCATCTTTGCAATATGTCATAGAGGATACTGGGGCGGAAATCGTGATAGCTGGTGCAGAGTATGCCGAAATCTTACGCCCATTGGCGACCGAAAAAGGTTTCCGTTTCATTATTTTGCCCGAAGTTGATAAAGCCACTATCGAACTAAATAAACTACCAAATTTACAATCAAGCCGCAAGGCAATGATTCTTTATACGAGTGGCACAACCAATCTTCCGAAGGGCGTTGTGACGACTCACACCAACATCGAAGCACAGGTTTCTACCTTAGTAAAATCGTGGCAATGGTCGGCCAAAGACCATATTTTGTGTGTACTTCCACTTCACCATGTGCATGGCATTATCAATGTTATTTCGTGTGCTTTGTGGTCGGGTGCAACGGTTGAGTTTTTACCATCATTCTCGGCAGAAGGTGTTTTTGGGGCATTTCAGAAAGGCAAAATCAACGTTTTCATGGCGGTTCCGACGATTTATTTCAAACTTATTTCACATTGGGAAAGCCTTCCTGCCGACCAACAAAAACAAATTACCGATACTCTTGCCACATTCCGTTTGATGGTTTCTGGTTCGGCAGCCTTGCCTGTTTCGGTGATGGAAAAATGGAAAACCATTAGTACTCACACCCTACTCGAACGCTATGGAATGACCGAAATTGGCATGGGAATTAGTAATCCGTACGATGCCGAACGAAAAGCTGGGTATATCGGAAAACCGCTTGCGGGTGTAAAAGCAAGGCTTGTTGATGAAAATAATGTAGTGGTGAAACGTGGACAAGCAGGTGAAATTCAAATTAAAGGCAAAAATGTTTTCTTGGAATATTGGAATAAACCCGAAGCTACCAAAAAGACGTTTACGGAAGACGGTTGGTTTAAAACTGGCGATGTGGCGGTCGTAGAAAAAGGTTATTATCGAATTTTAGGCCGTGATTCTATCGACATCATCAAATCGGGTGGCTATAAGATTTCGGCTCTCGAAATTGAAGAAATACTTCGTACACACCCTGCCATTAACGATTGTAGTGTAGTGGGTGTTCCGAACGAGGAATGGGGTGAACTCGTAGCGGCCGCCATCATCGTAAACGACCCAAATTTAGACCTAAAAGCTCTCAATGCGTGGATGCGTGAAAAAATGCCCGCCTACAAAACTCCACGCCAATATAAAATAGTAGTCGAACTCCCTCGCAACGCCATGGGCAAGGTGACTAAGAATGATTTGAAGAAACTATTCAACTGAAATACGATTCACTAAGCGGGTTTACCACGGAGGCACGGAGAGCACAGAGTTTCACGGAGAAATATGCTATTCGTAACTACGAAAGGCTGACGTTTGACAACTAAAAACTAACCTAAATAAATGATAATCTACGGAGTAGCCATTTTGGCTTTTTGTTATGTAATTGGCCAACTTTTCGGCGAATTTTTGGGTAAAATCATCGGAGTTGATGCCAATGTTGGGGGAGTTGGTTTTGCGATGTTATTGCTGATTATTGTTAGCGATTGGCTCAATAAAAAAGGATACCTTGACCGAAATACCGAAAACGGCATTATGTTTTGGAATCAGATGTATATTCCTATCGTGGTGGCAATGTCGGCCACCCAAAATGTGCGAGTAGCCATTTCAAGTGGTTTTATTGCGGTCTTGGCTGGCCTTGTACCTATCGTTATTTGTGCCATCACGATTCCTTTTTTGGCGAAACTCTCAAAAAACACTCAACTCGACTAAATGGAAATCATCACAAAATTCCTCGAAAAAAATGGTTTGGTGGTGGCTTTCCTCATGGTGGGTATCATCATTTATGTATCAGGCATTATTTCTGATAAACTAACCAATAAAAAAATCCCTGCTTCGGCCATTGCCATTCTGGCGGGTTTAATTTTAGCCTACATTGGTGGGGTTTATACCAAAGGAGAAAAAGGCATTGCCGACATCAAAATTTTCTCTGGCTTTGGTACAATGGGCGGCTCAATGCTCCGTGATTTTGCCATTACGGCAACTGCTCTCGGTGCAAGTTTTATTGTGATGAAACGCACAGGTTGGGTTGGAGCTTTATCACTATTCTTGGGTATTGTTTTATCGTTTTTGGGTGGAGTTGTGGTGGCATTGCTCGGTGGTTATACCGATGCCATTAGCCTAACCACCATCGGTGCAGGTGCGTGTACGTATATCGTGGGGCCTGTAACGGGTGCGGCCATCGGAGCAAACTCTGATGTGATGGCACTAAGCATTGCGGCAGGTGTAGTAAAAGCCGTAGTCGTAACGATTGGCACACCATTTATTGCCAAATACATTGGCCTCAATAACCCACACACGGCCATGGTTTTTGGTGGACTGATGGGAACAACCAGTGGCGTAACGGCAGGTTTAGCGGCCACCGACCCTAAATTAGTGCCTTACGGAGCATTAACGGCCACTTTCTACACAGGTTTGGGCTGTCTGTTCTGCCCTTCGGTTTTATTTTTACTAATGAAAATGATTTTTGGCTAATTGTAGGACAAGTTTGAAGCTTGTCAGTTGCCGAGAATAAAAACAATAGAAATTCGACTCTTCCAGATTCGGGAAATCTCCCCTATTCTTTCTCCCAGAATTTCATTCGGGGCTATTCAAGTTCGACCACCAAGTGGTCAGTTTTTTTGTAGGACAAGTTTCAAAATGTCAGTTGGGCGAGAATTATTTACTCTGATTTAGTAGCGATAAAAAAAGCTCCTAAATCAATGATTTAAGAGCTTCTAAGTACCCGGAGCCGTGAAACAATAAAACCCCTTAAAATACTATTAATCAGCTACTTAGAAGTTAGCAACCTCTTTTATGTTAGCGGTTGTGTTAGTAAAGACAAAAAAAAAGCCCTAAAAACACCGTAGCGAAACCGCTAACACCATTAAAATTTACAGAAATACCATGACGTGCAATTACACTCCATAATTTTCTGTTTTCATCCATCAATTCCAACATTTTTTCTACTGTTACCGAAACACCTTTATTTTCCTTTTCTTTTACCAATTCAGTTTCAGTAAAATTTTCGCCAAATAGACTTATTAGGTTTTCGGAAACATCGGGTTTAAAGTACTCTTTTTTTAACAAAATGTAAAAATTTTGCTTAGTCATGCCTAATTTCTCTGCAACAGATGCTGGTGAAATGTCTTTTTTAGTCAAATAGTTTTTGACTTTTTCAGTTTCTAAAACTCTTAATTTTTCCATAGTAAAAAATAATTTACCCTTTATTTGACTTTTAATTTACCATTCTTATATATTTGTGTCAGAAATGACACACAATATTAACAAAAGTTACATAAAGTTATTTCATTTTTTACATAAAAAATTTTCAAACACTATGAAGAAAACAGCACCAAAGCAAACAAACGAACTTAGAGCCGTTTACGACAACGCCAAAAAGTTTTACCCACAGGTAGCCACAACGTGGAAAAAGAACTGCCTTACAGAAGCTGAGTATCAAAGTTTTATGAAAATAGAATCTTACAAAGATTCTGATGAAGTACCGTTGAAGTATCACAAGAAAATTGAGCAATTACGCAACCTTATTTCTAATCAAGCCCGATTAGTCAGAGAATTAAAAACCCCACAATCAGATTTATTTACCAACCCTAAATATATATCATAATGATAATTAGATGCTTAGGGCTTATTTTTTTAATCCCGTTTATTATCCTAATGGTTGTTATCCTTGCACTTGACAAAAAGCACGTACAAAATGAAAACACAAACAAATACTATTGATACTTGTGGCCATGACTGCAAAAAGCTAAGGCAGTTCGGTTGCGTAGCTTGCGACGATAAACCAAAAACGAAAGTAAAGACTATTCAAGAAATCATACCTAAACCAATATCAGAATGAAACCGATAATAATTAAAGACAAAATCAATCAGCACCTAATTTCAGCAAATGACAAAAACGACGGTGTATTTATGACGGCTCAAAGTATCAAACAATACTTTAAGGTGTGCGAATCGGAGGAGTTTTATAAAAAGGTTTCGCAAAGGTCTGATAAATCTATTGCAAGATGCTTAAATGATTTGGGGTTTAAATCAGTAGTGTATAGGCCACCGTTTAATAAAATGCCAATAAGGGGGTATTTTATAAGATTCAAGACACCAACCCAGTACAAACGGGAACTTTACAAAAACCACCCTATAAAGTTTAACTAAGGTTTAAAGACCTTTTTTTTAGTGCCTTAACTAATATAAAAAACTTTCCGCTATGGCAGAAACACCAAAAATCATACAAGTACAACACTTCTTAGAAGACCGCTATCATTTTCGGCTCAACGTTGTGAGCAACGATATAGAAGTAAAAAAGAAAGGTTCTGACACCTACGAAATAATGAATGAGAATACAATTATTATACAAATGTTAAGAGACGGTTTCAAAGGTATAGATAAAGATTTCAAGTGGTTAATGCGTTCTGACTTTGTTCAACAATACGACCCATTTCAAGAATATTTTGAGACGTTGGAGCGATGGGACGGCAAAACTGACCACATCAAACACTTATGCAGTTACATTACAGTAAAAGACCCCGTTTGGTTTACTGAAATGTTTAAGAAACATTTGGTTCGGGTTGTGGCTTGTGGCTTGGGTGCTATCCCGTTTAATAAACATTGTTTTACTTTTCACGGTAAGCAAAACGATGGTAAAAGCTATTTTGTTCGACACCTATCTAAACCATTCTCGGAGTATTACACCGAAAACATAGACTTTGAAAACAAAGACGGTCTAATAGCTTTATGTTCAAACCTTATTGTGAACTTAGACGAACTTGCCATGTTAAGCCGTACGGACATCAACCGTGCAAAAACATTTTTCACAGCTGACAAAATAAAAATCCGTAGGCCGTACGAAAGTAAGCCCGTGACCGCTCAACGTCGTGCAAGTTTCTTTGCATCTACCAACGACGATGAATTTCTCACAGATTCAACGGGTAACGTTCGCTGGCTAATTATGAAAATAGACGGTATCAACCACGACAACGGGGGTGCAGGGGGTTACGGCTCGGTGGACATAAACAAGGTTTGGTCACAGGCTTTTCACCTGTTTGTCGGTGGCTACAAATATCAATTGACCCGTGAAGAAATCGAACGTTCGGAAAATCAAAACCGTGAACACTTCCGAAGTACTCCCGAAATAGATTTACTCCGTCACTACTTTGAACCTTCTAACAAAACCGTTAATGATAACGAATTTGTAACCACTACCGAAATATTAAGAAGGTTGCAAAGGGTGGTAGGTTCTGAACTAAAACTGAATCATATTTCAATCGGTAAAGCCTTGCGTTTTTTGGGTTTTGAACAACAAACAGGATTGGATAAAAACGGTATGGGTATCAAAGGGTACTATGTAAAATATTTTACAATGCTTAATAAAAATTCTTAAAATTTTTTCTTTCAAAAAACGTCTTACTTATCTTACTATCTTACTATTTTTTGTTAAATGACTTATTATAAGGATTTTATGTTTTTAAAATAGTAAGATGGTGGCAAATTTATAGTAAGATGATAACCTACTAATAGTAAGATATAGTAAGATGAAAGTAAGTTATCTTACTATTTTTTGAAAGTGTAACTAATTGATTATAAACATAAAATATATCAATAGTAAGAATAGTGAGATAGTAAGATAGAAAGTTAATATTTTTTATTTATTGGTTTCTATGTTACCGCAAAAAGAAAAAGTAATAATTGTATTATTCAAAGATTTTCAACTATGAAGACAACTAAACAAAATTTCTACTCTAAAGAATATATTGAGCGTATCAAGACCGAATGCAAAATTGTTGATTATTTGTCCTGTCATGGCTACGAACCCGTAAAATGCTATGGTTCGGAGTGGTTATATAGTAGTATCGGAGCAAACGAACGAACCCCGTCTTTCTTTGTAAATGTAAAGAAAAACGTTTACTATGATTATTCGGGCAATAGCGATACCACAGGCGAAAAAGGGGATATTATTAGGCTTGTGCAATCGCTGGAACATTGCACGTTCTTAGATGCTTGTTATAAGCTGGCAAACGCAGAATTTATGCCATTGAGTTTTACCCCCCCCACACCCCCCGAACAAAAGAAAGGTATTGAGATTATAAAGGTTAATTGCTTGCGTACGTGGCCGTTAATCAATTATATTGAAAGTCGTCGAATAGGTTTTAGTTTGGCCGATAGATACGTCCGTGAAGTACATTACATGAATGCTGGCAGTAAGTTTGTTGCACTTGGTTTCAAGAATGACAAAGAAGGTTATGCACTCCGTTCTGCTAATTTCAAAGGTCAGACCATGCCACAAGGATTTACAACGCTGGCTGGCTTACAATCAGATACCATTAATGTTTTTGAAGGTTTCTTTAGTATGCTATCTTGTTTAGAGTTTTTTGAGTGCCAATGCTTTAAAAATCACACTACGGTACTAAATTCGTTATCTAATCTAAATTCGTGGATACCTCAAATTACTGAGAGCGTGAAGACAATAAACGTTTTCTTTGATAATGACCCAGCAGGCCAAAAAGCACTTAAAAAGTTACAAGACCTTAATAAGTGGGAAATAAAGCCACAAAACAAACTATATGATGGCTACAAGGATTTTAACGAGTTTTTATGCAATAGCTAACTTTTTCTTTTTGCGGTAAAATAACACCACAAGCCCACGAAATTCGGAGGGCTTTTTTTGTGTCACACCCCCACATAACCCCCTGTTTTAACCCCTTCCATAACCCCCTGTTTTAGAGTGGTGTATAGGTGTATAAATTCTTTGTGTGTCTTAGTGTTTAGTTGTGCATACATTTCTACATAGTTTTCGTGGTAATATTCGCAGTATTGAGCAATCGTAACCACGTGGCACTTATAATAATTTCGTACTTTCTTCAATCGACGTTGTGCCGTAACATACGCATAACCCCGTATTTCTTCCAAGTCTTTGATGCTAATTGCTGTTTTCATTTTAGTACTACATTAACATTAACGTATCTAAATTAATCATTTTTTATGACAATACAAAACTATTTTGGTGTTTTGTTGCACAGAAACGGACGTATATATCCATTCACAAACCGACTTTTCAATCATGTAAATTATGAACAACAAAGGTGCATTACTTCTATTATCGCTCGGTGCAATCGTGGTGTTATCATCATCAAAAACGGTTCAAAATATTTTCACCGTCGAAAAAGTAGATAAAGACACCGAAGACTTATTTCTCGCATTCGATAAAGAAGTCTTGTTTAGCACGGCACAGGTGAAAACCTTAACGGCTCGACTGGCCAACATGAAAGGCAAACGTTTTTCTGATATTCAGATAAAAGTTTGGCGTGGCCAAATTGGGCTGGACTTAGAAAACCAAAAAGTACTGGCACTCACGGCCATACAAAAAACGTGGTCAGATTTGGAAGGTTTGTTTAACCGAATCTTGGAGAAAGGAGAAACCGAAAGAATTATTTCGGCATACGTAAAAAGTAAAGGTTTCGAGGTATCAAGCCGTATTTACACAATCGAAACCAATTTGATAAACATTGCAAAAGAACTATTCAAATGAATAAGAAAATACTTACAGGTTTAACGGTTTTGGGCGTGGGTTATTTGGGCGTACGTGGTTACAGAAAATTTGTAACCGCTAAAGACATCGAACCAAAGTTTCAACTCCCAAGAAACTGGAAGTATGCCAAACTGGCCGTAACATTTGATTTACCTTTTTCAATTCTCAACACGCACAACGAGAGTATTAGTATAACTGGCTTAGGTGGACGAATCACATATAAAGGCGAAAAATTTACAGATTTTTATTTATCCGATGGCATCACTATTCAGCCAACATCAAACAGCGTTTTCAATTCAAAATGTTATATCTATTTACCCGACATCTTGCCTACGCTTGTAAAAATAGGTAAAGACATCAACAAACAATTAACCTTTGATATAACTGGAAATTACTACGTTTTAGGTATCCCAGTTCCTTTTGAAAGCACAGTTGTTTTAACGTTCCCGTCTCAAATTATTTCAGCAATCAAGACTTTTTTTAAATAATTATGTACACTTACTTAGCATATTCACCTACCAATAACCAAGTTTTGAGAGGCCCAAATTATGGTTCTGTATATGGTTATACTGGCTCGTTGGCAAACTCTTTTTTTCCAAATACCGCCAAATATGCAGCGTTTAAATTCAATGATTTAAACATTTCATTTCCAAGAACCAACTACCAAGTTGGCACTTTTTTCAATATCAATTCTAATATTTTCAGATTTCAAAGCCCAAAAGGTTTTGATTCGGGAAGAGTAAATTTTTCACGTGGCAGAGATGTTGAGAAATTTTATTCAGACTTAAAAGGACATTTAGCAAGTAATAAAATTACTGGCATAATGGAAATTTTTGAAGAGCCTTTAAATGAATCTTTTGAGAAAAAGGACAGAAAAAGTTTTCAAGAAATTGTAAATCTTATTATTGAATATGGAACTAAAGCCGTAGAAATAGCCAAATCACTCGGTATCATAAAAACAGATGATACAAGTTTTGATGATGGTTGGACACCAACAGGTGAAGAAATTGGCAATGAAAATTTAGAAGGTACTGGAAACTCGGGAGAATACAGCCCAAAAGTAGAAAAGAAACCCGTTGCCGATGAATCAACACTATTTGGATTCAAACCTTTAGAGCTTGGTTTAGGCATTTCGGTTGTAGGTCTTGGAATTTACGCATTAAGCCAAAGCGGTGGCAAGCGTAGAAATTAAGTAGCATTAATTTTTTATCAGAAACATAAATTAATTTTTTCAATAGTATGACTAAAATCAGAGTTTTGGGGAACGTCGGAGAGTACAAACCCCAGCTAAACAACATCTTTTTAGGTGAAATTACTGATGCAAGTATTTCATCAAAGAATGGCCGTTTTATCGCCTTTGCCGTACGTGGTACGCAAAATAGTGCACTGGATATTGCAATCCAAACGCCCGAATTTATTCGCCAAGCACTTGCATCTAATGGTGCATTATTCCCCGAAGACATTGTTGATTTGTTAATCACATTCAACGAGATGCAACAACTTGGATTAGTTGAAAACAGTCAGGGTTACGAAAACTATTCAGGTACTCGTTTGAGTCTTGAAGCCTTTGACAATATCGGTAATGGTATTTTGAAAGTAGGCTATCAAGCTAAAGCCCTCGGTGAATTACTCGGTGTAGGTATCGACATCAAAGAAGTTGAAAACCTTATCAATTACGACCTTAATAACGATGGTGTTATTGGTGAAGTCAAGGCAGCAATCGAAAAATTGAAAGAAGGAAACCCACCACCAAGTTCGTTTTTGCCCGATGGTTTGCAAGCATGGTGGGATAAATTCAAAGTCGATTATCCGACAGGCTCACAAGTGGTTTATTGGGGTGGTTTAGCCGTTGGTTTGAATATCGGAGCAAAAGCCCTAACTGGTAAGCCCTTAGTCGGCAAAAACGGCACACTTATCAAAATGTAATCTTAGCATTTTGGTAAAGTATTAAAATTGATTCAAAAACCTTTAAATATTTTTCATCATGGCACTTTTAAATCTCGGTGGCAAAAAACGTACATGCCGTAAAAAGTCTAAACGACTAAAAGCCCCAAAAAAGAACGCTACTCTCAAACAAAAAGAGACGTACGTTAAAAAAATGGCTCAACGTATCGAAATTGACCAAAAGGTCAAAAAAGCCGATAGAATGATTGAGCAAATCAAAAACTATCAATTTGCTTAACAATGAAGCAAACAGTTATAGACTGGTATAAACGCAATGGTTTTAACTTTTGGAAAATAGAAAATTCAAAAGGCAAAACCATTGCGGACAATACCGCAGGAAAATGCAAAGAAGACGGGGAAGCATTACGCTTGAGCGTTGAACTTGAAGCACTCGAACGCCTAAACATAACGGAGCGTTACACCGTTTCGGGAATGCAAAAAAACGGCCATGATTGGAGTGCATACCCGTTTCACACAAGCCCGTCGGCATTCGGAATGGGTAGCGGTGGAAATAGCGGTATAATGGAAATGGCCATGATGTTTGGCCGTATGCAGTCGGATAATGCTAACCAAATGCTTATTTGGCAATTACAGCAGGAAAAGGCCGAAAGAGAACGCAAAGAAGCCGAACGCATGACATTCGCAAAGGTTATCGAAGGAATAAAGCCATTATTACCAATGCTTGCACCCGTGGCAGTAAACGGCCTTTTTGGGCTTGCCGAAAAAAGCCCAGCAATACAAAACTCGCTGGCCACACTTTTAGCTAACCCACAGGTTACAAATTTTATTGCAACCATGATGGCAGGAATGGCACAGCAACAACAAACAACACAAGATTATAGCAATGAACAAGGCACAGGAATTGAACTCGAAACTAATTGAATTGATAGGCGAACAAAAGACCAATGAAGTATATGATATTTTACTTCAAAAGGTTACGAAATCGCCCAACACAATCAGACCAAAACTTTTAAATTTCAAATTTTTCTCGTCTTTCTTATGAAAATCACTCGTATTTCTGACAGTAATCAAGGCTTACTTATTAAAGGTGTGCTTGTATTTGGTGGTGCTTATTTGCTCAATAATATTATTAGCAATGCAAGCGAAAACAATGCTAATGACAACTCATTTGCAAAGGAAAACAACCGACTGGCCAACGAATTATATAATGCAGGCAATACTGGAATTTGGGGAGTAACAGAAGACGAAGAAAGAATCATTGAAATTGCAAAATCAATCAAAGACTTTCCAGGTGTTTCACAGGCTTACAGAACCATGTTTGGCGAAGACCTAAATAAAGATTTGAATAAATGGCTCAACCCGTCGGAACTGGCACGATTTAACGCCAATTTGGGTATTGGTGGCGGTTCGGGCGGTACTGGTGGCGGTACTGGTTCGGGCGGTGGCACTCCAACACCAACGACCAACCCGAAAGGATTCAAAAAAGGCGATTTTCTTTATAGTCAAGGTGCTAAAAATCTTAGAAGTACAGACCCACCATATAGTGCAAAAGCAAAAACAAAAGGTGGTGAAAAATGGCAATTAATGAATAATCCTTATTATGCCACCATTGATGGAAATACTGGTTGGTGGGTTGTTGTAAAGGGTTTGGCTGGTACAAATACGTCTATAATGGGCAAATATTATGTTTTTTGGATAAATTATCTTTACAAGAAATAATGGCTTATACATTTTCACAGAATGGTTTTCAATTCCTACAAGCCCGTGAAGGCGTTGAACTAACAGCGTACAATAAAGACGGTGTTTGGACTATTGGGTATGGGAATACATTCTATGAGAACGGAATCCCCGTAAAGAAAGGCGATAAGATAACACAAGCCCGTGCAGAAAGTTTGTTTAAAGTGGTTGCCTTACAGTTTTCTAAACAGGTTTCAAACCTTATAACAGCATCGCTCACACAATCGCAATTCGATGCACTTGTAAGCCTTGCGTATAATATCGGAATATCGAATTTCAGAAAATCAACTTTACTGAAACTCGTAAACAAAAATCCAAAAGATTCAGCAATCAGAAAGGAGTTTTTGAAGTGGATTTATTCCCAAGGTAAAGTTTTGCAAGGTCTTATCAATCGCAGAAAGTTGGAAGCTGATTTGTATTTCTCGGCTGGTGGTGCTATTTCAACAACCCCAGCAACAACCGCAGGAATTGGCGGATTTTTATTTTTTAGTATTGTATTAGGAACTATTTTATATAAATAAATATGAAAAACAAGAATTTACTTCCATTATTGGCGGTTGCGGCTGGAGGTTTATATTTGGCCAATCAGAACAAAAGTAAAGAAAGTGAAAATAAAACAAATTCGCTTGCATTTACTGATGAATCTACCTTTGCCGATGAAGAAGCACTCAAAGAAAAGTTTATTGAACTTGTAAAGTCTAACAATACCCAACTAAGAGCATTACTTCGTGGTTGGGACGGAACAAAAGGAGACAAAGGAGACCAAGGATTACAAGGAATACAAGGTATTCAGGGCGTAAAAGGTGACAAAGGTGAT
>NZ_JBELAU010000032.1:0-13718 GCF_040253585.1 Emticicia sp. W12TSBA100-4
TTGGATAACTTTGTGACCGCTCTGATATGCTGTCCAACGGACAGCAGGCACGCTAAGAACCCAAGCCAAGAATTATGCTGCCGAAAGTAAATTTGCATGGAAAAATACAGAAAAGCAAATGAGTTGGGTAAAACTTTGCGAGTCGAAGAAAAGTTGGCAAAAATACCACTCAGAGAACTTGTCGAACGCCAACTTTGCAAGCAGAAAAACCTAAATGGAGTAGGAGGGAACTGTCCTGTCCAACGAGAATATGTGTTTGAAAAATTGAAAACCCAGCGAATTTTGCGTGTCGAATGTAACTTTGAGCTAAAAATACTGAATTAGATACTATTAATGCTCAACTGTAGCTTTTTCAATAATTAGATTTATATCAAACCCATTTTCCGCAAACACAGATTTGGCTATTTCAAAGTCAATATGGTTTTGTGGCTTTCCGTATGTAGGAATGTAGTAAATTTCGTTCTCTTCCCCAAAAATAAACAAACCTAAATAATCTGCAATTTTACAGGACATATCAAACAAATCATCGTTTGGAGGCGTAGAAATAGCATAGTTATCGTCGTTATCAAACGCACAAACCATTTCCCATTTCTCATTTACTTTGTACAAAACAACTTGGTCATACATATTTGTCCAAGTTTTTGAGTCATCTAACTTAAATATTGGATTTATTAAGCAAAATTCTTTTAATTTTTGTATGTTGATTGGTTTTTTGTCAAGAGAAGACATCCCAATTGTGTATCCCATGTTTTTATATTTTTTTATTTTTCCAACGACCAGCATTGTGATGGTTTTGGAGTGATTTTAGAGTTAATTAATTAAATATCAAGCCTTTACATAATGCTTCGCGTTGAACCAACAACTTTGTTGAAGGGTTTTGTAAAAATAGTAAAAAATGGATTACTTTAGCAACTCACTTTAAACAATATTTGAGATGTTAACAAAAAAACAGTTTTTATGTCGCTGTTAAGCTGAGTGCAGAGTCGGAAAAGCTTTTGCGGGAATTAGAAAATTACCTAAGAGCTAAACGCTATTCACCTCGAACCGTCACCAATTACAGCTATGAGATTCGGTATTTGCTGAGTCATTATTCCGACCGCTCGGCCTATAGTTTGATTCAGACCGACATCATCAATTACCTGACTTACATCCAAGAGCATTTCAATGCTTCGTGGGGCAAATGTCATACCGCTGCCCAGGCTATGAGCTGCTTCTTTCAACACATTCTGCAACTACCGGCCATCCGAGCTCGTTCGTTTTATCCCCTCAAAAGACAAGTGTACCCCAATATTCTGACTCAGCAGGAGGTGGGAATGGTCATAAATAGTTGTGAAATCTTGCAACATAAGGCCATTGTATCAGTTTTTTATGGAACCGGCATTCGTCTGAGCGAATTACAACACCTGAAATTGAGCGACCTTGATAGACCAAATTTACGGCTAAGAGTGGCTCATGGCAAAGGTAATAAAGAACGCTACACCTTACTTTCAGAGAAGTTATTGAGTCTATTAGAAGAATATTGGCGAGCGTATCGTCCCAAAGTTTACCTCTTTGAGGGGAAACTGGTAGGCAAACCCATGAAGGCTCGAACGATTCAGTTTCATGTAGCGAGTGCGATTGGTCGTGTGGGCTTGTTGAGCCCCGAACGTCGATTGTCTTGTCATACCCTGCGTCATAGTTTTGCCACCCATCTGCTGGATGCAGGCACCGACGTCCATACCATTCAGCAGTTGTTGGGTCATTCGCATATCTCTACGACCATGGTGTATCTACATCTGCAAGAGAGCAAACGTCGAAATATCATCAATCCTGTAGATAGCTTCTTATGATGAGTACGCAAGAAAGTTTACAAGGGATTTTTAGCAAAGCACAAAACTTAGGGTTTAATCCTTACTCGAAGAGCGTTTTTGGGCAACTGAGTACTTGTCGGACCCTTGCCAATGGCTATCATCTGAGTCAATGCAACGATTGTGGACATCAGCAGATGCAGTTCCATGGTTGTGGTAATCGGCATTGTCTGTTTTGTGGTCACTTCGGTCGAGAGCAATGGGTCGGCCAACGCCAGCAAGAGTTACTGCCAACGACTTACTATCACGTGGTCTTTACGCTGCCCCATGAACTGAATAGTTTGGTGATGGGCAATCGTACTTTACTGTATAATTTGCTATTAGAGGCATCCTCTCAGACGCTCTTACAGTTTGGCAAAGACCCCAAATATCTGGGTGCAGAAATTGGTATAACGTCAGTACTGCACACGTGGGGCCAAAATTTATCTTTTCATCCGCATGTTCACTGCATTGTCAGTGGGGGTGGTTTCGATGGCAATCAATGGCAAAATAGTAAGCGAGTTAGTGGGAAGTTTCTTTTTCCAGTGGGAGCTTTGAAGATAGTCTTCAAGGCAATCTTGATGAAAGGTTTGCGGAAACTACGGTCAAAACTTCGACTCAATAACCTTGATTTTGACGAATTATTGAGTCAAATTGGTCGAAAACCGTGGAATGTGTATGCCAAACGCCCCTTCGGCGGTGCGATGGGAGTTTTAGAATACTTGGGTAGATACACCCACCGAATCGCCATCAGCAGTAATCGCATCACCGAGGTAGGGCAATCAACGCTCAGTTTTAACTACAAAGACTACGCCGATGGCAGTAAAGTCAAGCAAATGACGCTGAGTCACGAAGAATTCCTGCGGCGTTTTGAGCAGCATATCCTTCCACGGTATTTTGTTAAGATAAGACATTATGGATATTTACGCAACCGAGGCAAACACGAACGGATCAAACAGATACTATCGAGCATGGCATTATCGGAGCGGAAACCTATACCCAAGCTGAGTGTTGAGCAGTTTATGCAGGAAAAATACGGGACAGACATCGGTCGGTGTCCATGTTGTGGTGAAGGCAGAATGGTATCAGTCGCAGTGATTTATAGTCTCCGTTGCGAACCCATAGAAGTAGTATTGGAAGTAAGAAACAAGGCTTCACCGGAGTAAAGATTGATTGAAAAGAGGCGACATCAATCAAATGACATTTGGCAAGGCTTAATCCCAAGATTTGGGTAAGGGTATTTATTGCTTAATAGAAGCTAAAGGCCAAAGAAAGCCATGTTTTGAGCCAAAAATAGTTGAAAGGGGAGTAGAAACGCATCTACTTTTTACCCTAATAAATTTCTTGGCACTCCCCGTTGTCGGCCAACTCAAGATAGACAAAAGCCCGATATACCTTCGAGTATATCGGGCTTTCTTGTGAGGGCTTTCGTCTATCTTTCAGATTGTTGGAGCTGACGAACATAGCGACCGCTCTGATATGCCGTCCCACGGACGGCAAGCACGCCAAGAACCCAAACGCACCAACTACGCTGCTACAAGTAAATTTGCACTTAAAAAAACAAAAAAGCAAATGAGTTGTATAAATCTTTGAGAATCGAAGAAAAGTTGGCAAAAATACCAATCAAAGGACTTGTCGCAGACCCACTGTGAGAGCAGAAAACCCAAAAATAGAGTAGGAGAGAACTGTCCTGTCAGGCGAAAACTGTGCGTTTGAAAAACTGAAAAACCAGCGAATTTTGCTCGTCGAAGGTGACTTTGAGTTATAAATTATCAAACCACATTAATCAATTTTCTTCATTTCAAAAGTTTCGTTTAATTTGCCAAAATGGAAATAGAATTCATCCTGATTTATAATTTCTTCATGTAAAAGAAACATTAGCCCTTCATACTGGTCTTGAAATGGGATAAATTTAGTGAAACTTGTATAAGTTTTGAATAATACTTCATCTCTTTTTTTATAAATTTTGGATATGAAATTATCCACTTCAACTTGATTATCGTGTTCATATATGAAAACAATATATTTATTATCACTTATGAGCATCAATTTAGTTTTTTCTCTGTTCCAAAAATAGTAATATGTAAAAATAAATCCAGTTATTAATATAAAACATATAATTATAGCCTCTTCGCTTTTAATTGAGACGTAGAAAAGGGATAAATAAAAATATAAGAAAATAAATATGTATTTATTTTTAACTTTTTTTTGTCCTAATAATGTGTTTTTTGATATTTTTTCAAAACTATATTCAGAATTTTCACTCTCAGAAAAAACTTTAATTCCATATGGCATTATTGAAAAATATTTTTCTTGTTTTTGAAAAAAACCAATCTTAATTGATTGTTGAAAAGTTTCCATTAAGCATTAATTTTTAATTTTAGTTCCATATTGATGAAGTAAGGTATCTACAATGTATATAGGGGCAGAGTTTATTGCAGATATTATTAGTGCATCATTAACGGCTGAATCTACAGAATATATATTTTTACCGTTAGAGTAATACACTAAGCTATTGTAAGTTCCTTCAAAAAGATTATCAATTACAATTTCTGTTACTCTATAATTTAAAGGTTCTAAAATTTTGTTAATTAATGTGTGCGGTAACATTAAGTCAGCTCTTTTAGATATTGCTCCATAAAGCAATACTGCTTGTTGTTTTCTCACTCTAATTCCGATTACATATTCGGTATTTTGTAATACGACTGTAAAATCTTTTTCATCTTCAATACTTTCTGTAATGGTACTTATGTGAACTTTTATTTTGTTCATTTTATTTATCTTTTTAACTTCCAACGACCAGCATTGTGATGGACTTGGAGTAAATTTAGAGTTAATTAATAAAGCATCAGACCTTTACATAATGCTTTCGAGTTGGACAAAACTGACTTTGAGTCCGCTCTGATAAGACGTCCGAAGGACGGCTTGCACGCCAACTAACCCAAACCAGCCAATCTGATTGCTGAAAGTAAATTTGCACGGAAAAATATAAAAAAGCAAATGAGTTGAGTAAAACTTTGAGAATCCAAGAAAAGTTGGCAAAAATACCACTCAGAGGACTTGTCGCAAACCCACTTTGCAAGCAGAAAACCCTAAATTGAGTAGGAGAGAACTGTCATGTCCGCCAAGAAATATGCGTTTGAGAAACTGAAAAACCAGCGAATTTTGCTTGTCGAATTGGAAAATAACTGCTTGTATTTAGCTTCTTAAAGCCACTTTTTTAGGTATTCTTTTCTTGACTTTAAAATTTCGAAACTTTGTCTTGCACTTGCATTCATTTTTGATTCATTGCCGTAATATCCTAAATATTCGGTCATTGTTTCGATAATATAATTGTTTGCTCTTTCGAATTGACTTGATAAAATCAGAGCATCAATTTCTGTCAATTTTGAACCAGCTTTTTCAGATAGTTTTTCCCAATTCTCATTGTCTGTAAAAAATGTTAATCCAAAGTCAATAAAATTGGATTTCAGTTCATTCATGATTTCTTCTTTAGGACTTTTTAAAAAGTCGTATTCTGTACCATTTCTAATTGCATGATTCATTTTAATTAAACTTTCGTTATTTGTATTTAAGTAACCTGAACCAATGAGAGGTATTTGGGGGAAATTCTTAGTCCACCAACTTTTGTAGGTTGAACAATAAACTAAGTATTGGTCTCCATATTTTATAATGAAACCTTCTGTGTTTCTAAGATTTCCACTAAATTTTATTGTTTGAACAAATCCATTAGAAAGTTTTCTTTTGAAAGCCAATTGTGATTCTGAAAATTCAAAGTCATAACTTTTGTAAAAATCTTTTACGTATTCATTTATAAAGTTTAAAAAAACGTGCTTTGGTTGCATTTTTTTCATAATTCCAACGACCAGCATTGTGATGGACTTGGAGTAAATTTAGAGTTAATTAATAAAGCATCAGACCTTTACACAATGCTTTAGAGTTGGACTAAACTGACTTTGCGTCCGCTCTGATAAGACGTCCGAAGGACGGCTTGCACGCTAAGAACCCAAGCCAGCAAAACCGAATGCTGGAAGTAAATTTGCACGGAAAAATGAAAAAAAGCAAAAGAGTTGGATAAAATTTTGAGAATCGAAGAAAAGTTGGCAAAAATACCACTCAGAGGATTTGTCGCCAGCCAACTTTGCAAGCAGAAAAACCAATTAAACTACCAAAAAGCTATCCTGTCCACCGAGAATTATGCGTTTGATTTTTAGAAAACTTAGCGATGTTTATGTGTCGCAAATTAATAAAAACTGTCGAAACTATACTGTGCTTAAACCCAAAACTGCCACCATTTTTTATTTTTAGATTTACTAATTTGCGAGGAATGGCGAAATATGTAGTTCCCATTTGCATCAATTACGTCATAAAATCCATGCTCACAATGTTGTAAAGTATCACCTTCAAAAACTATCTTGCTTGAAATTTTATCTAAATTAATTATTCCTTCTTGTCCAGACTGTGTTTGAATTGTTACATAGTTTTCAGCAATGTTTTTGATTGTAATTTTCCCTCTGTAAATCATTGAATAGAAAATTTTCCAACGACCGCAAATGAGAAGATTGGAAGTGATTTTTGAGTTAACTGATTGAATATTAAACTTTTACTTATTTGCTCGTGTTGGGACTGATGAACTTTGCGACCGCTCTGATTTGCTGTCCAACGGACAGCAGCACGCCAAAGAACCCAAGCCAAGAACTATGCTGCTGAAGGTAAATTTGCATGGAAAAATACAAAAAAGCAAACGAGTTGGATAAAACTTTGCGTGTCGAAGAAAAGTTTGCAAAAATACCACTCAGAGGACTTGTCGCCAGCCTACTTTGCAAGCAGAAAATCCTAAATAGAGTAGGAGAGAACTGTCCTGTCCGCCAAAAATTATGAGTTTGAAAAACCGAAAAACCAGCGGATTCGGCTCGTCGAACGAGACTTTGAGCCAAAAACTGTCAAACTATTTTAGACGCATACGTTACCAACTTATAATGATAAATGTTTCACCTTCATTGAAGTGACTTAAAAACTCTACATTGAACGTTTTAATATAATTTTTAGATATATAAGAATAAAGTTTTTGGAGTTCACTTAATGTTGTTAAGCATCTATCATTTTCCATCTCATCATAAAACTTGGAAATCACTCCTCTTCTCTGAAATGCTAATTCTTCGTAATAGAATACAAAATCATTATAAGGTTGTTCTCCCTCAAACTCAAAAGTTTTACTTTGTTGAAATTTATCAAAAAATAAGAGTAATTCAGGGCTTTCACTCACTAATAAATATGAATTTGGGTCAACTGGATTTTTTAAAATTCGTGCAAGTGTTATATCAAGTCCCATTTTGAACCTATATATTTTTTGAAAAGATTCCAACTAGTAAAAGTACGAACCTGGCTTAATTAATTATTCCTTCATAAATAACTGATAATCAACTAAATTGTCGTTAATTAAGCAAATGTTGGAGTTTAATTTACTTAACTTTTGCAATATTTATTAAAACTTATTTAATTTACAAATAAATCATAAAATAATTGAGAAAAGAAATATTTGTTAAACGTGTTTGGTTGGTCAATGGATATCCCGACTACTTTGTTGGGGATGATAATAAAATGTATCGTATCAAAAAAGATGTCAATGTCAGAGCGTGTAAATTGACCCAAATCGGATACTCGCAAGGATATGTTTTGAAAAGTCGGTTTTTCACTTTGAGTCGATTAAGGTCAATGCTTCTAAAAAACGATAATGCTGACTCTGAGACCATGTTTCTTATTATCAATATTTAATTCCCTTAATCTATTTCCAATCCTTTCAAAACATCTTTTCATATTCTAACGGCGTAAATGATCAAACGGGCTCATTACTTGCTTCAATGCCTGACTACTTACGTGTGTATAACGCATGGTCGTTTTGATGTCTGAATGCCCCAAAAGCTCCTGAATATACCTAATATCTGTACCTGATTCGAGTAAATGGGTCGCAAAACTATGTCTTAGCGAATGAATACCTACGTGTTTGTTTATCTTGCATTGCTTGATTACGCCCGCAAATACCTTTTGAATGCTTCGCTCACTGATCGCTTCAAAGTCATATTCATCTTCAAAAAGATATACTTTTGGTCTGTATTCCTTGAAATAAGTTCTTAGCAAATCCAATATATTTTCTGATAGAAACACATATCGGTCTTTTTTCCCTTTACCATTTTTGATAAAAATTGTTTTCTCATATTTATTGATATGGGCTATTTTTAAGTGTGAAGCTTCGCTCAATCGAATACCTGTCGAATAAATCAAGCTAAATATGGCTTTATATTTTAAACTTTTGGTGTTTTCTAAAATTGAGAGTATTTCTTGCTGACTAAGTACCTGAGGTAAAGGCTGAGCTTTAAGGATTTTAGGTGTCTCAAAATAGACCGTTCTTGGAAATCCCAAAATGTTTTCTTGGTAATACTTATAGGCATTGATGACTACATTGAGCGATGCACCACTCAGTTTTCGCTTCGTCACCAAATAATATAGATATGTTTCAAACTCCGATTGCGAAATATCACTAAGGTATTTGGGACTAAAATAATGAATCATTCTGATGAGTTGGCTGCGGTAATTACCGATAGTTTTGTAGCTATAATTACGTAGCTGCATGTGTTTGTGCAAAGCAATTATGATAGGATGAGCATTTTCTTCACGATAACTTGGGGTATTCACCCATGGTTTTCTGATTCTCACAAAGTATTTTTCTATTTCCTTGTTAGTGATCTTAGGTCTATATTGCAAAATAATTTCTTTGGCAAACAGACAGTTTTCTTTACCAAATAGTTGTCCAATCATCGACACGTTTTGACGAGTGTTGGGTACCAACCAACCTTTTCGAGAGCGGCTAAATCGGCGTTCTGGAATTTGGCTAATAAAACGATTCAAACTGAGGTCTTCAAATTCGACTAAAAGTTGATCGGATTCTTTTTTATCTATCTTTATTTTAATCATACAGCATAAAATTATCTTACTAAGTTAGGATTGAAAATTGAAAACTCAAATAAGTGAAAGGAAATATTTGACCTCTGGACGAACCAATTAAATATAGATGAACCAATATTTATGATTAAAGTAAAGAGAGATAAATGTGCCTTCTTACTGATGAGTCAAAAAAGACTATTTGTAACAGTTAAACGAAAACTTGAAATTGGAATTTCGCAAAACGGTCCATTCTTAGAAACATGTATTTATCGTTATTTTTATAAGTAGTTAATATAGAAATCTAATTGTTTAACTTAATCAAATTCAGCAATGAGGCTTTACAGTTAGTGGAAGATTTAAGAGTTAATAACAACCCCAAATGGAGACGATTATTGGTCGGCGTGTGATTTGGAAATATTACCGAGAGCTAAATTCATTAAAATAAGGTATTAGAATTTTATAAGATACTTCTTACTAATCTGTAAAAAAATAACTATTTTTGATCAGTTGCACTTAATTTTTTTGTCGAAATAATACCTTAATCTCAGACTTGTAGTCCAATAGGAATCGTTTCTTGCATCGCCACGCTCGGGGAATGGATTTGGATAACCAATAGTTGGCGGGAGTGTTTTACCTGTCAAATAAATAGGAAATCCTTGTCGATTACTAACATCATTGAAGTTATTTACTCGACTTTGGCCTGTTTGAGCAGCTACCAATTCGGTACTTCTATTTTCAAAAATATCAGATGTGGTACTATATGTGGCTTGAGTAATATCATCAAGGGCATCAGTAAAGGTAATTCGGTAGGAAACTTCGGCAGCTAAATCGAGTTTGGGGCTTAGTTTTTTTCTTATTCCTAAACCAATTGGTATGCTAACATCAAATTTAATATTGTTTTGTGAAATATTGATTATCCTCCAAGCTCCTTTTTCATTTGTATCTGCATTAAATTTTTCTCTTGCCAAAGGCTGGTTGATGAAAAAATTAATACCAGAAAATAAATAGGGTATTTGATTTGGTCGGTTGGAAGTTCGGTTGCTGAAACCATTTTGAAGATTAATAATCCCTGTAAGTGAAACCTCTTTTAAATCATTTCTGAAATGAAGGTTTCTAAGAAATTGTAAATCAAATGCATCTGTTTGAGGCTTAAATTCCATATTTTTCTTGGTAAATGCAAAATCGTCTCCCGAAATTCTGACCCAAGAAAAACCTGTTCGAACAGCGAATAGTGGAGAGAACTGCCAAGTTATGTGAGAAGATAGATTCCAGCGAACTGTAGAAACATAAGAAAATATATTGTTATGTGGGTGAATATCACCTAAATATTGAGCTGTACCACCACCAAAATCAATAGAAAAAGTTTTATTGAAACGTTCCCAAGGTAATTTATATTTTCCTTGGGCATTACATTGATGTTGCTTTACAAGCAATAGTATAATGAATAATTTTTTCACGGTTGTTATATAAAAAGAAATGACTTACTCATCTCGAGAATGTTACATCCTTACATTTTTAAATTGGTTTCTCTAAAGTTTCAATTAATGTGCAACCACCCTCATAATACACCTTTTACCTTTTTCATCAGTAAACACTAAATAATTGACATTTCTCATAATATTCGAAACTTTAATTTTATAATAATTATTTTCCGTCAAGGTAGCATCAAGCCCTATTTCTTGCCCAATAGTATCATAAAGTTTGATTTCCTTAACTTTAATGTTTCTGTAGTATGCATTAAAATCAATCCCTTTTATGACAGGATTAGGGAATGCTGTACAAATTGGTGTCTTATCAAATTCTACTTGTTTTGGGTCTAATACTTTTCGAGTACCATCTTTATCTACATATATTATTCGATAACAATTTATGCCGCTATTTGGGAAATTATCTATAAATTCATAATCGCTACCGACTCCTTTACCACTAACTTTACCGATTTGTACGAAATTCACACAGTCCGTACTTCTTTCAACAATGAAATAATTACTTTCGACTTCAAGATTTGTTGTCCATACTACTAAGGCAGATTTTTCATAATGCTTACTTACATCATACTGAATGGTAGTCATATACTTATTGGCCGTAGCACCAATTTCAGAGAAACGATGAAGGTCAAATTGCAAGTAAAAACTTTCTTTGCTAAATACTTTCCCGATAATGTTTTTATAAAGCACTTCACTTACTCCTTGCGTGAAATTATCGTTATCTTCAAAGCCACAATTTTCTCTGATGCCATCGTAATGAACGATATTGAAATCATTGATGGTGAGTAATGGTAGTTTAACAGCCTTTTTATAATCATTCAATTCAGTATCTAAGAAATATATCTTAAGAGAAACTGCAACATCGAATGAGTCTTTAAGCGAACTTTTGATGTCAAAATATCTACTCATCAGTCTTGTGCCAAAACTTGTTGCTGGTATATTTTCTTCGCCATTACCGTAATGTCTGATTTTTAAAGTTACTCTTCCTAAATTTTGTCCATTAGGGTTTACTGAGGCATAGAGTCTTCCAAAATTGTCATATAAGTCAAACCATTTATTTCCATTTACCGAATCGACCGACGCTTGTAAACAATCAATATCTCCAACCACAAACATGGCTGGATCTTCGTCATCTTCATCGTTTTTGGCTTTTACTCCTCCAACTGTATCAAATCGTTCATTGCCATCTCCTAAAATATAATCATCAGTTGGCGAATTTTCTTTGCCACCAATATCATTACTTGGATTTTTATCAAAACGGCTATCAACATCGGCATTAATAACAAATTTTGCATCTTTATCTCGTGTAGCTCTAAAAATTTCTGATTTGTTGATATACGCACCTGCTTGAGTAGTCGGTTTAATTTTCAACAGTATTTCAAAAGTTGTGCTATCGCCCCCTGCTAAACTATCTATTCTTGTAATAGCATTTGTATCTATCGAAACAATTTGATTGTTCGCCATTAAAGTATCAATTGATAAACTCCAACGTTGGTTGATATCATTTGTTTTTAAAAGTATTGCACCTTTTGGAATATAATCAACTACATCAATGTTATAAACTTTTTGGTTTTTGCATTGATTGAAAACTGTTATCTCGAAACGAACCGAGTCGCTCGGCATATAAACTGCCGTTACGGGATTTGATAATAATCGTTTACGAAGAGCCAAATCTAAACAAGTATCACCAACCGCAACTCTGATGAGGGCAGGGTCGGCATCATCTTCATCATATTTTTGAATAATTCCGCCAACGGTGTCAAATTGTCCATCGCCATTACCTAAAATATAATCATCCGTTGGTGAATCTTCTTTGCCCCCAATATCATTGTTTGGATTTTTATCAAAACGACTATCAATATCAGAAGTAAGGTGATTTTTGCCTAATTTATCTAAATCAGCACCAAAAATCTCTGCTTTGTTTATTAAATCTCCATTTTGGGTATCGGAAGAAATTCGCATTTTAATAGTCAAAGTCCGACTCTCACCGATTGACAAGCTATCAATTCTATTGACTATTTCATTCGAATTTATTGTCCAACTATTACCTACATAAATCATTCCGAGAGGAATATAATCGATTACATCAATATTATAAGCTTTGGCATTTCCTTGATTGTAAACAGTAATATTGAATGTGACTAAATCGTTTGGTTTAAACTCTGATTTTGAATCTACAACCGTTTTTCTTAATGCAAGGTCAAAAGCTGCTGGTTTGCAATCATTTATGGAAATATTTACGGGAACTCGCAAACTTTCACATCCATCTTGACTGACTTGACTCACAAAATAATTTCTTTGACCAATTTCATGTGAAGTAGGTTCAGGTATAGATATGCTTGCATTGATATTTTCATACCAAACAAGCTTATTATATGCCCCAAAACTAATGTTAGATAACGATATTGGACTACCAAGACAAGCAACAATATTATCTAAAATAGTAGGAGGTTCTGTGGTTTTTCCATCTGAAATGCTTATATTTTGTGTAATGTTACAACCTGCTGCATCACTTATCGTAAGAGAATAAACTCCTGCTGAAAGGTTTTCAATTGAAGCGGAAGTTTGGCCATTACTCCAATTGTATTTATATGGTATCGTTCCTCCATTCACAAAAGATGTGATAGAACCAGTATTGGCATTTTTACAAAGAATATCTCTTACTTCGAATTTTGCCGTTATTACTGTTGGTTGAGTAACTGTTGTAAAAGTTTGTGCGGTACAGCCATTAGCATCTTTCACCGTTAAGGTATAATTGCCTGCCGAAAGAGCTGAAAATACATTACTACTTTGGAAAGTCGAACCATCTTTTGAATAAGTATATGCCGTTGTACCACCACTCGCCGATAAAATGATGCTACCTGTGCTGTTAGCTTGACAAGTCAAATTCGTTGGGGTAGCAGTCAAAGTCAATAAATTCGGTTCAGTCAACGTGGTACTTGCCGTTGCCGTACAGCCATTGGCATCTTTCACCGTTAAGGTATAATTACCTGCCGAAAGAGCTGAAAATACATTGTTACTTTGGAAAGTCAAACCATCTTTTGAATAAGTATATGCCATTGTGCCACCGCTTGCCGATAAACTAATGCTACCCGTGCTGTTTGATTGACAAGTCAAGTTCGTTGGGGTAGCTGTCAATGTCAATAATTCTGGCTCAGTCAACGTGGTACTTGCCGATGCCGTACAGCCATTGGCATCTTTCACCGTTAAAGTATAATTGCCTGCAGTTAATGCTGAAAATACATTACTACTTTGGAAAGTCAAACCATCTTTTGAATAAGTATATGCCATCGTGCCACCGCTCGCCGATAGGCTGATACTACCCGTGCTCTTTGCTTGACAAGTCAAATTCGTTGGGGTGGCTGTCAATGTCAATAAATTTGGTTCGGTCAAAGTTGTACTTGCCGTTGCCGTACAGCCATTCGCATCTTTCACTGTTAAAGTATAATTGCCTGCCGAAAGA